>JADGOY010000385.1 GCA_017882715.1 Nakamurella sp. | reverse complement strand
ATCCGCGGTCAACCAGGTCATCAGCAAACGCATGGTCAAGAAACAGCAGATGCGCTGGAGCCCCCGCGGCGCGCACCTACTACTCCAGATCCGCACCCGGGTACTCAACGACACCCTCACCGACGACTACCGGCGCTGGTACCCCCACTTCACCCACACAACCGATCAAGAACACCTGGCCGCGTAGCCTCCCACGGTTTGTCCCGCTGTCCCATCACGCCCATCGATCCCCGATAGCCGTGAGGGCGTGAGGGCCGCCAGGATTCGGCTGTCGTCGCGCAAGAACCGATCAGGGTGACCACCCTTCGGCGGATGCCCGATCCTCGTTCAGTGACGGCAGCGTTGTCGGTGCAGCCGGGCCTGTCATGCGGTGGTGAGAACTTCGCGGATCGAGACCCGTCGGCCGGTGAGGACGAGCGCTCGCCGGTAGATGGTGGATGCCAACGCGAGCAGCAGGACTGCGGTCACGGCGGTCAGCATCATGCTCAGTGCGAGCTGGTAGACGGGCACCTGGCCGGATGCCCACCGGATCGGCATGGCCATGGGAGCCGTGAGCGGGAACAGCGAGACCGCGGTGCTCAGTGGGCTGCTGGGGTCGTTGAGTACGACGAAGAGCGCGACGACCCAGCTCAGGAGGAGCGTGACGGTGACCGGGGCGACGGCGGTGCCCACGTCGGAGACCTTGTCGACCAGGGCCGCGGCCGCGGCGAAGACGAACGCGTAGAGCACAAACCCGAGCACGAACCACGCGACCGCCAACGCCACGTCGGCAGCCGCCACCGTGGGGAGCGACGCCGTGTCACTCACGGCAAGGGAGACGGCGACCGGCGCCGCCAGGACGAGTAACTGGAACAGGGTCACCGCGCCCACCGCCAGCACGTTGCCGGTGAGGATCTGGCTGGGTCGCAGCACCGCCAACAGAACCTCCGAGATCCGGGTGGCCTTCTCGGTCCCCACGGTGGCCGCGATGTTATTGCCGGCGAAGGTGAGGGCGAAGTAGAGCACCAATCCCATCACCAACCCGATGACCGCGCGCCCCTCATCCTCGACTGGCCCGACGGTCACCTGCTTGGGCGGCTGGATGCTCTGCAGGTCAGTCACCTGCGCAGGCGTGAGACCTGCGGCGGACAGGCGGCTCGCTGCCTCCTGCGCAACGACGGCCTGGGTGACGAGGACCGGGAATGTACCGGTCCCGTTCCGCTGGACGTAGAGCGTCCCATCGGCGAGACCTGCTGTGGCATCTTCGTTCCGGACAGCTGCCTGGACGGCCGCCGCATCCGCGGTCGCGGTGTAGATGATGGTGAAGTCGCCGGCCCGGGCTGCGGCATCGAGCTGCGCGGCCACAGCCGGATCGGCCTCGCCTACCGTCGCCAGTGTGTACGTCGGCGGGCCCCCGGTCAGCAGGCGGGGCACCACGACCACGGCGATCGACAGCAACAACAGCAGGCCGGTGACCACCTTGAAGGACCGGGATCGAAGGATCTGCGTCAGGGCCCGACCGGCCACCAGCCCGGTACCGCCCCACCAAGACGTCATGTCCGTTCGACCTCCTTGACGACCTGTGCCGCCGGCTGCTCTTCGACGGCTGCCAGGAACAACTGGGACAGCGTCGGCAGCTCCAATCCGAAGTCGTAGACGGGTCCCGCGGCGCGGGCCGCGTCCAAGACCTCCAGGGGGTCGGTACCTGGCGGCAGATCGAGTCGCAGTTCGTCGACATGCTGCTCAGCGACGCGGACGTTCGGGAATCGGCGGATCCACATCCGGTCGGGGGCGCCGACGGTCAACCGGAGTTGTCGGCCTCCGGACGAGGCCCGCAACTCGGCCACCTTGCCGTCGAGCACCGTCCTACCGTGATCGATCATTACGATGTCCTCGCACAGGTCCTGGACCAGGTCGAGTTGGTGGCTGGAGAACAGCACCACCCGGCCGGCTCGGGCGCGGTCCCGCAGGAGGTCGGACAGATCGGCCACGGCGACCGGGTCGAGACCGGCGAAGGGCTCGTCCAAGACTATGACATCCGGGTCGTGCACCAGCGACGTGGCCAGTTGGAGGCGTTGCTGCATGCCGCCGGACAGCTTGTCCGTGCGGTCACCCCACCGGTCACCCAGGCCGAGCTCTTCGAACAGTGCCCGGGTATTGCGGGTGGCGTCCGCCCGCGACAGGCCGTGCAGGCGGCCGAAGTACACGAGTTGTTCGCCGGCCGGCATCGCCGAGTACAGGCTGCGTTCCTGCGGCATGTACCCCCAACCCTGTCGATCCTTCGCGGCGATGGGGCGGCCACCCCAACGAAGGCCCCCGCCGTCCGCCACGAGAACGCCCAGCAGGATCCGCAGCAGCGTGGTCTTGCCGGCGCCGTTGGGCCCGAGGAGGCCGGTGAGAACGCCGGGTGCGACGTCCATGCTCACGCTGTCCAGCGCCGACCGGTCGCCGAAAGAGT
Organism: Nakamurella sp.; assembly: GCA_017882715.1. Classification (GTDB taxonomy): domain Bacteria; phylum Actinomycetota; class Actinomycetes; order Mycobacteriales; family Nakamurellaceae; genus Nakamurella. The sequence continues at coordinate 383 of JADGOY010000385.1, read as the reverse complement.
GAACCACCGAAGAGATCTCGAGCGGCATCCGAGATGACAACCGACCCGGGCCGTCGTTCGCGGTCATGATGCCGGCTCCTCGTAAGCGGGCACTGGTGTTCCGCGATAACGAATTCCCCGGGTCAGCGTCGATGACGACGCGCCGGCTGGATCGTGGGGCCTCGTAGGTACCTGTGACGGCGCGTACCCGTACAACGGACGGGCCAACACACCCGCCGTCCTCACGGCATCACCATCGCCATGCTGATCACCCGGCCTCCACGGCGGCCGGTGCATCCCCACCTCGGGACAGGGGCGTAAGTCCTGTGTTCCCTGCAGCCAGCGGGGTTGCGCTGGGTTGCAGGAGCTGCGTTGACGTCGTGTCGCCCGAATGGCCGTGCCCC
>JADGOY010000384.1 GCA_017882715.1 Nakamurella sp. | reverse complement strand
GGGCGAGGTCCGCGGCCACCGGCAACTGCGGAGGTTCGTCCGCCAGAACCGGGAAATGCTGGCCGAGCGTCACACACGAATCCAGACGGTGGCCACCACATGCGTCCGCGGGCGCGCGGTAGTCGAGCTGCTGGCGCTCCTCGACACCGAGAGCGAACCAAACGTCGCCTGACCGGTCGCGGTCGTCGCCGAATCACCCGACGACCGGTCGGTTGTGTTCCGAACGTATTGCAGCCAATCGCCTGTCGACGGACAACGGCACCTGCGCCCACCGATCCTCGAGACGGGTGCCGCCGTCCCCGATGATGTCGTGGGCCGCAGGCCTGCGCTGCGCGGCTGCCCGACCGGGTCAACAGGCTCGGCCTCAACGCCGGCGTGATCCCGCGAGACGGGCCGGGCATGATCGAGGAAATCAACCACATGGACTGGACCCTCGTGCGGTTGTCCGGAACTGGATCGCCGGTAGAACGCTCGATGTTCTGGGCGTTGCGAACCAGCGCCCGGCTGCGTCCCGCGATGGTCGCGAAGCGGTCGGGGGCTCCCGAAGTGGTCGCCGCCGAAATGGGCGAGGCGATCGCCGGAGCGCTGGTCGACACCCGATGGGCTGTCCAGGAATACCAATTGCTCGACGCGGCGTGGGGCTTCCACCCGGCGTCGATCACCGTTCCGACCCACATCTGGCAAGGCGGCGCAGACGATTTGGTCCCTGCGAATTGGGGCGGATCGACGCGCGGCTGCGATTCCCGGTGCGGAGCTCACCCTGGTCGACGGTGCCACCCATTTCCTCTGGTACGACCATTGGGACGAGATCTTGAGAACGTTTGACGGCCGATCCGCGCTGAGCGTCGTGACGCCGTTGCGTCGTCATGTCGTTCTGATCCGGAGCCCGAGATGTCCGTCGATGCAGCGCCTTGTGCCCGTACCCTTGTCGGCGAGTGACACTGCTTTGTCGCCGCTTTGTCGCCGAAGTACAGCGCTTGTCGGCGAGGGGAGGGCGCTTGCCGTCGAGGGGCGGCGCCTTCGCTCCGGAGCAGCTTTCATCCGGGTCCGTCGGTGATCCTCCGGACCGGTCCGGCCCGGGCTCGGGCGGAGACCGTCCCCGTCAGCGGTCCGGCGTCGACTTGTCCGACGACCGAGATCAGTACATCTATCCCGCGGACAACGCAGGAGTCCACCGTCACGCCATTCGCAGAGGCCACCTCAGTCGCCCTGGCGCATACCAGATCCGCGCCGCTCAGTACCCGAGCGGCTCCCGCCAGCGCGGCGAGGTCAGCAGCCGTCTCCGCCCGTTGGCGGGCGAGAACCGCCGCACCTAGATGGATCGCCAAGGCAGTCATGGCCATCACCAAGGCCACACCGAGGCAAACGAATACGGTGGCCACCCCACCATCGCCCTCGCCGGAATATCGGCTCGAACTCCGTAGGGTATTCAGCGCACGCGGCAGATCCTGACGCGGAGAAGATGCCGGTGTGCGCCGGTCCGGCCTCGACCGGACCAATCGCGTGATCGTCGCGGCGCGCCCTATTTCGTCGAGTGGGTTTCCGAAGTTCCTCGTACGACGAGGGTCTCGGCTGCGCGGCATGTCTTGTTACCCTCCAACATCAGTCGGAGTACCGGGCTCCCGGGCCGCCGTGGCCATTGCTCTGAGAGTGACACCGGGAACCAGTCCGCTGACATCTCCGACCGAGACGGTTGCCGTCACCAAGTCGCCTGAACCGCCGAGGGCGAGACTCGCGCCATCGGGGGCCAGGGCTGCCACTGCAGCCGCCGCCCCGGCCTCGTCTCCCCGGCCGGCCAGACGCGCCGCCTCGCGGGCGGCATCGGCGCACCGCACCTGGCCGACCATGCAGCCGATCCCGGCCAGACACGTTGCCAGGACGACGATCAGCGTGGCCAGGGCGACGGCCGCTTCCACCGTCACGCTGCCCCGGTCATCCGGAGCGGACACTCGTCGCCGCATCGCCGACCACAACTGCTCAGAACGAAGTGGACAGCGCGGTGTTGATCAGGTTCGTCAGGCCGGCGATGACGGAATCGCCTGTGACGATCTTGTACAGCACAGCGGCGAAAGCGGCGGCAACCACCGTGCCGACCGCGTATTCGACTGTGCTCATTCCCGCGTCGCCGAGAACTGCGCGGCTCAAGCCGGAGTCGCTGCTGCCCGCACCGACGTCCGACCCTCTCGGACCCCGGTGTCTGTGGCCGGCACACAACGCACCGGCACCCACCAGTTCGCGGGTGCCCGAACCTTCGTTGTTGCCCGGAGACTGTGCGGCGTGAACGAACGCGTTGGCGTCCGACGACTTCGTGACGTCCAACATTTTCGTGACGTCCGACAGCTCTCCGGCGGCAACCAGCTCCCGCGAGTCCGACGCCCTGCCGGGAGCCGATTCGTGGTCTTTCACCAACGCGTTTGCTTTCGACTCTCCGGCGTCCACCAACTCTCCGGCGTTCACCTGATTTCCGGGCGCCTGCCGATTGATGCAGCCCACGCCTTCCCCCTCTTCACCAGCTGCGGCCGCCCAACGCGGACTGCAGCTCGAGCAATCGATGTCGGACGGCTGCCCGATTGCTTGGTGCCAATTGAGCTGGTCACTGCTTCCCCTGCGAACTCGTTGCGGCACAACGTTCCCCTTTCGCCGATCCACCCACCGGCGATGCGCCGGTGACACCAGCCTGTCGCCGTGTCCGGCCACGGTCCACGGGCCTCACCGGAATGTGGATGGAAATCGGACATGGGAACAATTCGGCGGGACCAGTGCGGATTGACGAGCTACCTTCGACCTCGGGCGTGAGCACATGCTGCCGCCGCACGGCGCTCCG
>JADGOY010000383.1 GCA_017882715.1 Nakamurella sp. | reverse complement strand
CTGGGCAGCGTTCACGGCTCGTCGCGGGGCGCTGGCGTCGCGGCCAGCTGTGCTTCGGCGATCGTGGGCTCGAACAGTTCGACGGGATTGCCCGACGGATCGTCGATCAGGATCTGGTTTCCCCCGACGCCGGTGACGATCTCGTTCCGAAAATGCACACCCTGCCGGCGCAACGCCTCCACCGTGCCGGCCAGATCGGTGACCTGCAGCGTGAAGCGGTTCCACCCGCCGGGCTCCGGCCGGGTGCCATCGGGCATGATCTGCCCGCCCCCGCCCTGCCCACCGGGTGCGCTGAGCACCAGCCGCAGGTCGCCGCGAGTGAGCATCGCGAAGGTGGGCGCCGGATGCATCACCTCGCGGAAACCCAGGTGCCGGCAATAGAAATCGATGGCGGCATCGACATCATGCACGATGTAACGGACGCTGACGGTGGCCACGGTGCCCTCCTGTGACGCCTATCCCCGGTGCACCGCTCTCACGGTGCGCCGGGGATATTGTCAGGCATTGGGCGTTCAGTGCACAGGCGCACCGTGCATGGCAGTCCCATTGTCGGTGCCACTCGACGACGGCGCGGGCGCGAAGCCAGTCAGATAGGACGTGCTCGGCACACCGATCCCGGTGACGGCATCCCAGCCCGCTGTGACGGCGAGGCTGGAATTCTGACCGAAGGTTCGCACGCTGTACACGATCCCGCCCGACGGGTCGTTTCGGTTGGTGTAATCGACCCGCACGTCGCCCAATTGCTGCGGCGTCTTCTCGACGTCGGTGAAGAGGGCCTTCGACTGATACAGCTTGGGGTTCAACAGCCCGAGGCCCTTCCCGCCGCCGTTCTGGATTGCCAGCGCCGTCATGCCGGCGAACAGCGGCGAGGCCAGGCTGGTGCCGCCGATCCGGAATTCACCGTAATGCACGCCGTCCGGGAACGTCTGGGTCTGGCCGATCAGCATGCCGGTGTTCGGGTCGGCGTCCATCGCCACATCCGGGACCGCGCGCCCGGGGGGAGCGGAGGCCGGGACCACGCCCTTCTGGTACGAGGGTCGATTGAACAGCGCCGAGAAGCCGCCGCCCGCACCGTAGAGGAAGCCTTGTGGCTCCCACGACTTGCCGTCGGCGGACAGCAAGTACTTCTGGGTACCCCAACCGGCCTGGAAGTTCAGCGTGCCGTTGTTGCCGATCGCGGTGGAGGTGCCGCCGACGCCGGTGGCGTACGGGTCGGAAGCCGGATAGTCGGCCTGCTTGATACCGGACGAGGCGAGTTCGTCACCGCTGTCGCCGGAGGCCCACAGGAAGCTGATTCCCTGGACCGCACCCTGCAGCAGGACCTGCTCGGACGCGGCGATCAAGTCACTGGTTTCCAGGCCCTCGGCCTGCCCCCAGGAGTTGGAGACCAGCTGAGCCTTGTTCTCGTCGATGACCCGGCTCAGGGTGTCGAGCACATCGACGTCGTGGCAGCTCGCCGATGCGTAATAGCGGATGTTGGCGGCCGGAGCCATCGCGTGCACGGCCTCGACGTCCAGGGTCTCCTCGCCCGTCCAGCCAGACGCGTCGCACGCTTCCTGGTCCGTGAACGAACCGGGCAGCGACTCGGTCAGCTGGCCTGCGCCGTAGGCGCTGTCGCCGTGATTCTCTGCATAGGTGCTGGCGTCCGAGGCGATCTTCTGCCAGCGATAGGCGTCGGTAATCGCCACCGTGACCCCGGTGCCATTCAGCTTGGTCGTGCCCTCGTATGCGGACCGGAATTGCGGCCCGGTGTACCCGCACGGCGAGTACGGCAGGTATTGGCCCTGGAACGTCGGTAGTGGCGTCTGGTAATCGGCCTGGTATGTCGCGAGCAGGTTTCCGTAATTGATGTTGCACGGCCGGCCGTTGACGAACGACGCTGGTGGGGTGACGTCCGGCGTGTCATTCCGATGGGTGAATTTCGTGACGGTGGTGTCCAGGCCCGTCACGGTGAGCACGGCAGCCCCGATATCGGCGGGCAGGGTGACTGCGCTGGACGGGGCGGTCACGGTCTGGCCGTCGTGGGTGTAGTTGCCCAGCGTGACGCCGAATGTCTGATTCAGTTGTCCCGCGTAGCCACTGGCCGCGATGTACCGGTGGTTCGCCTCGACGCCATCCACGGTCAGGCCCTGCGATGTCAGATATTTCGACACCGAATCCACGGTTGCCTGAGTCGGCTCGTACGCGGCGTTGTACTGATCGACGGTCAGCCATTGCTGGTATTGCGCCGAACGCGGATCCGACAATGCGTCGACCTTTGCCTGCAGAGCCCGGATGCCGCCATTCGGATCGAGATAGACCCGCACGGTTTGCGGCGCCGCAGCGAAGGTGGTGACCTCGACTTTCTGCGCACGCGGCAGCCAGCGCGGCAGGGTGTTGTCGATGGACACCGAGCCGGTTGGGGCGGCGAAGGACAACGGCGCCGCTGCGATACCGATCCCGGCAAAGACAGCGGCGGCGGTGGCCAGCGCTGCCACCCGACGGGTGTGACGCAGTTTCATGGGTCCCCTGCCTGTTGGCGGATCGTGATTGGTGCCCGGTCGGCCCGCGTGACGCGATGATGGCGTTCAACCCAGAGCGGCTCGTTACTCCGTGAAACCGGGACGTTACTCCGTGAAAATAGGTTTGCAACAGCCGTCGCGGCCATCGCGCCCGTCGCATAGATGGCTTGGTCCGTGCGATCCCCGGCGGTCCCGACGACCACGGCCAGCACGCCCCCGGGTCGGCGCAGGGCATCGGCCACCTCGAGCAGCGAGGCCAGTGACGCCTCGTTGTGCGCCAAATCCAGGACCACGGCCGTTCCATCGACGACGTAGACGTTCAACCTGCCAGAG
>JADGOY010000382.1 GCA_017882715.1 Nakamurella sp. | reverse complement strand
GCGCCGATCTGGATGCCGAGCCGCCACCGGGAGTCCTCGACCCGACCGGTCAGGCCGCGCAGCCAGGCCCGCAGCGACGTTGCGGACTTCCACGGGCTGAAAATCCAGGCGACCGCCGCGATCACCACAGAGGCGATCAGGATGGCCCTGATGGTTGAGCGCAGGTTGACCGTCAACTGCGCGGCGAGGGCCTTGGTGACGTCCGGCTGGGACGGCGCCGCACCGACCAGGTAGGAGCGGCCGAGCATCAACCCGATGGCCAGCACCACCATCGACACGGCCAACCACACCGCCACCCGGAAGAGCCCCTTGATCCGGCTGGGCGCAATGGCGATCGACGCCAGCAGAAAGATGATGGCGAGCCACGGCAGCAAGGTGCCCAGCGTGTTGAGCAGGTCGTAATACCCCTGGATCTTCTTGACGTTGGCGTTGTTGGCGATGTCGAACTGCACGGGGACGTCGGGTATCTGGGAGGCCCAGGCCACGCCGTTCGACGTGAGCTTGTTCTTGATCGTTCCGATCAACGAGCCCAGTTTCACGCTGACCCCGGCCGCCGGGCCCGGGTCCTGACCGGTCATCACATTGACGAAGGCCGTGTGCGCCTCGGCATTGGCGGTTCGCCAGGCGTCTGCGAACTCCTGGCTCGTCAGTATCTTGTGCACCACGTTGGTGACGACGTCGGTGACCTGCGCCCGCAGCATCGGGGCGAAGCTCTCCGCGAGCGTGGCCAGCTTGGGCGGCAGCCCCAGGCTGGTCAGCTCGTCGCCGAGTTTGTCGGCCAGGTTGAGGTTCGTGATCGCGTCGTCGATGGCCGACACGGCCCTGTTCTGGGCGGCGTCGATCACCACCGGGTCGGTGGCCAGCGGCCCGACGGCGTCGAGGTAGGCCGTCTCGTCGGTCACCAGATTCTTGGCCCAGCCGGCCGCGACACCCAGTGGCGCCAGCACACAGCCCAAGATCAACAGCACGATGGACGTGATGCGCCAGACGCGAGCCTGCGGTCCGCGCTCGAGCACCCGACGGAAACCCGCCGCGGCGCCCTTGTCCGGGACCGGCGCCGGCTCCCGGGTCAACGACGTCGTTGATGTCGATGTCGATACAGGCGCGGTCGGCAGGTCGGGGGCGTCCGACGAGGGCTGGACCGGGGGCAGCGGTTCGGTCGGCGGAGTCCCGCTGGGCGTGTCCGACATGTCCCCCACCTCCGGAATGGTTCTGCTGGTACTGCTGTGTGACCGATGTTTCCGGCCCGCCACACGCTGGCGCCTCACCCGTCAGGGATGAAGTCACCGAATCCGTGCCGTTGAGAGAGTTTGGTTGATTCGCGGCCGTGTTGTCGGCCACGAATCAAACCTGCGCTCGCAGCGACGCCGGTCGACGGGGTTCAGTTCTGCCCTCGGCACCGAGTCGACGACAACGCGCTCGCACACGTCGGCCCGCGGAGAACGGACACCGATCATGACCGACGCAACCGATACGCCCGCCGCCGCCGGTCCACTCGACTCCCAGCGGCGCTGCGCCCAAGGCCTTTTCGGGGGCATCCGACTGCCCTTGCCTTGCTGAGATCGCTGCCCGATGGCGCAGGAGACAGTCAAGCGATACGACGACCTGACCAAGGCGCAGCGGCGCCGATTGGCGATCCAACTGATGCTCCGATCCCTGGCGGTGGCCGCCTTTTTGTTCATCGCCTACTACGCATGTTCTGGGGACCGTGCAGGCGTGCACGACCGGGGACGCACTACGTGACAAAACGTCAGACGACGCAAGGATGTAACGATACCGGCGGTGCTTGTGACGTTTACCCCCACCCACGCGCCCACGACCCCCACGTTTCGACGGTGCACCGCGACTCTGGACAGAGCCGTCGACCCCACCAGAAGCTGCTCGCCGGGGGATCGTGGTGTGGAGCCGACCGCGGGCGACACCGGGGACCCCGACCCGTCCTGCAGGGCGCCGTGCAACCACATCGACCCCACTGGGATGGGCGCCGGCCGGAAACGCCGCGAGGTCCATGCCCTGGCCGACACGCTCCGCGAGGTCGCCGACCAGCTCCGCCCACCCCACGGCCCCGCCCCACCCGGCTGAGACCGGCACACCGACCCCCGCGCACTCGCCGGCCCGGGCCACCGTTGCCGCACCCCCAGGGGGGTCGATGCAACCCCCCCCGACCCGAGAACTCACGAACGGCACCCGCAGGTCAGCGACGCCTGGTGTTCGCCGCCGTGCCGGTTCTGGTGCGGCGTCTGACCGGGGTGACCCGGAGCCGGTCGCGGGCGGAGTCCTCGACCAGGATCGGCACGAACTCGCGGGTCGGGTGACCGGCGAACCGGCGATGGGCCTCCTGCACGACGCGCTGCACGACAGCGGGGTCGAGCATGCTGAACTGCGCGGAAAGTTGTTGCACCACATGGTCAATCGCAGCGCGTTCGGCACGGGAGGCAGGCATCACCTACCAGCGTGACCGCCCAACAGGGCCCGGTCAATCCGGCATCCGGTGACAGCGCACAACCGCAAAACACGCGCAGCGACCATGCCAACCCCGAGGTGACCACGCCGCGCGAACCCGGACACCGCCGCCCACCCGGTGCCCTCTCTGCCAAGCTCTGCCAAACCGAAATCCCAGCCATTGGCAGCGGCACGGGCCGCGTGTTGTAACGGTGGTGGGGTCGCCGGGCGCTAATCCGTTGACCAGCAACAACCGGGACGACGAAGGGAGTCCGCGATGTCGATCGGCGACACCTCCGCCACCGAGACGGGTTTCACGGCGTGTTCGTGCGAACCAACGAGCAGGGCGGCAACCCATCCCCGGGGTGGCGTGCATCCCCCTCGAACTGACCGGTTGGCACCCTGGG
>JADGOY010000381.1 GCA_017882715.1 Nakamurella sp. | reverse complement strand
CGTGCTCGACACGCCGCGCGGAACCCTCTTGCCCGCCCATCCCGTCGTCCAGGAGGCGACATGTCCACTGAAACAACCGCGACCGAAGTACCTGCCTCACAAGGGGGCGGTGCGCTGGGGCTTCCGCAGGCCACCGCTCTGATCATGGGCAGCATCATTGGAACCGGTGTATTCGGGCTGCCCGGCGTGCTCGCAGCGTTCGGCAGTGGCGTTGTGGCCCTCGTCGCCTTCATCTGTGGAACCGTCGGAGCCCTGCTGCTCGCGGTCGTCTTCGGAGCGTTGAGCAAGCGTGTCAAGAACTCCGAGGGCGGCCCGTATGCGTTCGCGCGCGAGTCCTTCGGGGAGTTCGCGGGCTTCCTGAACGCTTGGTCGTACTGGCTGACCGCCTGGATGGGCAATGTGGCCATCGTCGTCGTCTGGGTGAACTACTGCGAGGTATTCGTCAACAAGAGTGAAGCCAAGTGGGCTTCCATCCTCATCGCCCTCGTCGGTTTGTGGGTGCCCGCCGTCGTGAACCTCGCCGGGGTCAAGAACTTCGCGGCGTTCCAGGTTGTGACGACGATCCTGAAGTTCATCCCGCTCGTCTTCTTCGCCTTCATCGGCATCTTCTGGCTCACGTCCGCCGACTTCACCAGCGGTTCCGTCCCGAATGGCACGTCCGTGCTCGGGGCCATCTCCGCCGGGGCGTCCATTGCGTTGTTCAGCTATCTGGGTCTGGAAGCGGCCAGCGTCGCCGCCGGTAAGGTCAAGAATCCGGAGCGCAACGTGAGCCGGGCGACCATCCTGGGCACGCTCGGCTGCGCTGTCGTCTACGTCCTGTCGCTGGCCGCGGTCTTCGGCACCGTGCCCAACGGCTCGCTGCTTTCCGACCCCGCATCCTTCTCGACCGCGGCCAACAACATCTTCGGCGGCACCTGGGCCGGCAACCTCGTCGCAGCATTCGCCATCATCTCCGGCATCGGCGCCCTCAACGGATGGACGATGATCTGCGCCGAGATGCCGTTCGCCGCGGCCAAGGACGGCTTGTTCCCGGCGTTCTTCGGAAAGACGCGCAACGGCGTCCCGCACTGGGGCATCATCGTCTCGACCTGCGCCGCGACCGCCGTCACCGTGCTCGGCTACATCGGGCTCAAGAATCTGCTCACGGTGATCATCAGCCTGAGTGTGCTCACCGCGGTCATCCCCTACATGTTCTCCATGGCCGCGCAGCTGTTCTACCTGACGACCCGCGGGCGCAAAGTGAGCGCCCCCCATCTCGCCCGCGACATTACAGTCACCGTTCTGGCTCTGGCCTTCTGCTACTGGGCGATGCAGGCAAGCGGTTACCAGACGCTGTACTACGGCACCTTCGCGCTGCTGCTCGGGATTCCCGTTTACATCTACCTCAAGAAGGCCCGCAACGAGTACGGGGAAACCCCGGTCATCCCACCGGGCGAGGAGAGCATCCTCCTGGCCGGCATTCCATCCCAGCGGGCTGTCCTCGACAAGCCGACTCAGGCCACGACCTGACCACACGATTCATGCGCAAGTCACCTGGGGGCTCGCCGACAGCGGGCCCCCATTGGAACGGCGGCGGAAGAAGCGCGCCCCGCCGTCGGCAGTGCCCATCAAGACCCACGTCGAGGCCGCCCCCAGCAACCCCCGTCTCATCCGCAAATTGGCAACGGTGGATGCTCGAAGGGTCCGCCGAGCCCGAGAGGAGTGCCCCGAATGGCACGGTTCCATGTCGACTCCGAGATCGGCCAGCTCAAGCAGGTCATCCTGCACCGCCCGGGTCTCGAACTATCCAGGCTCACCCCGAGCAACGTCGAAGGGCTTCTCTTCGACGACATCCTGTGGGCAAAGAGGGCGCGCGAGGAGCACGACGCCTTCGCTCAGGGGCTACGTGACAAAGGCGTCAAGGTTCACCTGTTCGCGGATCTGCTCTCCACCGCCCTCGACCAGCCCGGCGCCCGTGAGTTCCTCATCGAGCACGTCGTCAACGCGAACACCGCCGGCCCGGCACTGGTCAAGCCACTGAGCGACCTCATCCTCGGCGCCGACAGCGAGAGGCTGACCTCCCTTCTCATCGGCGGGGTGCTCAAGGGCGACTTGCACATCGACACCCCCAGCCTGTTCTGGCAGAGCCTTGATGACGAGGACTTCGCGCTCACCCCGCTGCCGAACCACCTCTTCCAGCGGGACAACTCCTGCTGGATTTACAACGCGGTGTCGGTCAACCCGATGGCCAAACCCGCCCGTAAGCGGGAGACCATCCACTCATTGACGGTCTACAGATTTCACCCGATGTTCGCCAATGAGGACTTCCCCATGCTCTTCGGCGACCCCGCGGCCTCCGGCCCGGCCACGGTCGAGGGCGGCGACGTCCTGGTCATCGGTCAGGGTGCCGTCCTGATCGGTATGGGCGAGCGGACGAGCCCCCAGGCAGTCGAGATCATGGCGCTCGAGCTCTTCGAGATCGGCCAGGTCAACGAGATCATCGCGGTCGAGCTGCCCAAGTCGCATGCCTTCATGCACCTCGACACCGTGATGACCCACATCGACACCGACCGGTTCATCGTCTACCCCGGTATGGACCAAGCGCTGCGCGCCTGGACCATCACCCCTGACGGGAGCGGCGGCATCACCGTGTCGAAGGTCGGCCACCTCGCCGACGGCATCGCCGAGGCCCTCGGCGTGAACAAGGTCACATTCATGACGACCACGCAGGACGAGCGGGCGGCCGAGCGCGAGCAGTGGGACGACGGCAACAACTTCCTGGCCGTCGCACCCGGCGTGATCTTCGGCTACGAGCGGAACCAGGCGACCAACACCTACCTGCGCAAGAACGGCATCGAGGTCGTCTCGGTCACCGGGAGCGA
>JADGOY010000380.1 GCA_017882715.1 Nakamurella sp. | reverse complement strand
CGGCAACCGCGCCGTCAACGGCCGCTCCCACCGCCGCAAATACGTATGACCACCACCACGGGACTCCCGAACCCGCGGACGACCCGCCAACAACGGCGCGAGGGCTGCCCACACTTCTGCTGCGCAGCGTTGGCGAGTGGAGTCCGGGTTTGGGTCCCGGCGCGCGACGCTTGGTGATGTTCCTCGATCCGGAACCAGGCGTGCGTTATTATTGGAGCTGTCCAGCACGACAGACCCTTCGGGGTCAGACCGGGCTCCCAGCGCTAACTGGTCCCGGTCATCAACTTCGACGTAACCCGCCCCGGTCTGGGCGGGTTTTCGTCGTTTATGTACTTGTCGGTGCGCCTTCGGGCGCTAGATGGACTTCGATCGCATGCTCCTTTGACCGCGCACAGGCGGAAGGTTGGTCTCTCGTCGGAGCGCGCCCTCAATCAGCGCACGCCGGGCGACCCCGCGTTCGGTGAACGCGGGGCGGGTCTGGCTGACGACGTCGGCGCCGTCGCTGGTGACGTGTTCCTTCGTGCTGTCTGGGAGCGCACGATGACGGCTTCGCCTGGGGTGTACGACCACTGGTGGGTTTGGGATGTCTGTCCGTAGCCAGCCGTCGGCGAATTGGCGGAGGGCTACGGACCGCGCCGCAACTGTCGTGCGACGGATCGACGGGATCCAGCCGCCTTGCGAGCATCGAACAAATGGAGCGACACACGGTGTGGTGAGTCGCACCGGTGGTGGGGATGCGTTAGCATCGGTTCTGCCAGCCAAAGCAGAGCCTTTCAGTAGATGGGCCGGGACAGCGCCAACTGTCTGACCGCCTGACGACCAGCCGTCCCGCGCCAACGGGGCGGCTTCCGTCGTTTTGTGGAGTTGTGCTTGCTCGATCAGGCGGTTTTGAGCGGCAACTCCTCCTGAAAGTGGTTGCGAGGGAGCCAGAGCGGACAGCCGTCCGCATCGACCGGGTCGCGATCGATCAACAGCTCCAGGTATTCGGCGAGGGTGATTCCGGCGGCATCTGCCGCCCGATTCGCCTTCTCGCGTCGGTCTGGCGCGACCCGTGCCTGCATGATCACCGGTTCCGGCTTGCCTGCGTGCGAGCGACGCCGACGACCTCTGATTGCGGACATGTGGCGATCTTGCCGGTGAATGCATTCGATGCCTGGGAGGCGCGCCGTGACAACGAGAGCTCGGAGAGCTGGGCGTAAGGGCGGATGATGCGGCGCGGTGTTGCGCTTCGACGTCTGCTGCGGTCCGCGCAGTGACGGCTCACCGGCCCAGCGTTCGTCGAAGGCTGACCGGGGTCATTGGAGTGCGAGCAGTTGCTTGGCCGTGTCCGGGCGGATCCGCCGCGGTTGGACAGCCAGGTCCGGCTTTCCCCTCAGCAGTCGTCGAATCGTCCCTCGAGGCACGCCGGTGGCCGAACTCGTCGGATCGGTGGGTGACCCGTCCCGGGACCGTCCACCGGTGGGTGGTGGTGACCGGCCCGCCGAAGAGCCGCCAGTTCAATTCCGACCAGGTCCGTCCGGCCCTGCCCGGGACCACGATGCTGGAGGCCCGGCCGTGACGTCCCTGCCGGTGGGATCCGCAGCTGGTGCGGGCGTCGCGTGAGCTGGTCGCTGATGAGATGACCCGCGCCAGGCAGCGCCGCGAGCAGGCCAACCAGCCGGAACTGTCGGCGGAGGATGAACGGCAGTTCGGGCTCAGTGTGATCAGCGCAGCGGTGCAACGTCATCAATCTGCGGTGCTGGCCGGTGGCGGGGAAATGCCCGCGGACACCGGCTATGACATGCGGTTCATGATGGCGATCGACCAGCCATGTACCGAGCGGGGGAATTGCAGGATCTGCTGGATGACAACGACATCGAGAACATCGACATCAACGGCTGCGACGAGGTGTGGGTCACCTACGCCGATGACCGCGGCAAGGTTCGACATTCTCCGATCGCGGCGGCAGATGAGGACCTGATGGGGATCGTGGCGAACCTGGCGGCGGACGCGTCGATGAACGCCCGCCCGTTCACCAGGGCGAACCCGGAGCTGGACCTTCGGCTGCCGGACGGTTCCCGGCTGTCGGGGCCAGGGCCTTGAGGTCCTCGACGGTGGTCGCGGCCTCGCGCAGGTAGGTCTGTTCGGGCAGCGGCAGCACCGACCCAGCCCGCCCCCAGGGTTGTACCGCTCATGACGAACTGACCGACGTCGGCGTCGATGGGGCAGACGACATTCACCTCGGATGACGGCGGTGGGGACGGGGACCTGTTCGCCATGAACACCAAAGTCGGGCAGGTCAACCCCGACGAATGGGGCAGCGGTGCCCTTTGCCACGGGTGGGTGTGGGCCTCAACCAGACGGGCCACGAGATCGACACCGTTGGCCACGACCAAGCGGCTGAGATCGGCGACGACGGCGACGAAGGACTCCTGAAACGACACGGCTGGACAATCACGGCCGATGGACAAACGACGAATGGGACCAGTGGGTCGCGCTCATCCGAAAGCTCACCGGCTGAACACCGGCAGGGCGAGCGTGTCTGGGTCAACCGGGTTCGGACGTGCCCCGCCGGCGGCGTGGAAGCGGTGGACCGGTTCGCCTACCCCTGAGATTTACGCTGCTGCGCGCGCCCCCTTGAGACCGTTCAAGGGGACGTGGCGTCGCCCGCCCGGGATCTACTCCTGTTCTCGATGGCTTGTTGCGCCCCGAACGATCGCGGCCAGGTCAGCCGGGGTCGGCAGTGCTTCCCGCACGTCGTCCGGCAACGCCCGGTGAGTGGTGAACGTGCTGACGGCCATGGGGGTGTCAGGCCACGGAGTGTGTACTCAACGACGACATCGTCGCGGGACGCGGCGAGCAGGATGCCGATCGTGGAACCGTCGCCG
>JADGOY010000032.1 GCA_017882715.1 Nakamurella sp. | reverse complement strand
CCTCCTCCGGCACCTGACCTACGCTGGTGGGTCACATCTTACGGCCGTCAATCAACGGCCTGACACCACAATACGAGTAGTCTGCGCGGTCCACTAGCGTGCGTCGGAATCTGGTCGGTTTTCACACACTCGGGTTGACCATCGGGGCCGTTCGGGCCGTTCGACCAGCGCGGCAGGACGTATCGCCGACGTGCCGAAGCGGGCAACCGCCCGGTCGACCGCATTCTCGGCCTCCCGCCAGCCGGGGCGGGGGTCCCCCGACCCGAGTTCCAACTGCTCCCCCACATCGTCGTCGGGTCGGAGACCCTCCAACCGGACCCCGAGCAGCCGCACCCGACCGCCCCCGGAGGCCCTGAGCTTGGACAACAATTCGAGCGCCGTGGCGTAGACGGTGTGCGACAGGTCGGTCGGCGACGACAGCGTCACCGAGCGGGTGACCGTGGTGAAGTCCTCGTATCGCACCTTGATCGAGATCGTGCGCCCCCGGACGCCCGCCAGTCGCGCTCGCCGCGCCGTTTTCTCGGCCAGCGCCAGCATCTCGCGCGCCAGGAAGCTCGGGTCGGCGGAATCGACGGCGAAAGTACTTTCCGCGCCGACCGACGAATCGGCGGCGCTTGACCCTTGCACCCGGCGGTTGTCTCGGCCCCACGCCAGGTCGTGCAGCCGTATCCCGTTCGCCTTGCCCAGCGCTCCGATCAGCATCGGCAGGTCCATCGCCGCAATCTCGCCGACGGTGATGAGCCCCATCGAGGCCAGCCTGGTCGCGGTCTTGGGACCAACCCCCCACAGCGCGCGGACGGGCAGCGGATGGAGCAGGTCCAGTACCCGTGACGGCGGCACCAGCAGCAACCCGTCGGGTTTGGCCAGGCTGGAGGCCAGCTTGGCGACGAACTTTGTCGATGCCGCCCCTACAGTGGCGGTCAATCCGAGCTCAGCTCGGATCCGTGCCCGCAGGTTGGCGGCGATGAAGCCGGGACGCCCGTAGCGGCGCCGCGCGCCCGCCACATCCAGGAACGCCTCGTCCACCGACAGCGGCTCCACCAGCGGGGTGACGTCGGCGAACATCCTCATCACGGCCCGGGACGCCTCGGCGTAAGCGCTGTGGTCGGGCGGGACGACCACGATGCCGGGACACAACGCCATGGCCGCGGAGGTCGGCATCGCCGATCGCACACCAGACACGCGGGCCTCGTAGGTGGCCGACAACACGACACCTCGGCCGCCGCTGGCGCCGGCGACCATCATCGGAACGCCGCGTAGCTCCGGCCTGCGACGCACTTCGACCATGGCGAAGAATGCGTCCATATCGACGTGCAGGATCGTGCAGTCGCTGTCGTCGACGGACGACGGATCTGATGTCACCTGACGGGCGGTCCCGGTGTGATGGCTCATCGCGCGACAGACGGATCGGCCGTCGGCTGACGAGTGGTGGCGGTGTGACGGCTCATCGCGCGACAGGCGGGTCGGCCGTGAGCCGACGGGCGCTGGCCTTGATCATTCCACCAGCCCGCCCGGTGCTGCCCAGCCCCTTGCTGCCGGGCGGCGAGCCAGGACGTGCAGCTCGGGCGCCAGGTCCCGCAGCGTGCGGTCAGCAGCGGCCAGCTCCTCCAGATCGGCCAGCTCGAGGTCGGTTCCCACCGACGATTGCCGGACTCCACCCGCGACCAGCCCGGCGACGACTCCGACCCCCACCACGGCCTCGACCTGCAGGCCGGCGTGGGTGAGCAGATCGGCAACAGTGCTCGGCTCGAACCGGCGACGCAGCGGGTCGGACGAACCGAGCCGACCGTCCGGATCGGTCAACACCGATCGCGCCGCCGCGTACCTGCCGGCAAGGATGTTCCGGAGGACGGCACCCAAACGCCCTGTCACCAGCACCGACGCCGTGCCACCGGGCCGTAACACCGTTGCCAGCGCGGTCACCACGGCGGCCGGGTCGTCGACTTCTTCCAGCAGGTGGTGGCACAACACCAGGTCGGCCTGCGCCGGCGGCACGACCGTGCCGAGTTGATCGGCATCGGCCTGCACCCCGGTGACCAGGTGTGCCACCCCCGCGTCCTGTGCCCGGCGGTGCAGGATGGCCAGCGCATTGACCGACGAGTCGACGACCGTGACCAGGCACCCCAGACATGCCAACGGGACCGCACGGGTGCCGCTGCCACCGCCCACGTCGATGACGCGGGTGCCAGGCAACTGCGCCACCACATCGGCCAGCGCGGCATCGACCGGATCGCCGGTGACGGGCCGGCGTACGTCACTCATCGCTCTCCTTGTCCAGGGCTGCCGCCGCACCGTTGGGACCCGCCCGCGACGCCGCGGCGCTGTTCTTCCCGCGGGCGATGGAACGCGATTGACGCGTGCCTACCGCAGCGTATCCGCGGCCCTCCGAGTCCAGACGATCATCCCAGGATTCGCCGCAGCAGACCTGTACGGTTGGCCGATGCTGGTGGCCAGTGTGTTGAGCCTCAAGGGCGGCGTCGGGAAGACCACGGTCACCCTCGGTTTGGTTTCAGCGGCTCTGCACCGCGGAGTAGACACCCTGTTGGTCGATCTCGACCCCCAGATGAACGCGACCACCACCGTCGATCCGGATTCCGACCCGGATAACGCCGGATCCAACGGCCGGCGCCGGGTGTCGATCGCCGAAGTGCTGGACACCCCCACCGCGAAGGTGGTCGGCAAGGCCCTCCGCACCTCCCAATGGGGCGAGCACCTGCGGCTGCTGCCGGGCAGCGAACGGACCGAGGCACACAACCATCCCGATCCAGGCTCGAAGAAGCTCTTCCGGCTAGCAGGCGCGTTGAACAAGGTCTCGCCGGCGCCCGAGTTGGTGCTGATCGACTGCCCACCGTCCCTCGGGCAGCTCACCCGCAGCGCGTTGACGGCGGCCAACCGGGCGGTGCTGGTAACCGAACCGTCGCTGTTCGCGGTCACCGGTGTGCAGCGTGCCCTGGAGGCGGTGCAATCGGAACGCGCCGCACACCGCCCGACGCTGCAGCCGCTCGGCGTGGTGATCAACCGTTTCCGGCCCCGGGTGACCGAGCACGAGTACCGGTTGGCTGAACTCAAGGACCTGTTCGGACCGCTGGTGCTGTCCCCGGTGTTGCCGGACCGCTCCGCGGTGCAGCAGGCACAGGGCGCGGGCGTACCGATCCATCAGTGGCCGACGGCCGGGGCGCGGGAGATCGCCCAGAGCTTCGACGCCCTCCTTGATCGACTGATGCGCGCCGGGCGGCTCAAGACCAAACGTTGAGCGCTTCACGCCTCACGCCTCACGCCGCATGACGGCGACGAGCGAAGGCCTCTCCCATCGGCCCTCGACGAATCAACCCGCTACGTCACGGACCGGAGCCGCCGCGGGCAAGCTCGTTCTCGACAAGATCGAGAAAGGTCGACGCCTGACGAACCATGTCATCGGCCTCACGGGCGGACACCAGCCGCTGGATGCCGGCCTCGGCCGCCTGGCGCTTCGCGGAACCGGCCGCGAAGAACGCCGCCCACTCCGAGAACTCCGGCGCCACCTTCGACATCAACTCCCAGGCACTCCCCCGACGTCCCCGGACCGGTCTGGCCCGCGCCGCCAACACGGCAGCCGCGGTCCGCAACGCGGCCAGGTGAGCGGCGGCGTACCGATCGGCGGCGTCGGTGGCCCGGATCGCCCGCCCCAGGCCGCGCCCGGCGTCGGCCAGCAGGTCGCGGGCGGCCTGTGGTACCGGCGCGGACGCATCGGCTCGACGAGCGCGTCGACCGGCCGGGTGACGCGTCGACTCGATCGACAGTCCGGTGGGGAACATCGACTGCTCACCCGCAACACCAACGGCAGCACCGCGCCTCCCGCGGTAGTCCGCGAGTACCTTCACTGTCATCTCCGCTCCCTACTATCGAACCTGTGTTCGAATCGTACACCTGTCCAATTGGCATGACCAGGTCAAGATACGGGAGGGGTCCGACACTGCCGATGTGATCGCCCTCCGGGGTCACCCTGGGCCCGAATGACGCCCACCGGGCACCACGCCGCGGCGGTCATGAGCCAGCCAGCACGGAGAGGTCCCCAGCCGCCCGGAGGCCAGGAGGTAGCGCTGCGGCCCGACGTCGGTGAGACCCTGGCCGCCCGGAGGCCACGACGTCGAGCCGCCCAGCAACGAGGAGCTCCAGGCCGCCCCGAGGCCAGACAGTCAGGCGCCGCACATCGTCATGGAGGCCGGCTACCCAGGCAGGGCAGTGCCCGTCAGATCGTCAACCATGATCTGATACCCGCATGCATCGCCCGCTTGACCAGGCCCTTGGCGACGGGCACCCGAGAGCAAGCCGGGCCGCCGGCTCGGCGCACTCTATGGCCCCCGACTCCTCCGTCATCGCCTTCCTGGACCAGGCCGCCTTCCGCGCCCGCGTGTCCGAGCTGATCGGCGTCTACGTGTCCGCCATGCGGTACCCGGCCGACGTGGCCGGGGCGCGGGGCGTGTTGTGGGAGGAGCACAGCCTGCGAGCCGGGTTCGCGTGCGTGGTGGCCATCGGCGCGGACGATCGCATCCGCGGGCTCGCCTACGGCTATCGCGGGCAGCCCGGTCAGTGGTGGTACTCGGAGGTCAAGCGGGGGTTGGGAACCGATGCAGCGCAAGGACTCTCCGACTTCTTCGAGCTGACGGAGCTGCACGTCCGGCCCGACTCCCAGGGGCGAGGGCTGGGTGAGGCACTGCTGCGGACCCTCGCCGGCGACCGACCCGAACGGCGCATCCTGCTGTCCACCCCCGAGGGGGACAACCGCGCATGGCGACTGTACCGGCGGCTGGGTTTCGCCGACCTGTTGCGGGGCTACCGATTCTCCGGCGACCCCCGCCCGTTCGGCATCCTGGGCCGCGACCTGCCGTTGGATCCGCCGCCGCAGTCGGGCTGATCAGCCGCCGGTCCCGGACACCTCAACCGGGTGCCGGGACGCCTCGGCAGCGCCTTCGGGTCAGAGGGCGGCGAGCCGTTGGGCCAGCGGATCCAGCCCCATGCCGCCCATGTTCAGCCCGGCCATGTGAAAGGCCTTCAGGTCGAATTGGTCCCCGTGCCGGCGACGCGCGGCGTCGCGACCGGCAAGCCACACCCGCTCGCCGATCTTGTACGAGGGCGCCTGACCCGGCCAGCCCAGGTACCGGTCGATCTCGTCCCGGCAATGGGCCGGGTCGCTGATCGTGCGGGTGAGCAGGAATTCCAGGCCCAGCTCTGCGTTCCACCGCTCCCCCTCGTGGAATCCGGTGCCGGCGGGGATTTCCAGCTCCAGGTGCATACCGATGTCGACGATCACCCGGGCGGCACGGAACAGCTGCGCGTCCAACATCCCCAGCAGCACGCCGTCGTCATCGAGGTAGCCGAGTTCACGGACCAGGCGCTCGGCGTACAGCGCCCACCCCTCGCTGTAGCCGGAGGTGTCGGCGAGCAGTCGCTGGAAGTCGTTCAGGCTGTCCTTGCGGTAGACCGCCGTGCCGATCTGCAGGTGGTGGCCGGGCACCCCCTCGTGGTACACGGAGGTCGTCTCCCTCCAGGTGGAGAACACCTCCCTGCCCGGCTCCACCGCCCACCACATCCGACCAGGACGGACCAGGTCGTCGCTGGGGCCGGTGTAGTAGGCGCCGACCCCGCCACCCGGAGGCGCGATCTTGCACTCCAGGGTGCGCAGCTCCATCGGGATGTCGAAGTGGGTGTCGGCCAGATCCGCGACCGCGAGGTCGGACAGGCCTTGCATCCACGCCTGCAGACCGTCCAGCCCGGTGACGTGATAGGCCGGGTCGGCATCCAGTGCAGCGGACGCACCGGCGGGACCGGCGCCCGGCGCTATGCGTTCGGCCACCTCGATCAGCTCGGCCTGGATCGCGAGGAACTCCGACCAACCCCAGGCGTAGGTCTCCTCGAGATCGATGGTCGCCCCGAGAAACTCCCGCGACGCGAGCACGTAGCGCTCCCGCCCGACGGCGTCCTTGACGGGCGCACGGTGCAGCAGCTGGGTGCGCAGCCTGTCAGCGAGCGCGGCGTAGGCGCCGTCCGCGGCGGCGGCAGCCTCGGTGAGTTCGGCGGTCAGTGCCGACCCGCGGGCGGAGTCCGGGTTGACGGTCTGCGCGAGCCGGCTGAAGAAGCCCCGCCCACCGGCGGCGCCGGAGTAGGTGTCGCACTGCGCAGCGCACTTCTCGATCTGCCGGACGGCGGCCACCCGGCCGCGGTCGGCCGCCATCTGCAGGCTCAGCCAATACCCGGACAGCGCGGCCGACACGGCGGTCATCCGCTTGGCGAGCACCGCGACCTCGTCGTCGGATTCGGTGGGCATCAGGTCGAAGACCAGCCGGACGTTCTGCAACGGCGAGGCGATCACGTTCAGCACCGCGTGGCTCCAGCCGGAGTCGTACAGGTCCCGCTCCGTTTGGAGCCGCTCGACGAGGACCTCGCGCGCCATGTCGTCCGCTGCGCCGGTGGACTCGGCGGCGGCGAGACTGTCGAGCGTCGAGGTCACCAGCCGATGACTCTCGGCGAGCCCGTCTGGAGACAGGTCATCGAGTCGGGTGTCGTCACCTGGTACACCCAGATACGTCGCCATCATCGGGCTGATACGGACAAGATCGGCAACATAGGCGTTGGAAAGATCATTGATGACAGACATTCCGGTCACGTTACCTATCAGCATCCGGGTCGACATCGGGGTTTCCCAAAGCGTTCTCATCGGCCAGCGCCTGAGCCATCTGAACCGGCCCGTCGTCGGCTGCGGGCTCGTCATCGACGGTGACCGCGTCACCGGCAGCGGGTCGGTCGGTACCCGTCGACGGCAGCGCGGCGGCCCCGTCGGCGCTGTCGGCGCTGTTCTGGTCGTCGGTCGCGTGCCGGTAGGCCACCCGGACCGTCAGGTGGGCCGACACCGGTGCCGTGACGAACTGCAACACCACGATCAGCACCAGCACGCCGATTACGGCCGGTGACCCCAGCCGCAGACCCACTCCGAGCATGAGCAGCATGATGCCCAACACCTGCGGCTTGGTGGCCGCGTGGATGCGGCTCATGGCGTCCGGGAAGCGCAGCACCGCGATGCCCGCCAGCAGCGACATCAACGCCCCGGCGACGAGCGCGATGGACGCGACGAGGTCGATGGTGCTCATCCGGCACCCACCGGCCGGCGCGCCGGACGCGTCACTCGGCGGCTCATCGGCGATCCCGCGGCAGCAGCTTGGCCAGCCCGGCGGACCCGATGAACCCCAGCAGCGACACGACTACGGCGATCACCAGGGTGATCGAGCTGCCGGACACCGCCGCGAGCAGCACGATGACGCCCACCAGGATCGCGAGCAGCACATCCAGGGCGACCGCCCGATCGATCTGGGTCGGTCCGCGGACCAGCCGGACGGCGGCGCAGCCGGCTCCACCGGCGAACAGGATGCCGGCGACCAACAAGGTGACCGTCATCGGCGGCGCCTCCGCTTGCGATCGGAAGCGCCGGGGGCACTGCCGGTCTTCCCTCGGCGCCGGGCCGGGTCGGCCCGACCGCCTGCGCGGGCCGGGGTGCCGCCGGTGCCGACAGATCCATCAGCGCTGCTGCCGTCATCGCCGAGGGCCAGCCGGATCCGATGTTCCTGCGCCCGCACCTGCTCGGCGAAATCGTCCATCGACTGGCGGCCCGGATCCAGGACATGGATCGTCAGGGTCCGGTCGTCCGAGTCCGCGTCGATGATCAAACTGCCCGGCACCAGCGACACCGCCAGCGCGGTCAGCGCCTCGAGCAGGTCGGAATCGGCCTCCAGCTGCACCGTGGTCACCTCCGGCTGGGGCAGCCGAGGCCGCACCGCGAGCCAGGAAACCTGAATGCTCGCCACCACCACGTCCCACAGGAACCGCGCAAGCAGCACCAGCATCCGCCATGGGTGTAATCCGAACCGAAAGTCCATGGTGGGCAACGGGAACAACAGCAGGATGAGCGCCCCGACGGCGATTCCGAGCAGGATGACGATCAGCGACGCCGATCCCCACAGCGCCATCCAGACCAGCACCAGCATCGCCAGGGTGATCAGGTAGGCGCGCCAGCCACCACCGCCGGCGCCCGCGTCACCGCGGATCTCGACGGCTCGCTGATGCAGCCTGCGGACCCCGGTCACGGTCCGCCTCCGGGGCCGGAACCGGCCGTCGAACCGGCCGTCGAACCGAGTCCGGCAGTCGATGCCTCGCCGGCTTCGGAAGTCGATACCTCCCCGCCCCCGGAATCGGCAGCCGATCCCGCGTCCGAGCTGGAACCCGCCCCGTCGGTCGGCAGGACGCTGGCCCCGGCCCCGGTGTTCTTCGAACCCGTTGCCCCGGGCGGCGGGACTCCGGAGTCGAGCACCGCGTCGACGTAGCCGCTGCGGTCGACCAGGTTGCCGGCGGCTTGATCGGCGAGCGCATAGATGGGACCGGCCGCGACGGTCATCAGGAGCCCCACAGCGACGATGGCCGTCGTCGCGCCGACCATCCCGATCGGCAGCCGCGCGGCTTCTGCGGACGCCACCCGTGCCTGCGCCTCGCGCTGCGCCCGGCGCCGGACAGCCAACGGACGGCCCGACTCGGTCTGCAGCGCGTCACTCTCGTCCTCGAGCCCGGTGACCTCAGGGACCGGACGCCAGAACGCTCGACCCCACACCCGCACGATCGCATACAGGGTGAGCAGGCTGGTCAGCGCGCCACCCGCGACCAGGATCAGCGCGAGCACCCGGCCGTCTTCGACCCCTGCTTCGAACAACCCCACCTTGCCCAGGAAGCCGGACAGCGGCGGCACCCCTGCCAGGTTCATCGCCGGAACGAAGAACAGGATCGCCAGAACCGGGGCCGCTGCCGCCAGTCCACCCACCCTGGCCAGCACCGTCGTCCCGGCCACCCGCTCGATCATGCCGGCGCCCAGGAACAGCGCCGCCTGCACCAGGATGTGATGCGCGACATAGTAGATCGCGGCGCCCAGGCCGGTCTGCGACGCCAGCGCGACGCCGAACAGCATGTACCCGATGTGCGAGACGAGGGTGAACGACAGAATCCGCTTGATCCCGGACTGGGCGATGGCGCCCAGGATGCCGACCATCATGGTGGCGAGGGCGGCGAGCATGAGAAGAGTGCCGAACGACCCCGGCGGGAACAGCAGTGTCTGCACCCGGATGATCGCGTAGATGCCGACCTTGGTGAGCAACCCGGCGAAAACCGCCGTCGCCGGGGCCGGTGCGCTGGGATAGGAGTCCGGCAGCCAGGCGGACATCGGGAACACCGCGGCCTTCACTCCGAACGCCACCAGCAGCATCGCCTGCAGCGTCGCCACTATCCCCGGCGCCACCTGGGGCAGCTTGACCGACAGATCGGCCATGTTCACCGTCCCGGTCGCGGCGTAGATCATCGCGATGGCGGCCAGGAAGATCAGCGAGGACAGCAGCGAGACGACGACGTACGGCGCGCCCGCCCGCAGCCGCTCCCGCGTCCCGCCGATGGTGAGCAACACATAGCTTGCGGTCAGCAGGATCTCGAAACTGACGAACAGGTTGAACAGGTCGCCGGCCAGGAACGCATTGGTGACGCCGGTGGCCAGGATCAGGAACGTGGGGTGGAAGATCGAGACGGGGGTTTCCGGCGTTTCCGACTCGTCGGCCATGCCCTGCGAGATCGCGTACACCAACACGGTCAGCGCCACGATGCTGGACACCACGAGCATGAAGGCCGCCAGCTCGTCGGCGACCAGGGTGATCCCGAACGGCGCTGTCCAGCCACCGACGTGCATCACCATCGGGCCGTTGGCGGTGACCTGCAGCAACATGGTCAGTTCGACCAGCAGCTGCGCCGTCACCGCCCCGACCGAGATGACCCGTTGCACCCGTGGTCTGCGGGAGGCAACCAGCGTGACGCCCGCTCCGGCCAGCGGCAGGATGACGGCCAACGGCAACAGCCAGGTCATTCGTCACCGCCGCTGGGGTCGGATCCGGCGTATTCGGAGTCCTCGAGGTCGTCGGCGATCTCCGGTTCCCGGGTCACCTGGTAATTGCGGTAGGCCATGGCCAGCAGGAATGTCGACACCGCCAGACCGATGACGATCGAGGTCAGGATGAGCGCTTGCGGGATCGGGTCGGCGACCGGCTCGCCGTTCTTGGCCTCACCGACGATGGGCGCCACCCCGCCGGTGCCGGACGAGAGCAGCAGCAGGTTGACGGCGTGGCCGGCCAGCAGGAAGCCCAGCAGCACCCGGATCAGGTTGCGGGAGAGCATCAAATAGATCCCGCAGGCGAACAGCCCGCCGATGGTGACCGCCAGAACGAGGTTGCTCGTCATCGGCGTGTCCCCTGACGTGATGCCCGGGGTGCCGACCCGTACCGGCCGGATTCCTTGCGTCCGGCGGACGACGTGGACTCGGCACGCTCCAGCACGCCCTGCCGGTCCAGCTCCGCGCCGAGCGATCGGAGCACATCCAGCACCAGCCCGATCACGATGAAGTAGACGCCGATGTCGAAGATCGACGACGTGACGAACTTCAGGTCGCCCAGGACGGGGACGGTGCCGGACAGGATGGTCGACTGCAGCGCGTCGCCGCCGGCGATGAGCCCGTACACGGCGGTCGCCGAGGCGATCAGCAGGCCGATGCCCATCAGGATCCCCGGGTCGATCGGGGCCGCCTCGCCGAGCTCGAATGCGCCGCCGGCGATGTACCGCAGGGTCAGCGCCAGCCCGACGATGAGGCCGGCGGCGAACCCGCCACCGGGGGCGTCGTGGCCGACGAACAACACGTAGACCGAGAACACCACGATGACGTGGAAGATCATCCGGGTGACGACCTCCAGCAGCAGCGACCGGCGCGGCACCCAGTTGGTGGCCAACCACGGCGACGGCTGGCGGGGCTGGACGGGGTCGGCCATCACCGTCGGCCGGCGGGGCGCCCGGCCGGTGCGCCTGACGATGAAGATCAACGACGCCACCCCCGTCGCCGCCGCGATCAACACGGTGACCTCGCCGTAGGTATCCCAGGCGCGGACGTCGACCAGGATGACGTTGACGATGTTCTTCCCGCCGCCGAACTGCACCGCCGGCCCTGCCAGATCGGCGGACACCGGGGTGCCGACCCGGGTCCCCGGGATGATCAGTGCCAGCGCCGTCATCAGCGCCCCCGCCGCGAGCGCGATCGCCAGCCGGAACCCGTTGCCCCCATGCGAGGAGTACAGCGCGGTGTCGGGCAGCCGGGTGAGCACCAGCAGCGCCGCGATCAGCG
Source organism: Nakamurella sp. (assembly GCA_017882715.1). Taxonomy (GTDB): domain Bacteria; phylum Actinomycetota; class Actinomycetes; order Mycobacteriales; family Nakamurellaceae; genus Nakamurella. The sequence goes on along the minus strand of JADGOY010000032.1, from coordinate 16,901 downwards.
TGACCGTCTCGACCAGGATCTGGGTCAGGGCGAGATCCGGTGCGCCACGCAGGATGAAGAGCACCGCCATGCTGTACCCGACGCCGCCGACCAGCATCACCGCGGTCAATCCGCGCCGCACCCGCGCCGTGGCCACCGCCAGCCCTAGGATGACCAGCGAGAGGATCAGCTCGGCCGGTTCGCCGAGCACCTCCAGGTCGGCCGGCCCGGTGCCGGCGCGCAGTAGCATCGTGCCCGGGAAAGCCACCAGGACCAGCAGAATCGCGCCCAGCGATACCGGCAACGACCCGCGTTGGGTGACCGCCGTAGTGCCGACCGCGAGCACGTTGACGCCCTTGAGGGTGGCGCGGTAGCCGGCACCGGGTTCTCCGCCGGGGCGGGCGATCTCACTGCGGCGCTCGCGGGCGCGCTGCGCGAAGAACACGGCCGCGCCGACCAGCCACCCGGCCACTGACAGGACCAACGCCGGGTTGAACCCGTGCCAGAGGCCCATCGCGTCCTCGTGGGTCGGTCCGGCGGTCTGCGCGTAGGACTGCAACAGTGGCTCGAGCAACGTCGGCCAGACGCCGAGCACCAATCCGAGGATGACGAGCAGCAGGGTCGGGCCGGTCATCCAGGGTGAGGTGGGGCTGGGCCTCGTCGGTGGCATGGTGTCGACGCTCGCGTCCGGGGTCCTCGACCGTCGCTGACCGGGCGCGCCCTGCGCTGGCGCGGGACCCGCGATCTGCTTGTCGGCGAAGGCGCCCCACAGGAACCGGGCGCTGTAGGCAACCGTCAGGGCCGAGCCGACCGCCATCACAGCCGTCCCGATGGCACCGGCGGTCCCCCCGTCCAGCAGACCCGCGTACCCGGCCTCCTTGGCCGCGAACCCGATCATCGGCGGGATCCCGGCCATGGAGACAGCAGCCAGGGTGGCCATGATCGCCACCGTTGGCATGGTCCGGCGCAGCCCCGACAGTCTGGTGAGATCCCTTGTCCCGGTCGAGGTGTCGATGATGCCGACGACGAAGAACAGCGGCGCCTTGAACGTGGCGTGCGCGATCAGCACGGCCATCCCGCCGAGCAGCGCGTCCGGGTTGCCGCACCCGATCAGCACCGTCATGAGCCCGAGTTGGGACACGGTGCCGTAGGCGAGCAGCAGCTTGAGATCACGCTGTCGCAGCGCGATGACGGCGCCGAACAGCAGGGTGCCGCCGCCGAGGGTCATCAGCAGCGGCTGCCACAGCGGGAGCACCGCGAACGCCGGGGCGAGCCGGGCGAACAGGTAGATGCCGGCCTTGACCATGGTCGCGGCGTGCAAGTAGGCGCTCGCCGGGGTGGGCGCGGCCATCGCCCCCGGCAGCCAGAACTGGAACGGGACGATCGCCGACTTGCTGATCCCGCCGACGATCATCAGCAGGATCGCGGTCGTGATCAAGGGCCCGGACGGCGGGTTCGCGATGATCTGCGACAGCGTGAAGGTGCCCGCGGTGACGCCGAGCATGACGACCCCGACCAGCATCGCCAGGCCGCCCGCCGTCGTCACCATCAGCGCCTGTGACGCGGCCATCCGGGCAGACCGCTTGCCCGTCCGGTGCGCGATCAGGATGTACGACAGCAGCCCGGTGAGCTCCCAGAAGATCACCAGCAGGATGAGGTTGTCTGCCCAGACCAGGCCGAGCATGGCGCCGGCGAACGCGATCAGGGAGCCGGTGTACCGTCCCGCCCCGTCGTCGTCGGGCGGGAAGTAGCGGGCGGAGTACAGCAGCACCAGCGTGCCGATGCCGGCGATGACCAGCGTCATGATCATCGACAGGGCGTCCAGCCGCAGGTCGATGTCCAGCGACAGGGTGGGCACCCAGCTCACGCTGGTCGACGCGGCACCGCCGTCGAGGACATGCGGGATTTGCGCGGCCGCCCACGCGGTGGTCGCCGCGGGCAGCACGGCCGACGCGATCAGCGCACCGCGACCCCACAGCCGGCTGAGCGTAGGAGCGGCCAACGCCAGCGCGAGGTAGCCGAGAAGGAACCAGGGGGCGAGCGCAAAGGCGCCTGCGGGGGCATCGCCGGTCATCGGGGCGCCACGGGGTCGTCCCGGCCGAGAAGGCGGGCCCTGACGGTCGAGCGCACGGGTCTCCCGGGAGGTCGGTGGAGTCTCCGCTCACCCTACCGAGGAGAACTGATCCACCAAGAGGGTCTCGGTCGTCACCGTCGGTCTATCCGGGACCCCTCCCCTGCATACGGCCCGCGATGCCCACCCGCGCCGCCCAGCCCGCAGCCCAGCCCGCAGACCCCTCCGCCCTCCTGCCCGCAGCACGGCCCGCGCGCCCCTCCCCGCAGCCCGGCTCGCACCCCCCGCCCGCAGCCCGGCTCGCGCCCCCCGCCCGCAGCCCGGCTCGCCCCGTCTAGCTCGCCCAGATCGCGCGGATCAACTGTCGCGGCGCGGATCAACAAGCCTGAAATGTGACTTGGAGCGACGCGAGTCAACGAGTTCGTCCGCGCGGGGGCGCACCTCGGTGCGGGTGCGGTGCGGGGTGCGGTGCGGGGTGCGGTGCGGGGTGCGGCCGCGTCGCCGGGGCGGGACACAGTGGGACGTAGGGCACTCTCGCCCTGGCAATGCATTCGCCCGACCCAGAAGATCACAACCTCCGGCCATGTGAGGTAGCTGCGCGACCCTGAACGGCCAGCAGTTTGATCATGGTCGAGGGCTGACAAGGTCAGCATTGCGGGTGACGCGGCTGGTCGGAGCGGACGGTGACGGAGAGCCCGGACAGCTTGCTACGCACACGCCGGCCCAGCACCGCACACGCCGACCCAAACTCAGCTCAGTTGACAGTGCCCCCAACTCCGCTGACGGTGCGGCCGCGCGAGTTTCGGTGCGGCACCCAACGGCTACAGCAGCGCGCGGGTGGTGCTCGCATCGGTTTCGAGCTCGGCGAACGCCCCGCGGATCGCGTCCAACGAGTCGTTGACCTGCGACGCCTCGGTCACCCCGTCGGTGTCGACGCCGGCCAATGCGGCGGTGGTGCTCAGCTCCAGGAGCTTGGCGTAGACCTCCCCCACTTCTTCGACCGCCGCGGTCAGCTTCTCCAGCAGGCCCCGACGGCGCTCGAGCATCCGGCCGACCGACGCCCGCACCTCCCCCGACCTGGGCATCCGGCGGGCCACGTCCTCGGCCCGGCCCACCGCGTCGTCGACCGCGTCCACCGCCCGAGCTACCCGATTGGCGACGCTGTCCGCGGTCCGCGCGGCTTCCACCGCCTGCGCCGCCGACATCGCCACTGCCGGTGCCAGCTGGGTGCGCTGTAGGTGCTGGAGATCGCGTCGGTAGCCCTGCAACGTGGCCACCAGCCCCGCCTGCACCGTGCCCTTGCGCAAGGGCGGAGCATCGGGTTCGTCCGGCTCACCGGCCTCGCGGACCGCTCCGCCCACCACCGCCGCCACCCCGAGCATGCCTGCACCGACCAGGCCGACCGCGCCGACCGGCAACCCGATCGCCCATGCCGAACCGGCGCCGATGCCTGCGGCGATCAGGCTCCACGGATCCCGTAACGCCCGAGCGGCCCGGGAGGCGAACGAGCCGGCCATGGTGCGCGTCCGATCGGTGAGAAGTGGCGAAACGGTCAGAAGGCGGTCAGAAGGTCAGAAGTTGGACAGCACGTTGGCGAAGACCTTGTCGATCGTCGCCGGGTCACGGGCATCGTAGGCCGCGGCCCGGGACGCCTCCGAGATCTGCTTGAGGACGTCGAGGTCGGCATCCGGGCCGTAGGCAATGGTGAAGACCCGGACTCCGTTCTCCTGTGAACTGCTCTGCAGGTAGCTGAGCAGACCGTTGAGATCGTTGTCGGTGTACTCGTTGCGACCGTCGGTCAGCACCACCACCGCGTTGATCGAACCGGGGTCGGTCGATGTGTTCATCTTCTCCGCGGCCAGCCGGGTGGCCGCGTACAACGGAGTGCCGTTCAGCGGGGTCAGCCCGGCGATCGCGTCGGTGATCGGCTTGCGGGTCTGGCTCAGCTGCCCGACGTCCACCAGGTCGGCGGTGATCGTGTCCGGTGTCGGCAGGTCGGTGGTGAACACCCAGAACCCGACCTGATCGGTGTCGGCCAACTGGCCGAGCGCGGTGGTGGCCGCGGACTTGGCCAGATCGAGCTTGGTCCTACCGCCCGAACCTGAGTCGGCGCCCATCGACCCGGACACGTCCATCAGCACCAGCACCCGAGCGGGCTTACGCACCTCCGCCCACAAGGAACGCACCTGACTGAGCACCTCGGGAGCCGGCGGGTTGAGAGTGATCGTCACCCCGTCCGCCTTGACGTCGGCACTCGCGTTGATCGGATCGCCCGCCTTGCCGTCGGCGGTCCGGAAGAAGGCATCGGTGAACACCTTCTGCTGTTCCGGCAACAGCAGGTAGTCCAGGAAGTCCTGGGCACCGGCCTTCTTGTCGGCGGTCGACCACGGGGCGTCCAGGATGACGTACGGGCTGTCGCTGAAGAGGGTGCCTTCCTTCGGGTACACCGCGACCAGCGGAACCTTGGGCGCCGCATGGTCCCCGAGGGTCGCGGGATCGCCGCTCGGGTTGCCGGCGTTGTAGTCCAGCACGCTTTTCTCCTCGACCGCGACAGCCGAGACATACCCGAGCGTCGAGCCGGCATCATCGGCACGCTGCAGGTTGGACAGGTAGGTCAGCGTGGTGTCGCCGTAGTGGATGACCGAGCTCTCGACGTCCTTGAGGTACTGCTGCACCTCCGGCCGCTGCAGGGCCGCCGTGGTCAGGTCGGACGAGGTGCCGGTGGCGGCGACCAACGTGCCGATGGTCGCGGCCAGGCCAGAGGTCGAGATGGTCGGGTTGGTCTTGCCGAGGGTGAACTTGCCCCACTCGGGGTGACCCTTGGACGCCCAGCCTTGCGGGTCCTTGGCCAGGGCCAGCACGTCGGCCCAGCCGATGGGCGTGTCCGGCCAGCCCAGCGCCTTGGCCATCGGCTCTGGCATCGCCAGCACCAGCGGGGTGGACGTCACCGAGGGCAGGACGGCCGGAGCGGTGCTGACCAGGTTGGGCTTGTCCTTGGCCGTCAGATCAGTCTTCAGCAGGCTCACCCAGGTCGACGCCGCCGGAGTCCAGACGTCGGGCGGAGTCCCGTCAAGGGTCTCGTCCCAGCCGGCCGCGAGGTTGGCCTCACCGGTCCCGGATGCGACGGAGTTGACGACCATGTCGTAGCACTTGCCGTTGACCGTTCGGCCCGAATTCCGGTAGGAGTTGGCGATCTGGCCCATCAGGGCGGCCTTCTCGCTGGAGGCCGCGACCGTCACCGTCGTGCAGCCCTCCCGCGCGGGCTGCTGCCCGGTGTTCGGTGCGCCGCTTATGGTGTTGCCGCCGCTGGCCGAACCGCTGTCGTCGCGGGTGGTGAAGTACCGGATGCCCAGGATGAGCAGAACACCGGCCAACGCTGCCGCGATGATCGGCAGCTTGCTCCGCGTGCCCGATGCCCTACCGCCGGACGGTTGTGTCACCCGTCAGCCCTCCACTGTGCGCCACGACGTCGCGCCGCGTCTGTCGGCGTCGAACGCTTGACCGCGCACGCACCGGTGCTGCTCATTGTGCCTGGCCGGAGGGTGCGCAGGCTTGATCGTGCCGGAGCGGTCAGCGGGAATTGGACCGCCCCTCGTCCTTGTTGACCTTGCGCCGCGCCAACGACGACACGATTTTGTCGATCCATCCCATGACGGTCTTCATCCAGGTCCTCCGGTTTGTTCGCTCGATGGTGGTTGGGCGGCGGGCTCGCGCCGGGCCCATCTCCAGCGTGCCATGCGGACGGGTGGGGACTCACGCATCCCGGCGGTTGAGCACGAAAGCCGCGGCGACCAGACCGACGATGGCGTACAAGCAGAACACGGTGAATCCGGGCCAGGGGTCCAGGCTGCCCGGCGCGGGGCGCAGGTCGTAGACGGCGGACCCTGCGGTGCTGGGCAGGTAGGGGCCCAGATCGTCCTGCCAGCTCTGCGGCAGGATCAGGAAGACGCCGGGAAGCACGAGCAGGATCCCGACCAGAGCGGCGATGCCGCCGGCCGTGGATCGGATGATGAAGCCAAGAGCGACGCCGATCACGGCGACGACCGTGAGGTAGAGCCCGGTACCGATCACCGCACGCAGTGCGCCATCGGAGGACAGCGCCACCGAGTGCGTGCCCAGCGCCGCCTGACCGATGAAGAAACCGACGAACGAGGCGATCTCCGTCAGCACCAGGGTCGTCACCCCGAAGACAAGGGCCTTGGCCCACACCACCGGCAGGCGGCGGGGAACGGCGGTGAGCGAGGAGCGGATCATCCCGGTGCCGTACTCGCCGGTGACGAACAGCACCCCCAGGACGCCGATCGCCAGTTCCGCGAAGCGGACACCGCCCAAGCTGGCGGCGACCGGCTCGAACGCGGCCTGCCGGGCCGGTCTCGTCTGGTCCCATGCCCGATTGGTGAAGAAACCGATGACGCCGCCCAGCAGGGCGAGCGAGCCGACACCGACTGCCATGGTGATCCAGCTGGACTTCAAGGTGGTCAGCTTCAGCCACTCCGAGGTGATCACGCTGCGCTGGCTGACGGGGTCGACGGCCAGTCGGGAGACGTACCTGCCGGGCACGGCGTCGGCGCTCACGCGACACCCCTGGCGGCCTCGTCATGGGCGCCGACGGTGGTGCCGCCGTGGAACTCGATCGAGTCGTTCGTCAGCTCCATGAAGGCCTCCTCCAGCGAGGCGCGATGCGGGGTCAGCTCGTGGATCGCGATGCCGTCTGCCGCGGCGATGTCCCCGATCTGCGGTGCGGTCATTCCGACGACCTCCAGCTCACCGGCCTGCCGGCTGGTGACGGTGACGTCCGGGCCGGCCAGCAACTCGCGCAGCCGCGCCGCATCCGGGCTGCGAACCAGTACCGAGGCCCGCGACGCGCTGCCGATCATCTCGGCAATCGGCAGGTCGGCGATCAACCTGCCTTTGCCGATGACGATGAGATGTTCTGCGGTGAGCGACATCTCGCTCATCAGATGGGACGACACGAACACCGTCCGGCCCTCTCCGGCCAGGCCCTTGAGCAAATTGCGGATCCACAGGATGCCGTCCGGGTCCAGCCCGTTGACCGGTTCGTCGAGGATCAACGTTCCCGGGTCGCCGAGCAGAGTGGCGGCGATGCCCAGCCGCTGGCCCATCCCGAGCGAGAAGGCGCCGGCACGGCGTCGCGCGACGTCGCCCAACCCGACCAGTTCGATGACCTCGTGCACCCGGGAGTCGGCGATGCCGTGAGTGGCGGCCAGCACCCGCAGGTGGTTGTACGCGGACCGGCCGGTGTGCACCGAGCGTGCCTCCAGCAACGCGCCCACCTCGTGCAGCGGCGCCGGCAGGTCGGCGTAGGCCTTGCCGTCCACGGTGACCGATCCCTCCGTCGGCCGATCGAGCCCGAGGATCATCCGCATGGTCGTGGACTTTCCCGCCCCGTTCGGGCCCAGGAAACCGGTGACAATTCCCGGTCGAACGGTGAATTCGAGGTGGTCGACGGCTGTCTTCTCGCCATATTTCTTGCTCAGGCCGCGCGCCTGGATCATCGGGGACCCGCGTTGTCAGTCACAACGACCACCGTACGGACAACGGCATACCGGCGAACCCCGGGTGGAGCCATCGCTCACCAGGTCCTTACATCCCGAAACGACTCCCGATCGAACGACGACATCGTCTCCTCGACACCCAACGCCTCGCGAACGGCGTCGGGACATCGGATACCGTCACTTGTCGAGGAACGGGGGCCACCGATGAGCCGCGCCAGATTCCGGGTGATCCCGGCGGTGCTCGCTGCAGTGCTCGCTGCAGTGCTCGCGGCCACGGCGGCCTGTAGCACGAGCCAGCAGGGCACCCCGATTCCGGCGTCGACCGTCGGTTCGACCAGCACCTCCGCCAGCCCGACCCTGCCCTCGGGTTCGCCCCGATCGTCGAGCGCTGGCGTCACAACATCGCGGCCGACGACCACATCCGCGGCCACGTCGTCGAACTCGGTCGCGACCCGGACGACCGCGACTCCATCGCGGGCGAGCGGATCCGCGAGCGCGCAGCCCGGATCATCCAGCGTGCCCGCCGGCGTGAACGGAACACTCACCGTTCGCATCGCCGCCTTCGAGCCGGCGACGGGCCAGCTGACCTACGTGAACCAGCATCTGGTTCATACATCGGATTCGCAGCCATACCTGGACGACGATCCCGCCGATCCCGCCGAACACCAGGCGGTGGTGACACCGGACGCGGAAATCCGCTTCGTGTATTCCTCCTGCCAGAACGGCCACGGAAACCCGCAATCCGGCGGAGTCGGGTGCACACGAGCCGATCTCGCCCGGGCGGTCGGCACCCATTTCGTGGCCGAAATAGTCGTGGTAAACGGCTCGATCACTTCGGTTCGGCAGATCTACCAGGCATAGCACTCGAATCCCGTGGGGTCGGTCATGGCCGACAGAAACGGCTGGATTCCGCCGAGTGGCCGAATTTCCGCAGGCGACGCCGCTGCATGCCCGCAGCAATTTGACGAGTGCCGCTGGGTCGAGCATCCACCGCGATGCCCGATCCTCACCCGTCCGCGAGCGCGGCGTGACCGAGGACGTCCCAGTCGTGGCCCGACTGGCGCACGCGAAGAGCGAGCAGGGTGAGCCGGCTCACCGACATCGTCACCGGGGGAAACTCGGCTGCGGCGAACGCTACGGACATCGGCTCGGTGGGGCCGATGGCAATCGCGTAGCCGATGCTCACATGTGGCAGGAACTCCTCGTCATCAGCGCCGGGAACCGGGAGACCGGCGACCGCGATGCCGGAACGGATCGCCCGTCGAATCGCCGCCAAGCCGCGGTCGCCGACAGCATCGAGGCTGACGCCCTCCCTGTCGACGTTCTGTCGCCTCAGCCGAAGCTGGATCGCCGGCAGGTTCTGGCACCGAGCGCCGACCCCGTGATCACCCGCCGCACCGCCTCCCGCGGGACCTCGTCCGCGAATCCCAGCCCTGGGACGGTGGCATGCAACCTCGACCGTTCCACCGGAGCGATGACGTCGATGCCTACTTCAGTCCCTGGCCGACATGGAGAGCAGGGTCGCCATGGTGGCGCGGGCATAGCCGTCGAATCCCTGGCCGTTCGAGTGCTGCCAGCCCTGCACCGCGTGGGTAAGACCGACTTCGGCGGTCTCTTCGGTGGACGCGGGATCGAGGCCTCCGACTGCCCAGCCACTGGCGAGTGTGCGGGCCAGCGGCAGGTAGAACTTGACCACGGCGTTCTCGGCCGCGGTGAGGACCAGCGGGGCATAGTGCGCCCTCGCCCGGTTCAGCGCGTCCCACAAATCCTGGGCGGCCACCCCAACGTCACTGTGGTCGTTGCCGGCCGCGCGGCCTGATACCGGGAGACCTTGGCCCGGCAATTCGCCGATCTCGCCCGACCCGCGACCACCGGCCACGAGCGCCGTTGACGCCGGGCTGTGCGGCGATTCCAGGACTGTTTGCACCCGGTTTTCCTCCGTCCTCCATGGGATTCATCTGTGACGCTTCACTACAAACGAACCGTTGAGTCATTCTTGGGCTCAAAGATCAGCGGACGACAGGGTCGAAGGTCCCGACGGGGTGCGAAACCTCCGTGCAGCTTGCCGAAAAGCGCAGGCACTCCCCCGACGCGGCCGCTCACGCCTTGCACGCCGAGATCAACCACCCTATCAGCGGAGAGGAAACGGCTCCGGCGCAACAACTTCGAGCTCGGCGATTCCACCCCATCGCGCAGGGCTCGTGATCAAATGCGGGGAAGCTCCTGAAAGAAAGTAGTGCGCAGTGATCGAAATGCGCACCGACGGGCGGCCTCGTGCCACCAAATGGTGCAATTCGAGCCAGATGATGCACTCGGTGACTCGGTGGGCGCCGCCGCTCATTCACGGCGACCCGGTCATCAGTTCCGCCGTGGGCTCCAGAATCGCGTTCCGGATCTGTTGGACGACCCGCTGCAGCTCGTTCATGTGGTCGGCGATCCGCACGGCCACCGCGTTCTGGGTCGCCGAACGCTGGGTGCTGCCCAGGTGCTGCCCAGGGCCAGACCGATCGCGAACAACTGCTGTAAGACGTCGTCCTGCAGGTCCAGGTCGTGCAGCGCCTCATGATCCTGCGCCAGTGGGAGCCGCTTGCGCACGCGAAGCGGACCGCGCGCTCAATCAGGTAGCCGTCTGCACCTGCGGTGTGGTGTCGGCGGCGACGAAGTGAGGGCGTTGCGCATGACGTTGGCGAAGACCTGGGCGAGTTCGGTCTGGTCGGCATTCAGCACCGGCAGGCGATCGATGTGCACGGCGGCACCCGATTCGCTGATCCGGCCGTTCAGGTCGGCCAGGACGCTGTCGAGAACCTGTTGAACATCGACGGTGGCCATCGGCTGGGTGCGGGTGGTCAACCGGCCGGCCGTACGCGAGCAGGTCGTTGATGAGTTGCTGCATTCGTGCAGCGCCTGAGGTGACGAAGTCGATGGACTCGTCGGCGTCGTGATCGAGCCTGCCCCGGTAGCGCATCCGGAGCAGGTCGGCGAAACCGGAAATGCTGCGCAGTGGTTCAGCGAGGTCATGGCCGGCCGCGTAGGAACTGCGCCAAGTCGTCATTGGAACGGGTCAGCTCGGCGTTGGCTCGTTCGAGGTGGGCCGAATGCGCGGCGACCGCGGCGTTGGCGTCGGCGAGCTTCTCCTCGCCCCGCCGCCGATTGCTGAGATCGGATGCGACGAGGCAGAGTAGCCCGTCGATGTCCAGGCCGGTCGCCGAGGTGAGCACGGGTACGGTGCTCCCGTCCGAGCGAGTGAGGCTGATCTCGGCGCGCCGGGTCTGTCCTACCGACCCGGCGAGCAGATCGTCCAGAGCCGCGCGACCGGGCGCAGCGACCAGTGCGGTGACGTCGGACCCGACCAGGTCACGCCGGTCACACCGATCAGGCCCGCCAATCGGCGGTTGACGTACAGCAGCACGCCATGTTCGGACACCGTCGCGGCGCCCTCGCCTATCTCCACGATGACCCGGTAGGGCCGGTCGGCGCTGGTGAGCGTGTACAGCCGCTCGCCGCTCGGCGCACCGACCATGATGGCGTCGACGCCGCCGCCGCGGATCGCGGCGAGCTTCGCCCGCAGATCCTCCAACTGGCTGCGTAGCTGCGTCAACTCCGGGATCGACGCGCCGTTCGCGGGCAGCTGCGAGCCCATGACTACCGGCTTTCGCTGCTCGGTCCGGAGCGCCTGGTGGCGACCGGCCCGAGGTCAAGACCGGCGCGGACCCGATCGGTGTCGGCGAGGTTCCCGACCAGCTGACGCATGGGCGCCGGCAACCTCCTGACCACCTCGGCACGGCGACAATGTCGTCACCGATACGGCCACGGGGCCCCGGAAGGCTTCAGCGTCGGGCCGGTTCGCGCGCCGGTCGACGACGTCGGGGCCGTTCATGACGGCGCTTCAGCCGGCAGCGTGAAGCGGAATCGGCTGCCCCCACCGGGGTTGTCCTCGACCCAGATGTCTCCGTCGTAGCTCTCGACGATCCGCCGGGACAACGCCAGACCCATCCCGTGACCGTCGTGTCCTTCGGCGGCCGGACCGCGCCTGAACATGGCGAAGATGCTCTCGCGGGCGTTGACCGGCACGCCAGGTCCGTTGTCGGCCACGGTGAATTGCCAGTGTCCGTCGAGGCGCTCGGCGCTGATCTCGATGTGGGGTGCCACTGGGCCGTGGTAGACGGCGGCGTTCGTGAGCAGGTTCTGGAAAACCCTGTGCAGCTGCACCGCATCGGCCTGGATGGTGGGCAGCTCACCGATGTGCAGGTTCACTCCGTATTCCTCGAGGATGCCGGCGACGTCCAGTGCGGCGGCGCTGGCGACCTCGCCGCTGCGGACCAACTGCGGTGGCGCACCACTGGCCCCGGAACGGGCGTAGTCCAGAATCGCGGCGATCCGGTCCTCCAAGCGCTGTGCCCCGCTCAGCACATGGCCGAACAGTTCCCGCGCCGGCTCGGGCAGTTCGCCGGCGAACCGGTCCTGGATCAGGCCGACGAACCCGGCCGTGGTGCGCAGCGGCTCGCGCAAGTCGTGGCTGACCGCCGAGGCAAATGCCTGCAGTTCCTGGTTCGACCGCTCGAGCCTGTCGGAGCGGGACTCGGCCGCGGCATGGGCGTCGGCGAGGGCCCGATCGTGGCCGAGTCGCTCGGTGACGTCCCTGACGACAAAGGCGCAGCCGTCGCCAACCTGGGTCACCGAGACCTCGAACGTCCCGAAGATCCCTTCGGCGGGGTCGCTGGCGAGCACGGTGGTGTAGGGGACGCCGGTCTCGACGACCGCGCAGAAGTGATCGAACAGGCCCTCGCCGGTGGTCGGCCAGATATCGAGATACCCGTGACCGATGAAGTCGACCTCTGAACGGTCCGTCATCCGGCACCCCGCGGCGTTGGCGATGACGTATTCGAGGTCGACGATCCGGCCGTCCTCGTCGCGCCGCGCTCGGGTCAGGAAGAATCCCTCCGTCAGCGTCTGGACCGCCAACCGCAGCCGCTCCTGGCTCTGGCGGCGCTCCGTCTCGGCCGACACCTGGTCGGTGACGTCGCGGAAGGTTTTCAGGATCAGACCCTCTCCCAGCGCAACAAGGCTGATGTCCCACACCCGGGGCACGACCGTTGTCCCGCCGAAGGCGTCCGCGTAACGGTAGGACCGCTTGTTGATCGGCATGCCGGTCTCGACAGCCAGCACGAGATCGTCGAAGAGACCTGATTCCCGAAGTCCTGGAAGCACATCGTGCAGCACATGCCCGATATGCCGCTCCCGGGTCATCCGGTTGAGCCGGCACCCCGCCTCGTTGATGTATTCGAAGCGGAAATCGACGATTCCACCGTGTTCGTCGCGAACCGGGGACAGGATCACCTCGCCGTCGAGCATGGAGTCGAACGCCGCCCGCATCCGGTGTTCACCGGCGGCCAACTGCTCCCCGGGCTCTTTTCGGTCACTGATATCGGTGAGCATCGCGAGCGCACCGGGGTAATTCCCCTCGGCGTCCTGGATCGGGCGGACCCACACCAAAGCCAGCAGGGTGGAACGGTCCTTTCGGCGCAGGTGCATCTCGTAGGCACTGGAACGCCCTGCTCGGCGAAGCTGCCCCAGCTCCGTGGCAATCCCCAGCGATCCGTTGGTGAAGAAGTCCCAGATCCGGGCGCCCATGATCTCCTGGACCGAATAGCCGACCATCTGCGCCGCTCGCTGGTTCACGAACGTCACCAGATCGTCGGCGTCGATCGCACAGACACCCTCCTGGCTCGTCTCGAGCATTTGCCGGTAGCGGCGCTCGCTGTCGGCCAGCGCCGTCTCCTGCTGTAGCCGCTCGGACACGTTGGTCGCGGTGAGCACGTAGCCGTCGCCGACCTTGGTCACCGACACCTGGAACGTGCCGTCCACGCCGTCGGCGTGATGCTGGAAGACCGCTTTGAAGGGCACCCCGGTTTCGACCGCCTGCCGGTAGTTGTCGAACCGTCCGCGGGGTCCCTGGGCCGGGAACAGCTCGAGCAGGCGGTGGCCGAGCAGTTCCTCCGGCCCCCGGCCGGCGAACGCGCAGGCAGCGGGATTGACGACGACGAATTCGAAGTCGACGATCGTGCCGTCCTCGTCCCGCACGGAACGCATCAGGCAGAAGGCCTCGGTGAGCGACTCGACCGCAGCACGCAATAGTTCGTCGTCAGCGTGATTCGAGGTCTGTCCGTCGGCGACTCTTCCAGTCTCCTCCGCCGCCGCCGAAGCCAACCCTTCAGCGGGCTCCGCGAGGCGAACGGTTTCTCCGACCCGCTCGGATTCCTGCTCGGGTAGCGGCGATCGGTAGTTGCGGCGCGGTTTCGCGGCCAGGGTCCGCTCGGGGAATACGTGTCGGAGTTGGTCCAGCAGCTGCCCGACCGTCGCTGCCTTTTCGAAGTATTCATCGGCACCGGCGGACAAGGCGGCCAGCCCCATCGCCATCCGGTCGTACGCCGAGTAAACGATGATCTTGACCTCGGGGTATCGCGCGCGGATCACCACCGCAGCCTCGAGTCCGTCCATCACCGGCATCGCGATGTCGAGGAACACCACATCCGGCCGCACCGACTCCAGCGCGTGGAAGGCCTGCCGCCCGTTCGCCGCGGCCCCCACCACGTCCACCCCGGTGATGGTTTCGAGCATGGCGCGCAACAGCGCCCGCGATTCCGTCGAATCGTCGGCGACAAGCACCCTCAGGGCAGGCGCATCAACGGTTGTCATGTGCGACTCCCCCAAGGGAAATGACGCTCGCTCCCGAGCAGGTCGGTCCCGGCGGACGCAGGCCCTTCGGACCTCGCGCGGCGTGCCCGGGCGCGTTCCAGCGTCATCGCCACCCCTCCCCGCAGATCGCGGTCACCCCCCACAGGGCCACGTCACCTTGACTCTGACGTGGACAGCTCGGCACGGGCAGAGTCGAAGGTCCTGCCATTGCCCTGCGACGACGGCGATGACGACGCAGGTGCCGAGGGCAAGCGAAATCGTGCCGACATCATCAGGCAAGCGAATGCCGACGAGTTCGAAGAACATTTCCCCGATCAGGACGGACTGCCCGCCGCACGACTCCGACGCCGATTCGCACCGACCCAGATCACGGCCTGGTCCTTCCTGCTGACGAAAACGGGACGGTGGGTCGGCCCGGCGCCGATCGCCGAGGCCCCGCGGCTGGTGTTGATCACCCATCCAGCGTCGATGGATCGCGTCCAGGTGTCGTCAGCACCCGGGTGGGTGCTGGCGCTCCACCCCGAGGTGGATCACCGTCGAACCCTCGGTCGGGGCGAACCGGTCGAAGGCGTGGCACGGTAGGCGGCGTGGAAGAGGATCGTCGCTGGCTGACCCCTGTCGGGCTGGCCGTGATCGGGCTGGTGGTTGCCGCGACCCTGGCCGGCGGCGTCGGCCCCGGCACGTCGGGCCAGGGGCCGTTCGTCGCCGCGGGCCTGGTCTGCTACGTGGTCGCCGGGCTCGCCTTCGTGTTGTGGCGGCAGGCGCCGGAACCGGTGATGGTTGCTGCGCTGCTGGTGATGTCGGCCGCGGCGGCCGTCATTCACCCCGGCGACCCGGACGGACCGGTCATCGGCCTCTACCTGGGTGCGGCGTTCGCTCCGTTGCGGCTGCCGACGCGCGCGGCGGCGCTGGTGTGCGTCGCCGGGTCGCGATGTTCGTCGCAGAGATCTGGGTCGAAGGGCAGGACGCGATCGTCTTCGCCGCCGTTGTCATCGCGGGCGCGGCGTTCTTCTTCCTGTTCGGTGCGCTGCTGCATCGAGAGCAGGTCCGCCGCAGCCAGCTGGCCGGCCTGCTCGACGGCCTCGCGGC
Source organism: Nakamurella sp. (assembly GCA_017882715.1). Classification (GTDB taxonomy): domain Bacteria; phylum Actinomycetota; class Actinomycetes; order Mycobacteriales; family Nakamurellaceae; genus Nakamurella. The sequence goes on along the minus strand of JADGOY010000032.1, from coordinate 1,550 downwards.
CGGCCCGCGAGGCCGAGACGCGCGCGGCCGCGATGGCAGAACGATCCAGGGTGGCGCGGGAGATGCACGACGTGCTGGCGCACACCCTGTCGAGCCTGGTGGTGCAACTTGAAGGGCACGGCTGCTCGGCCGGTCCCGCGGCGCGGACGACGACCTGCTCGCCTTGGTCGACCGCGCTCATGTCCTTGCCCGCGATGGCCCTGCCGAGGCCAAGCAGGCGATCACGATGCTGCGCGGCGACGACAGGCCGGGGCCGGAGTTGTTGGGTGACCTCGTCGAGGCGCACCGTCGGGCAGCTGGTGGCTCAGCCCGTTTCACGCAGACCGGGGACCCCGTACCGCTGCCGGCCGATGCCCGGCTGGCCATCTACCGCACCTGTCAGGAGGCGCTGACCAATGTCCGCAAGCACGCGCCCGGGGCCGCGGTGGATGTCAGCCTGTGCTGGAACGCAGACACCGCGGTCCTGACCATCGACGACCGGGACAGCTCCATCGGACCCCGCCAGGCGCCGGGCGCGGGTTACGGTCTGACCGGAATGGCCGAGCGCGCGGAGCTTCTCGGTGGCCAGCTGACCGCCGGCCCGACCGCGACCGGCTTTCGGGTGGAGTTGACCGTGCCGCTCGCCCACGTTTCGCCGCAGGCGGTGGCGCGATGACCGTTCGGGTGGTGCTGGCCGACGACCAGCGAGTGGTCCGCGAAGGGCTGGCGCTGCTGCTCGGCCTGCTGACGATCACCAATTCATCGAATTTCGCGAACTCAGGCCACCCCTGCCGGGCGGAACTGGATGCTGACCCTGGGCCCGACGCCGCGCCGGGTTTTGGGCACGGCGTGTTCCCAGGTCCGCTGGCAACTGCCGCCCATCACGATCAGGTCGCCGTGACCCAGCGGAAAACCCAGCCCGGCGCCACCGCCGCGAGGCCGCAACTGCAGCATGCGGGCGGAGCCGACCGACAGGATCGCCACCATGGTGTCGGTGTGCGCACCCCGTCCGATCCGGTCGCCGTGCCAGGCAACGCTGTCAGATCCGTTGCGGTACAGGCACAATCCTGCGGTGACCAATTCCTCGCCTAATTCGGCAGCGTAATGGGCATTGAGTTGGTCGCGGGCCCGGGCCAGCATCGGATGCGGCAGCTGGGCGTCAGCGGCATACCAGCAGAGCAATCGCGGCACATCGACGTCGCGGTCGTACATGGTGCGTCGCTCGGCGCGCCAGGGCACGTCCCGCAACAACGCGTCCAGGATCTGATCCGACCCGACCAGCCAGCCCGCCAGGTGATCGACCCACGCGCCGGCCGTCAATTGCGTACGGTGCACCTGGCCGGCCAGCGGCGCCAGTTCCGGCTCCTCGGCAACGTCGAACATCGACGGCTGATAAGTGACGGTCACGGCCACAGTGTAGCGAAGGACACGAACACCTGTTCGTATCTGTCGGACTGCGCGGTCACGAGCCCACGCTTGCAGCATCGGCGCGATCGGCCGCAGGGCCAGCATGAGGACCGGGGCCGTCGCTCCCGACCCGGTTCCGTGCACCGCACCGCGAACTCCCGGTG
>JADGOY010000031.1 GCA_017882715.1 Nakamurella sp. | reverse complement strand
TTGGCGATGACGGTCGGCTCGCCGCCCTCCAGGACGGAGACGACCGAGTTGGTGGTACCGAGATCGATACCGACGGCACGCGACATGCAATCCTCCTGCAGCCTCCCGGCCGCTGTTGTCGCAACTGTCGTTGCACGACCGGGGTCTTGGTCGCGCGGCCCGGGTCGGTACCGCGCGCTATGGGCGGGGTCGCGCTGCCTGTCGGCTGCGACGGCCACCCGGTAACCCGTTGTGATCCGAGCTCCACAATGCCGAGGGCTTGCGGGGCTGTCAAGCGACCTGAGTCGATCGGGCTCAGGTTTACTGACTGTTTAACCGCAGCCTGCGCTGAACTATTCCTGAGGGTCCGCAATGACGGCCCCCACCCGCAAGGAGAGAATGACCCGGTGCCTACCTCGATACCTCAGCCACCTGACCCGGATCCGGCCGAGACCGATGAGCCGCGGAGTCCCGCGGCGGTCGCCATCCACCGCGAGCTGACGAGTCGCGGTCCGCTGACCCTCACGGAGCTGCAAGCGGCGCTGGCCGGACAGAGCGTCGATGTCACCGAGCACGATCTGGACGAACTGGTGGACGGCGAGATACCGCTCGTTGCCGAGATCGGCATCACCGAACCGCCGGTCTACATCGCACTCGACCGCGTCCTGCTGGGTCGGGTGTTCACCCACCGGCTGACCGCGGAGGAAATCCTGTCGGACACGGTTGCCATCGAACCGGATCTGATGCCCCTTGCCACGATTACCATCGAAACGCCCTTCGACCAGCTGGATGACGGCGAGAAGATCGATCAGCTGTTCTCCCGGGCCGGGCAAGACCTGGCTACCTCCCTCGATCTACCCCAAGGAACGCTGTTCGAGTTCGGGCCTGGAGATCTCGTCGGCTTCGAGTTGACCGAAGGTGGCGTTCGCGTCGACATGGTCGAACGGCCCGTCGCGGCTCCCGCCCACCTCGCCGATCGCATCCAGCTTCTGCTGCACCACGACGACGCACCATTGATGCTGGAAGAACTCGTCCTGCACCTCTGCGTCGAAGACCCAGAACTGTTCGCGGCGCCGTTGCCGCCGCTGACCGAACTGTTCGCCGCCTGGCACGTGGAGCGAGCGGGCGACTACGTAGCACCGGTGGGCTTCGACTTCGGGGCGTGGCGGATGGTTCGCAGCGTGGTCTGGCTCGGCCATCGGTACGGAATTGCGGAAGAAGAAGCGCGCGCCGTGGGCGTCTTGCGGAACCTGTACTTCGAAGTCGCGGCGATCGTCGAGGCATTCCAGTCAGACACGTCAGACACGTCCGAAGAGTCAGAAGAGTCAGACACGTCCGAAGAGTCAGGCGACGAACTCGACGCCGCCGGCACCGTCGACCTTCACCTCGGCGATCCCACCAGCGGATCGATCCACGACCCGGAAGTCCAGGCGGCCGTTCGGTTACTCGCCGACCCGGAGGTCGCCGGGGCACTGTTCGCCGAAACCGTCGGGGAGGGTGTCGACGAGGCGGTGGCGCTGGGGGTACTCATTGAATCGCTGGAAACTACGGCCCCCCGGCAGGTCCGGCCGATGCTGCGATCGCTGCGCGGTCAGTGCCGTGAGCGTCTCGGCCAGGTCCTGGCAGCGGAAGCGGACTTCAGCGAGAGCCTTGCTCTCGACCCGCAGCTCGGGATTGCATTGGTCAATCTCGCCCGCTACGCGTCGGACCGGGGCGATGCCGTGCGCGCGTTGTCGCTGTTGCGGCGGGCAGGGGTGGAGGAGGACGAACCGCTGATCCACGAGCTCGAGCAGTTCGTTCCGGTCGAGCGCAACGACGTGGGTCGTAATGATCCCTGCTGGTGCGGATCGGGGCGCAAGTACAAGCGGTGCCATCTGGGCCGCGTCGACCTCGCCCCGCAGGATCGTGCGACATGGCTGTACAGCAAGGCCGTGGCCTTCCTGAACGACGGCCCGCATCGAGAGCTGTGCTCCGAACTGGCCGAGATCCGGTCGGAAAACCAGGACGGCGACCCCGAGGATTTCCTCGGGGATCGTGTGGTGGTCGACGTCGCATTGTTCGACGGCGGTGTTCTGTACGATTTCCTGGATACCCGCGGCGTGCTGCTCCCCGACGTGGAGCAGTTGATGCTGGCGCAGTGGCTGACAGTGGAACGGTCGGTGTTCGAGGTCGAGAACGTCGAGCGCGGGCGCTGCGTGACGCTGCGGGACATTCGGACCGGCGACCGTCACGAACTGGCCGACAAGGCGTTGAGCAGGTCCGTGCGCGAGGGTGATCTGGCCTGCACCCGGCTCCTTCCCGTGGGCGAGACGGTGGAGATCTTCGGCGGCGTCGAACCGGTGCCGCTGCACCTGCTCGACTGGACCCTGGCCCAACTGGACCGCCTGACCGGCGAGGATGCCGACCCACACGGGATGATGGAATTGCTGTCGGCGCGCTTCCGGCCGCCCACGCTGAACACCGGGGAAGGCGATCCGCTCGTGCTGTGCGCGGCGGAGTTCGAGGTAGCGCCGACCGACACCGACTCTCTCACGGCGGCTCTCGACGATCATTATGGACCGGCCGACGAGCACCTCGCCTCCGGCCAGGATGGCTCGGCGCGTCGGTGGAGCTACACAGCACCTACCGAATTCGGTGCGCGGGTCCTGGCTTCGCTGATCGTGGACGGGGCACGGCTGTCCGTGGACTCGAACAGCACCCGGCGATTCGAGGAGGTGCTGGCGGTGGTGCGCGCCGCTGTCCCGGGCGCCTCGATGATCTCCGAGACCCGGGACCCGGCGGAGGAGCTGTTCCGGCGCCGCCGCGAACGGTCCGCGGTCTCTGGACAGGGGCAGGGACAGGCTGGGGCGTCCACCGAGTCGGCGTTCCTGGATCCGTCCGAACCCGAGGTCGCGCGGGCTCTGGCAGAGTTCACCGCGGACTACGAGAAACGTTGGCTGGACATGGAACTCCCGGCGTTGGCGGGATTGACGCCCCGCCAAGCTGCGGAAGACCCCACGAGGCGCGAAGACCTCGTCCGCTTGCTCAATTCTTTCGACCCCTTGCCGGCCGGACCCGGAGCGATGAGCCCGGCGCGGCTGCGGGAGGCGCTGCACTTGTAGCGGTTTCAAGCCCGAGCCGGCATTGCCGGAGCCACATCCCCGGCCGCACTGGGGGCCGAGAGTTCCTGCGCCGCAGAGACATCCGCTGCCTCTTCACGAGCCGAGGGGTGGCGCAGACCGAGGTAGGCCGCTACCCCACCGAGCGCCACCAGCCCGGCCGCCAGCAGGATCCCGGCCCGGTAGCCACCGAGGAAGGCGTCCAGCGGGGTGTCCCCGGCGGTCAACAGAACCGACTGCCTGGCGGTCAGCACCGCGCCGATCACGGTGATGCCCAGCAGCCCGGACACCTCGCGGGAGGCGTTGAAGATTCCGGACGCGACGCCGGCCTCGGCGCGTGGCATCGCATCCAACACGCTGGCGGTGAGTGGCACGGTGAGCCCGCCGCCGATCCCGATCACCGCGAAGCTGGGCATCAGCGACGCGAAGTCGGCGTCGGCACCGAGCAGGCCGACCGAGGCGATGCCGGCCGCCATCAGCACCATGGCGGCCCCGACGACCCGATGCGCACCCAGCCGGTGGGACACTTTCTCGGAGATCACGGCGCCGGTTGCCATCAACAACGCCATCGGCACGAACGCAGCGCCGGCCTTCGTCGGCGAGAAGCCCAGCACACCTTGCAGATACAGCGAGGTGAAGAAGTAGATGCCGAAGAGCCCGAACCCCCACATCAGCAACGCGATCAGGCCGCCGGAGAACACCCGCTCACGGAACAGCGACATGGCCACCATCGGCTCGCGCACCCGGAGCTCCAACTGGACGAAGACGAAACCCAACACGGCCGCCACCGCGAAGCAGGAAAGGATCACCGGTGACGTCCATCCCCGGTCGTGACCTTCGATCAGCGCGAAGGTCAGCGCGAACAGCGTCAGCGCCGAGGTGATCACGCCCGGCAGGTCGATCCGCCGCGGTCCGGAGACCTCTCGGGACTCACGGATGACGGCGGCGGCCAGACCAAGGGTGGCCAAGCCCACCGGGACGTTGATGAAGAAGATCCAGCCCCAGCTGACGTACTCGCTGAGCAGGCCACCCAACAACGGACCCACAGCGAGCGCCAGCGCGCCCACCGCACTCCAGATCCCGACGGCGGCGGCCCGCTGACGAGTGGTGACGAAGGTGGCCGAGATGATGGCCAACGTGGTCGGCGTGACCAGGGCCGCACCCAGACCCTGCACGGCCCGGCTGGCCACCAGCACCTCCACGCTGCCGGCCAGTCCCGCGGCCAGCGAGGCCAGGGTGAAGATCGACAGCCCGATCAGGAAAAGCCGCTTGCGCCCCCACACGTCGGCCAGCCGGCCACCGGCCAGCAGCAGGCTGGCGAACACCAGGATGTACGAGCTGACCACCCATTCCAGCCCGGAGGTCGTCAGGTGCAGGTCTCGCTCGATGGCCGGGATGGCCACGTTGACGATGTTGTTGTCCAGGTACGTCATGAAGGTGGCCAGCGCCACCGCCAGCAGGGTCCAGCGGGATCGGTCCACGAGCTTCTCCTCTACGGTGTACATCTACGCCGTATAGCTTGGACTCTACGTTGTATAGTTGTCAACATGATTGCGACGTCGACCTCCCGTAGGACCGCCGGGAACGTGCAGAGCACGCTCTCCCGCGAGGCGATCGTCGACCGTGCCCTGGCCACGGCCGACCTGGAAGGTCTGGACGCGGTCTCGATCCGCCGGCTCGCGCAGGACTTCGGTGTCACCCCGATGGCGCTGTACTGGCACGTGAAGAACAAGGACGAACTGCTGGCGGCCATGGGCGACCGGATGCTCGACACCCTGGTGCCGCCGCCCGACGACCGCGAACGCGGGCTCGATGACCTGCGTGATCTGGTGACCCAGTTGGTCTCGGCGCTCAGCGCCCACCCGGGCAGCACCGGCCTTGCGCAGCTGCGAGTGCTGCAGTGCGAGAGGGGCCAGGTGCTGTCCGAGCGGGCGCTGGACATCCTGCGACGGGCGGGCTTCTCGGTGGAGCAGAGCGCCAACCTGGCCCGCGCCGCCCTGCAGACCGCCATCATGCTGGTATCCGGCCGGCCGGGCGCAGAGACCCGGATCCCACAGGACGAGCGGGCGGCCGTCCTGGCCGGCAAACACGCCGCACTGACCGGACTGCCCGCTGACCGCTTCCCGCACCTGATCGAATGCGCCGCCGCACTGACCGATTGCGATGACGAGATCTCTTACTACCGCGGGGGAATCGAGCTGTTCATCGCCGGAGTGCAGGCGCTGCAACGGCGCCTGCCCGATCCGCAGGCCGCCGCCGCAGGCTGACCCTCAGGCGGTGCGGCGCCGGAAGGCGACGACCGAAAGGGCAACGGAGACAACCAGAATCCCGGTGCACCAGGCGAGCGCCAGGGTCGGACTGTTGCCGACCGGCGTGCCGTCGAGCAGGCCACGGACACTCTCGATCACCGGGGTCACCGGTTGATGACGGGAGAATCCCTGCAGCCAGCCGGGCATCGTGTCGATCGGCACGAAGGCGCTACTGGCGTACGGCAGGAACATCAGGAAGAAGGTGAACCCGTTCGCGGCTTCCGGCGACCGAGCAATCACGCCGACGAGCGCGGCAAGCCAGGAGATCGCCAGGATGAACATGAGCAACACGCCACCCGCGGCCAACCATCCGAGAATGTCGGCGTCGGAACGGAACCCGATCGCAAACGCGATGACGAACACCAGAACGGTCGACGCGGCATTGCGCACCACACTCGCCGCGACATGGCCGGACACCACCGCGGCACCACTGACATCCAGCGATCGGAACCGGTCCATCACGCCGTTGGTCATGTCCTGGCTGACACTGACCGCCGTGGTCGCCGAACCGAACCCAGCGCACAGCACCAGAACTCCGGGAACGACGTAGGAGACATACGCCGCACCAGTGTCTATCGCGCCGCCGAACAGGTAGACGAACATCAGCATCAAGATGACGGGCAGCATCAGGGAGACCAGCAGCACCTCCAGGTTCCGCCGGCTCAGCCGCAGGCTGCGTCCCACCATCGTCACCACATCGGTGACAACCGTTGGGGTGCCGATGGTCTCTGCAACCGATCCGCGCAATGCGGTGATCTCAGACATGTGCGGGCTCGCTCTCTGTGTTGGTGGTGTTGGTGCTGGTTGTGGTGGCGTGCCCGGTCAGCGCCAGGAACACGTCGTCCAGGGTCGGGGCGTGCACCGCGAAAGTCCGGACCGCGCGGCCTCCGGGATCGACCTCGTCCAGCACGCCACGGACATGCACGGCACTGCCGTCCGTTGCCACGCCCACGCTCATCCGGCTCGGGTCGGTCGAGACCACCCGAGCACCGAGCGCTCGCGTCACGTCCTCGAAGGCGAGGCCATCGGTCAGCGTGAGCTCCAGACGCTGCTCGGCAATCTGACTCTTCAAATCGGCCGGCGAACCCTGCGCGACCACCGCACCCGCGTTGACCACGGCGATCTGGTCCGCCAACTGATCGGCCTCCTGCAGATACTGCGTGGTGAGGAACACCGTGGCGCCGGTGCGGACAAGATCGGTGATCACCTGCCACATCGCCTGCCGGCTCGGCAGGTCCAGACCGGTGGTCGGCTCGTCGAGGAAGATCACCGCCGGGCTTCCGACCAGGCCCGCTGCCAGGTCCAGGCGCCGCCGCATCCCACCGGAGTAGTTGGCGACCCGCCGCTGAGCAGCCGAGGCGAGCCCGAACTGAGCGAGTAGATCGCCGGTGCGACGACGCGCCTGCGGGCGGGACAGGCCGGCCAGCCTCGCCATCATGCGCAGGTTCTCCGCACCGGTCTGGAGCCCGTCGACCGCGACGTCCTGACCGGTCAGGCTGATGCAGCGGCGCACCCGCTGCCGGTCGACGGCGATGTCGAAGCCGGCAACCCTGGCACCTCCGGCGTCCGGCCGCACCAGCGTCGACAGGATTCGCACCAAGGTGGTCTTGCCCGCGCCATTGGGCCCCAGCAGCGCGAACACCGTGCCGCGCCGCACTCGCAGGTCGACGCCGTCGAGCACCGTCACCGGGCCGTAGGACTTCTCCAGGCCAGATGCCTCGATCGCCCATTCCTCTGCCATGAGGGCAGCTCCCTTCTGATGGATGCCGAATTGTGCGTACGGCGTACACGACCGCACGCGTACACCATAAACACCGGCCGCTCATCGAAGCAATAGTGTTTTACGCCAGATGTTTTCCCAAGCACGCCGAGATCGGTGCGCGCTAGTGCACCGAAATCAAGAAGCACCCGGCCGAGCAGGAAAGTCTGAGTCTCATCCTCGAGCCGCCTACACTGGGGCGGTGGTGCACTAGTACACCCGCCACGGACACCCCTTGGAAGGGCACGACGAACCATGGTCGAACCGGTTACCCACACCGATGCAACCTCGGTCCGGATCGTCGACGAACTGCGACGACGGATCGTCGCCGGCGAGTTGCGCGACGGTGAGCGGGTGCCCTCCACCCGGCAGATCACCCAGGAATGGGGTGTCGCGATGGCGACAGCGACCAAGGTGCTGACCGCCCTGCGCCAGGAGGGCCTGGTCCGAGCAGTGCCCGGGGTCGGCACGTTCGTCGACCTGGGCCGACCACCGGCCACGTCACAGGGGCCAGCGCCCACCGGCGGCCGGGACGCAGCGGGCGTCGACGAACCAGAGCGATCGCTGAGCCGGGAGCGAGTTGTACAGGCAGGCATTACGATCGCGGACAGGGAGGGGTTGGCCGCGCTGGCGATGCGGCGGGTCGCGGCCGAACTCGGCACCGCGACCATGTCGCTCTACCGGTACGTGCGCGGCAAGGACGATCTGCTGATGGAGATGGTGAACAGCGTCTTCGGCCGGTATCCGCTGCCGGACCCGGCCGGCCTCGACTGGCGTGCGCGGCTGGAGGCGCTCTGCCGGCTGCAATGGGCGGCCTATCAGCGTCATCCCTGGCTGGCGCAGTACGTGTCGATGACCCGCCCCCAGTTGGTGCCGCGCGCGATGGCCCACACCGAGTGGTCGATGGCCGCCCTGGACACCGCCGGGCTCGACCCCGGGGGGCGGCTGCACGTCGCGGTCACGCTGGCGAACTACGTGCGGGGCACCGCGGTCAACCTGGAACCCGAGGCGCAGGCCGAGCAGGACAGCGGGGTGACCAGCGACGAGTGGATAGCGTCACAAGGCGCGCAACTCCAGGCGATCGTGGCCACCGGTTCGTTCCCGATGTTCGCCGAGATGGCCCAGCTCGAGGATCTGGAACTGAGCCTGGACACCCTCTTCGAATTCGGCCTGCTCCGGTTGCTCGATGGCATCGAAGTCTTCGTCGAGCGGCGGCGATCCACCGCGGCGAGCAACAGCGCCACGGCGCCGCCGTCGGGAGATTCAGGCAGGCGACCCTGGGCTGAGCGTCCGCGCGATGGCTCCAGGCGTCACACCACCGTGATCCGCCGGCCATACGAGACCACAACCGATGCCTGACAATGTGGCGGTGACCGACACCGACACGGCCGATCCCGCGACCGCGACCGCATCGCTCTCCGAGATCGGCAGCGTGGGGCAGGACGCCGGCAGCGGCGCGCACCACGAGCCGCATCACGGCTCGGGGAACTTCCCGGGGATCGCGGACTACGCCTTCCTGTCCGACTGCGAGACCAACTGCCTGATCTCGCCGTCCGGAGCCGTCGAGTGGATGTGCATCCCGCGGCCGGACTCGCCGAGCATGTTCACCGCGATCCTGGATCGGGCCGGCGGATCGTTCCGGATGGCCCCGTTCGGTGTTCAGGTCCCCGCGGCGCGCCGGTACCTGCCTGGCACCCTGGTGCTGGAGACGACCTGGCAAACGCCGACGGGTTGGTTGGTGGTGCGGGACGCGCTGATCATGGCGCCCTGGCACAACACCCACGAGCGGTCCAGGACTCACCGCCGCTCCCCCACCGACTACGACGCCGCGCACGTCCTGCTGCGCACCGTCAAGTGCATCAACGGCACCGTCGACCTGTCGGTGCAGTGCGAGCCGGTGTTCGACTACGCCCGCAAGGGCGGTGAGTGGCAGTACCCGGGATCGGACTACAGCGAGGTGACCAGCACGGCCGAGGGGCAGCCGACCCTGCGGTTGACCGGCTCGCTGCGGATGGGCGTCGAGGGACGGATCGCGATGGCCCGGACCAAGATGTCCCGCGGCGAATCGCACTACGTGGCGCTGACCTTCTCCGAACTCCCTCCACCCAAGGACAAGGACGAGGCCGAGTCCTGGATGGAGCGCACCAGCGAGTACTGGCGGCAGTGGTTGTCCCAGGGCACATTCCCGGACCACCCGTGGCGGGCCTACCTCCAGTCGTCGGCACTCGCGCTCAAGGGCCTGTCCTACGCGCCCACCGGGGCGCTACTCGCCGCGGCCACCACCTCGCTACCGGAAACCCCTGGCGGAGAACGGAACTGGGATTACCGGTATTCGTGGATCCGCGACTCCACGTTCGCCTTGTGGGGCCTGTACACCCTGGGCTTCGACCGGGAGGCCAACGACTTCTTCTTCTTCATCCACGACGTCTGCCGCGACAACCCGAACGACCTGCAGGTCATGTACGGCGTCGGCGGCGAACGGCACCTGGACGAGGCCATCCTGGACCACCTGTCCGGTTACGACGACGCCTCGCCGGTCCGGATCGGCAACGGCGCCTTCAACCAGCAACAGCACGACGTCTGGGGTGCCCTGCTGGACTCGATCTACCTGCACACGCGCTCGCGCGAGCAGATGCCGGAGGAGCTCTGGCCGATCGTCATCGCCCAGGTCGAGCAGGCATCGGCGCACTGGCGCGCGCCCGACCGCGGGATCTGGGAGGTCCGCGGGGAACCGCAGCACTTCACCGCCAGCAAGATCATGTGCTGGGTGGCGCTGGACCGCGGGGTTCGGCTCGCCAGGTTGCACGACTCTCGCGCCATCGCCGACAAATGGCAGGCCATCGCCGACGAGATCCACGCCGACGTGCTGGCCAGCGGCGTCGACGACCGGGGGGTGCTGGTCCAGCGCTACGGGTCGGACGCCCTTGACGCGTCGCTGCTGCTGGCGCCGCTGGTCCGGTTCCTGCCGCCGGACGACTACCGGATCCGGGCCACCGTGCTGGCGATCGCCGACGAACTCACTCACGAGGGCCTGGTGCTGCGCTACCGCGTCGAGGATACCGACGACGGGTTGGCCGGCGAGGAGGGTACCTTCACCATCTGCTCCTTCTGGCTGGTCTCCGCGCTGGTCGAGATCGGTGAGGAGAGCAGGGCCAACGCACTGTGTGAACGACTGCTGTCGCACGCGTCGACACTCGGCCTGTTCGCCGAGGAACTCGACCCCGTCACCGGCCGGCACCTGGGCAACTTCCCGCAGGCCTTCACCCATCTTGCCCTGATCAACGCAGTCACCCACGTCATCCGGGCCGAGGAATCCGCCCGGGCTCACGGTTTCAACCCCGCCAACCGGCCCCGATAGCGCGATCGGCCAAACGGCCGCCCGCCCGGCATCAATCCCAGCATCAATCAATGGTGATGCCCCTTGAACGACTGGTCGATGATGAACGGCCATCACGAGGGGGGCCGGGTTTCCGCACCCGACAGGGCCACCCCGCCATTGGTACGCCGTTCTGTGCACACTGTTGATCGCGCTGCTCTGCTGGCTTCAGCTGAGCAATACGGCACTGCGGGCGCGGCCCCTACGTCCAGGTGATCGTGGTAGCGATCGCGCGTGAAGCCGCGTCTTTCAGGTCGGAGCAGGGCCGGCCGCGGCGATCCTCCGCATCGCGCCTGACCGCGCCGAGTTCCGTCGCATCGGTTCACAGGTGGCCATGGGTAGGGTTCGGGTGACCGACGGGAAGGGACCGCGATGGCCAGAACGCGACTCGACTGGACAGGGAGGGTGGCCGCACTGGCGGCCGCTGCCGCGATCCTGTTCTTGGTGCTGCCCGGAACCTCGCTGGCCGAACCGCCATTGCGGCTGCCTGCACCGATCACCGACATCTCCGGGGTGTTGGGCGGGGACAAGACCCAGGTCCAGAACGCCATCGACAAGCTGTACTCCGAGGACAAGGTCCAGATGTGGGTGGCCTACGTCCCGACCTTCTCCGGGATCAACAGGGACACCTGGGCCAAGCAGACATTCGACCGGTCCGGATTGGGCGACAGCGACGTGCTGCTGGCCGTGGCCACCGACGACCGCGATTACTCCTACCGCGTCGGCGCCAACTTCCCGTTGAGCGACAGCCAGATGAGCAGCATTGCCAGCAATGACATCGTCCCGCAGCTGCGTAACAGCGACTGGGCCGGCGCGGCGGTCGCCGCGGCGGATGGCTACCGCGATGCCATCGGTGGCTCCTCGTCCGGGTGGTGGTGGGCGGCCGGCGGCATCGTGGTGGTGGGCGGGGCCGGCTATCTGGTGTATCGCCGGTCCCGCAAGCGCGCCGCGGAGGCCGGCTCGCAGTCCTCAGGGTCAGGCACGGGCGGGCCGGCCGGCGCGCCGCCGGAACCGCTTGACCAGCTCTCGGCCCGCAGCGTGCAGGCCCTGATCGACACCGACAACGCCGTCCGGGCCAGTGAATTCGAGCTGAGCGCCGCCGAGTCGGAGTTCGGACACGATGCGGTGACGCAGTTCCGCACTGCCTTCGAGGCCGCCCGAGAATCACTCACCGCGGCGTTCGAGATCCGGCAGCGCATCGATGACGACATTCCCGAGGACGAACGGACCCAGCGCGTCATGATGGCCGAGATCCTCAGCCGGTGCGCGGACGCCGCTGCCAAGCTGGACTCCGAGTCGGATCGCTTCGACGACCTTCGGGATCTCAAGTCCCGGCTGCCGCAGGTGCTGGCCGAGCTACCCGGATCGATCGACACCCAGACCGCCCGGCTCCCCGTCGCGCAATCCATCCTCGACGGGTTGCGGCAGCGCTACTCGCCGGCAGCACTGCAAACCGTGGCCGCGAATGTCGACGAAGCGACCAGCCGGCTCACCTTCGCCCGGACCACCCTCGACCAGGCCCGGCAACTGGCAAGTGAACCGGCCGCCCCCGCGACCGGGGGTTCCACCCCGCCGGGAACTGCCGTGCTGGCCGCCGGGGCGGCACAGGAGGCGGTCGGTCAGGCTCAGACCATGCTCGACGCCGTCGAGCGGATCGAGTCGGACCTGAACGCGGCCGTGGGCCAACTCGCCCAGGCCTGTGCGGCGGTCGAGCAGGAACTCGCGACGAACCGCGCCGCCCTTGCGGCCGCCGAGGCCGGTAGCGCGACCGGCGATCTCACCGCCCGGCTGGACCAGATCCAGGCGATCCTGGGGGTGGCCCGGTCCCCGCAGGGCGCCGCCGATCCCTTGACCGCCTTGGGCAAGGTCAACGAGGCTGACGAGGCGCTGGACACCATCCTGGCCGCCACGAAGGACGCCCAGCAATCCGAACGCAGCGCCCAGGCCGGGCTGGCCCAGGCGTTGGCCACCGCGCGCGCGGAGGTCGCCCAGGCCAACGACTTCGTCGGCACCCGCCGGGGCGCCGTCGGGAGCGAAGCGCGCACCCGGCTCGCCGAGGCGCAGCGGCACCTGGCGGCCGCGGAATCGCTGGCGAATTCCGACGCGGCCAGCGGGATGGCGCATGCCCAGCAGGCGATTTCCCTGGCTCGGGCGGCCTCGCAACTTGCCCAGCAGGACGTCGGCGGCTGGGGCGGCGGGGGCGGCGGTCAACGCGGCGGCGGAGGTGGGTTGGCCGGCGCCGTGCTTGGCGGCATCCTGATCGATTCGGTGTTGAACTCGGGCCGTCGTGGGCGCGGCGGCGGGGGTTGGGGCGGTGGGTTCGGCGGGTTCGGCGGTGGGTTCGGCGGCGGAGGCGGCTTCGGCGGTTCGTCAGGGGGCGGCAGCCGAGGCGGTGGCGGCCGCTTCTGATCGTGTCGGGACAACTCGCGCTGTCCCCCGCGGGTGACCTGCTCAGGACCTGCTCAGCCCACTGACCCGCGGTCCTGAATGTCTTCGAGACGCAGATGCCCGGTGGACTGGCCATCGGGGTCGCCCCGCTGTCCGAACCCGGTAAGAGCGGCATCCTCAAGGGATTGGTGCCGTTGGTCAAGAATGGTCCGATCAGGGCGCTCGGCAACATCTACGCCTTCGTCCAGACACCCATCTTCGACCTGCGGAACCCTCCCGGCGCACCGTGCAGATCGTGCTGCACGTCTGATCACGGTCAAGCCGTTCGCCTCGCTAGTCGGGGTCTCGATGCCCACCCACTGACCCGTCACGCGGACATTCCCGGCGCCGACCTTGCATAAGTTACTGGCCAGTAATAACCTGGGTTCACGAAGCGGGCACCGCTCCCTCGGGACTTGCTCTGCTGTGAACGAGTGACCCACGACTTCAGCGCCACCACTGTCTGCCAGCAGCCTCACCACCAGGAGCACCGGCCATGACTCATTACCGTTCCAACGTCAGAGATCTCGAGTTCAACCTGTTCGAGGTACTGGGCGCCGGCGAGCGGATGGGCACCGGGCTTTTCGCCGAAATGGATCCCGACACCGCGCGGGAGATCCTGCACGAGCTGGAGACGGTGGCCCGCGGCCCGGTCGCCGCCTCGTTCGCCGACGCGGACCGTCACCCGCCCGTCTACGACCCGGCCACCTTCAGCGTCACCCTGCCCGAGTCGTTCAAGAAGTCCTACCGCGCAGTGGTGGACGGCGACTGGCAGCGGCTCGAACTGCCCTCCGACCTTGGCGGCTACGGCGCGACACCCAGCCTGCGCTGGGCAGCGGCCGAACTCATCCTCGGCGCCAACCCCGCCCTGTTCATGTACTCCGGAGGGCCCAACTTCGGCGTCGTGCTGCACCGCAACGGCACCCCGCTGCAGCAGCGGATGGCCGAGACCATGATCGAGAAGCAGTGGGGCTCGACCATGGTGCTGACCGAGCCTGATGCCGGCAGCGATGTCGGCGCCGGCCGGACCAGGGCCATCCTGCAGGAGGACGGCACCTGGCACCTGGAGGGTGTGAAGCGGTTCATCACCTCTGCCGAATCCGATCTGGTGGAGAACATCGTTCATCTGGTGCTGGCCAGGCCCGAGGGCCCCGGGATCGAAAACCGGCCCGGCACCAAGGGGTTGAGCCTGTTCATCGTGCCCAAGTTCCACTTCGACCCGGAAACCGGGAAACTGGGCGACCGCAACGGGGTGTTCGTCACCGGCCTGGAACACAAGATGGGGCTGAAGGTTTCGACCACCTGCGAGCTGAGCTTCGGCATCAACGGCGCCCCCGCCGTCGGATACCTGTTGGGCGACAGGCACGACGGCATCGCCCAGATGTTCCAGGTGATCGAGTACGCCCGGATGATGGTCGGCACCAAGGCGATCGCCACGCTGTCCACCGGGTATCTCAATGCGTTGGACTACGCCAAACAGCGCGTGCAGAGCGCCGATCTGACGAGGTCGAACGACAAGACCGCCCCGGGGGTGACGATCATCCATCACCCCGACGTCCGCCGGATGCTGATGAAGCAGAAGGCCTATGCCGAGGGCCTGCGTGCCGTGTACCTCTACACGGCCAGCTGGCAGGACCGGATCGCCGCAGCCGAACTGGCCGACGCGGAGATGGCCGTCGCGAAGAAGGTCAACGACCTGCTGCTGCCCATCGTCAAGGGCGTCGGGTCGGAGCGCGCGTACGAGAACCTCGCGCTGTCGCTGCAGGTGTTCGGCGGGTCCGGGTACACCCAGGACTACCCGATCGAGCAGTACCTCCGGGACGCCAAGATCGACACCCTGTACGAAGGCACCACCGCGATCCAGGCCCAGGACTTCTTCTTCCGCAAGATCCTCCGCGACGGCGGCAACGCGCTCGCAGTGGTGGCAGCAGAGATCGCCACGTTCGTTTCTTCGTCGCTGTCGGAGTCCACCGACGGAAGGCACAAGGAAGAGCTGGTGCTGCTGCGGACCGCGCTGACCGATGTGCAGGCCATGGTCGGTGCACTGACCGGGTACGCCATGGCATCGCAGCAGGAGCCGACGTCGGTGTACAAGGTCGGCGAACACGCGGTGAGCCTGCTGATGAGCGTCGGCGATCTGTTGATCGGCTACCTGTTGCTGCGTCAGGCAAGGGTCGCGCAATCGGCGCTGGACAGCGGGCCCGTCCCGCGCGACGCGGATTTCTACGCCGGCAAGCTCGCCGTCGCGCACTGGTTCGCCCGCACCGTGCTGCCGGAGCTCACCGCCCGCCGCTCGGTGATCGAGAACGCCGACGTTTCGCTGATGGAGGCGCCGGAGTCGGCGTTCTGACTCCGGACTAGTCGCGAGCCTCGCGTTCGTCGTAGGTGGCCTCGTCGATCTCATTGACCGAGTCGGCGGCGTCGGGGTCGACGTCGTGCCGGTCGAAGGTCGCTCGTTGTTCCTCGCTCACCGAGTCGGGGTCGTTCGGATTGACGTCGTGCCGATCGAATGATGCCTGTTCATGACCACCCCTCGCGTCGTCGGGTGCACCAGGGTCGACGTCGTGCCGGGCGAAGGATGCGGGGGTCTCTTTGTGTCCGGGCGGGGTGCTGGCGCTCGGATCGGTCTCGGAAGTCGGGTTTGCACCGGTGTCGGTCATGCTTCCTAGCATGACACGCGGCGCCGAGGCAGGCCTGGTCGTTCGTGGAGCGGCTACCACCCGGTCGCGGTATCTCGTCCACCGGCCGTCGTCACCGGGTCAGATCAGAGCACCAGGCCAGACGCGGCACTAACGTGGGCCCGGCCCATCGCAGGTGCCAGTCTCAAAGGTAGGTCGACATGGATTCCCGCCACCGGCTCGCCGGTCGCCCCAGCGCCAACGAGGCAGCGGTGGTGCTGGGTGACCGGTTCCGCATCACCGTGCTCACCGACGGACTTCTGCGGTTGGAGTACGCCGCCGACGGCCGGTTCGAGGACAGGGCCAGCGCGTTCGCCATGTTTCGAGACCTCCCGGTGCCGCAGTACCGGGTCATCGAGGGACTGCATCGCCTCGAGATCCTCACCGACCGGGTCCACCTGGTGTACGACCGCGGTCCGTTCACCACCAGCGGGCTGAGCATCCAGGTCCGCGGCAACGTCAGCAACTACCACAGCGTGTGGCGCTTCGGCGAGGCAGTGCCGGACCTGGGAGGCACCGCCCGCACCCTGGACAACGCCGACGGCGCGGTCCCGCTGGAACCAGGTGTGGTCTCCCGCTGGGGATACGCCGTCCTGGACGACTCCCGGACCCTGGTCCTGGACGACGACGGCTGGGTCGCGCCACGCGACGGCACCCGGACCGACCTGTACTTCTTCGGCTACGGCCGGGACTACCGGGACGCGGTCCGCGCGTTGTATGCAGTCTCCGGTCCGACGCCCCTGCTGCCCCGATTCGCCCTGGGCAATTGGTGGAGCAGGTTTCACCCGTATACCGCCCAGGAATACACTGATTTGATCAGGAGGTTCGAGCGTGCGGGAATTCCGTTCTCGGTCAGCGTGATCGACATGGATTGGCACCTGGTCGATATCGACCCGACGTACGGGAGCGGTTGGACCGGCTACACCTGGAACCGGAAGCTTTTCCCCGATCCGGCGCAATTCCTGGGCTGGCTGCACGAACACGACCTCCGGGTGACCCTGAACGTGCACCCCGCCGACGGGGTACGGGCCTTCGAAGACGCCTACCCCGAGATGGCGAAGTCCATGGCGATGGATCCGTCGCTGGGCGATCCGATCGCCTTCGACGTCACCGACCAACAATTCCTGACCGCCTACTTCGACGTGTTGCACCGCTCTCTGGAACGGGACGGGGTCGATTTCTGGTGGATCGATTGGCAATCCGGCCCGCACTCGCGGATCGCCGGCATCGACCCGCTGTGGATGCTCAACCATTTCCACTTCCTGGACAACGCCCGAGATGGCAACCGCCCCTTGACCTTCTCCCGGTACGCCGGGCCCGGCAGCCACCGCTACCCGGTGGGATTCTCCGGAGACAGCCTGGTCACCTGGGCGTCGCTGGATTTCCAGCCCTATTTCACCGCTTGCGCATCGAACATCGGGTACGGCTGGTGGAGCCACGACATCGGCGGGCACATGTTCGGCTGCAAGGACGACGAACTCGCCACCCGGTGGGTGCAGCTCGGGGTGTTCTCGCCGATCATGCGGCTGCACTCCGGGTTCAGCCCGTTCAACGGCAAGGAGCCCTGGCGGTTCGGCGCAGAGGCGCAGGCGGTGATGACTGATTTCCTGAGGTTGCGGCACCGCCTGCTGCCCTACTTGCACACCATGAACCACCTGGCGGCCCGGGACGGGTCACCGTTGGTGCAGCCGATGTACTGGTCCTATCCGGAATCCCCCGACGCCTACCAGGTGCCCAACCAGTTCACTTTCGGCAGCGAGCTTCTCGTCGCACCGATCACGTCGCCGAAGTACCAGAGCCTGCAGTTGGGCAGTGTCCCAGCGTGGTTGCCGGCGGGCATCTGGGTCGACATCTTCACCGGCCTGGTGTACGCCGGGGGCCGCCAGGTCGTGCTGCACCGCGACCTGACCAGCATCCCGGTCCTCGCCCGATCGGGGGCCATCGTGCCGCTGTCCGGCGAACTCGTTCCCGGGAACTCGCCCGACAATCCGGACACGCTCGAGGTGCTCGTCGTGGTCGGGGCCGATGGCGCTTTCGAGCTGATCGAGGACGACGGCACCGGCTCCGGCCTGGATGCGGCAGCCGTGGCCAGGACGTCGGTCGTGTTCGACCAGCGCGACGGGGTTGTCACGGTGGGCCCTGCGTTCGGTGCGCCAGGGTGCCTGCCGGAGCGTCGCAGCTGGACGATCACCTTCCTCGGGCTCGCCTCGCTGCAGGACGCGGTGATCACGGTTGACGGGTCGGCCGTCGATGCGCAGCTCACCGACGGGGACAGCCGGATCTCGCTGTCGGTCGACGGTGTCGCCGTGACGAGCGTCTTGCGTGTCCAGATCGGAGCCAACCGGGAACTGGACGCGGTCGACGTTGCCGGTCGATTGTTCGCGCTGCTCGACCGCGCGCAGATCGAGTACGAGACCAAGCAGCGCGTCTACACGATCGCGACCTCGAAACAACCACTGTCCTTGCGGCTGTCCCACCTGCAGGCGCTCGCCCTGGACCGCCCACTCGAGACCGCCGTCGGGGAGATCCTGCTGTCGGGCGCACTCGGGTGAGCGCCCTGATGACCGAGCGGCCCGGTGAGCCAGGTGCGTGGTGACCGAGCTGCCCGTGGCTGAGCTGCCAACGGCCGCTCACCGGTCTCCGGCGGTGGTGGCGCCCGGTGCGCGCACGATCGCCGAGCTCGACCTGCTGGTGGCGCAGTGCCGGGCATGTCCCCGGCTTGTCGCCTGGCGAGAACTGGTTGCCCGCGAGCGGAAGTTCGCGTTTCGCAGCGAAACGTACTGGGGTAGAGCGGTTCCGGGGTTCGGCCCGGCGGATGCCAGGGTGCTGATCGTCGGACTGGCGCCGGCAGCGCACGGCGCCAACCGCACCGGCCGGATGTTCACCGGTGACCGCAGCGGCGACGTGCTGTTCGCCGCACTGCATCGGACCGGGTTCGCCTCGCAGCCCACGTCCGTGTCCGCCGGCGACGGCCTGAGCCTGGACGACGTCCGGATCACCGCCCCGGTGCATTGCGCGCCGCCGGACAACAAGCCGACGCCACTGGAGCGAACGACCTGCGGAGCTTTCCTGGCCAGGGAACTGGAGCTGCTCGCCGCGACGGTGCGGGCTGCGGTCGTGCTGGGGGCGTTCGGTTGGCAGGCGCTGCTGCGCACTCTCCTGGTCGCGGGATGGTCGGTGCCAAGCCCCCGACCGGCGTTCGGCCACGGTGCCAAGCTGGACCTCACCCATCCCGACGGCCGAGCGCTGCACGTTCTTGGCAGCTACCACGTCAGTCAGCAGAACACGTTCACCGGACGGCTGACCCCGGCGATGCTCGATGTCGTGCTGCGACAGGCAAGAGAGCTCGCCGGGCTGCCGACCCCATCCCAGGGTTGAGCACGGTGCAACCCGACCTGCCGCATCACCTCGCCCGCGGCCGCGCTGCTGATCACCGACGGCGGCGGGCGGGTGCTGATGTGCGCCACCGACTGTCGGGACACCCTGGTGCTGCCCGGGGGAATCATCGAGCCGGACGAGTCGCCGGACGCAGCCGCCGGATGTAGCCGCCGGTCGTAGAGGTGCTGGAGGAAACACGGCTCGCGCGACGGGCCGGGAGATTGCTCGTGGTGCAGCACATTCCAGCCCGACCGCAGCTCGAATCGGTGCCGCAGTGCTGCAGCAAGGTCATCGCGCGGGCGGCAAGAGCCAGGCACCTGTGACGTGAGCATGGCGCGGGCAGCGAGCGCAACGCCCGTGCCGAGCGCAAACGCCTGCCGAGAGCAAAGGCCCGGGGCCGAGAGCAACGTCCGCGGACCAGCAAACGCCTGGGCCGGCGCGGGGCCGGCCCGGGCGTTGCGTCGTGTGGTGTTCTGTTGTGTTGTGTTCAGCAGTTCAAGCTCAGTTGTCCGCGTCGACCCAGTCGAAGGTCTTGGTGACGGCCTTCTTCCACTGCGCGTAATGCTTGGCCCTTTCGGTCGGATCCATGTTCGGTTCCCACCGCTTGTCCTCGGCCCAGTTGTTCCGAATGTCGTCCTCGGACTGCCAGAAGCCGACGGCCAGCCCGGCCGCGTATGCAGCACCGAGCGCGGTGGTCTCGGCCACCACCGGGCGGATCACCGGAACGCCGAGGATGTCGGCCTGGAACTGCATGAGCGTCTCGTTGACGACCATGCCGCCGTCGACCTTGAGCGCGGTCAGGTCGACGCCGGAGTCGGCGTTCATCGCATCCAGCACCTCCTTGGTCTGGAAAGCGGTAGCCTCCAGCACTGCGCGAGCGATGTGGCCCTTGTTGATGTAGCGAGTGAGGCCGACGATCGCGCCGCGAGCATCGTCGCGCCAGTACGGCGCGAACAGCCCTGAGAATGCCGGCACGAAGTAGCAGCCGCCGTTGTCCTCGACGGTCGCGGCCAGCGTCTCGATCTCGGGTGCCGAGGAGATCAGCCCCAGGTTGTCGCGAACCCACTGGACCAGCGAGCCGGACACCGCGATCGATCCCTCGAGGGCGTAGATCGTCGCTTTGTCGCCGATCTTGTAGCAGACCGTGGTCAGCAGACCGTTCTTCGACGGCACCTGCTCGGTGCCGGTGTTCAGCAGCATGAAGTTGCCGGTGCCGTAGGTGTTCTTGGCCTCGCCCGGGGACAGGCACGCCTGGCCGAAGGTGGCCGCCTGCTGATCACCCAGTATTCCGGCGATCGGGACGCCGGCGAAGGAACCCTTGGCCCGGCCGTTGCCGTAGACCTCGGAGGACGAGCGGATTTCCGGCAGCATCGACAGCGGGATACCCATCTCCGCGGCGATCTCGGCGTCCCAGGACAGGGTGTCCAGGTCCATCAACAGGGTGCGGGACGCATTGGTCGGATCGGTGACGTGCAGGCCCCCGTCGACCCCACCCGTCATGTTCCACAACGTCCAGGTGTCCATGTTACCGAACACCAGATCGCCTGCCTCCGCCTTCGCGCGGGCGCCCTCGACGTTGTCCAGGATCCAGCGAACCTTCGGGCCCGAGAAGTATGTGGCCAGCGGCAGTCCGACCTTGGCCTTGTAGCGTTCGACGCCACCACCGAGATCAGCGAGCTGATGGCAGATGCCGTCTGTGCGGGTGTCCTGCCAGACGATCGCGTTGTAGACAGGCTTGCCGGTGGTGCGGTCCCAGACCAGGGCGGTCTCGCGCTGGTTGGTGATTCCGACAGCCGCGATGTCCTTCTCGGCCAGGTCGACCTTGCCGAGCGCGGCCGCGGAGACAGCTCGGGTGTTCTCCCAGATCTCCAGCGCATTGTGTTCGACCCACCCGGCCTTGGGGAAGATCTGTTCGTGTTCCTTCTGGTCAACCGAGACGACCCGCCCTTCGCGGTTGAAGACCATACACCGCGTCGAGGTTGTTCCCTGATCTACTGCCGCTACGTACTTCTCGCTCATTCCGTTCGATCCCTTTCGTCACTACATCGTTGGAGGACTTGTCCCGAACAATTCACAAAACGACAGAATTCTGGTGCACGCCGGCCATTTCTTGCCCGTTGGAGTGAATGGCCTGATCGCCAGCGCAACTCATGCCGGCCGTGGGAGCCGGCTGCCGGCCGGGCGATGACGTCACCTCGGTCACCGCCCGGACTCCGGACGCGCCGATCAGACGACGCCGGGGAATATTCCGGTTCCACCGAGTGCGAGGAATGCCCATGCGCCCAGGGCGCCGCCGATCATCGGACCGACCACCGGGACCCAGGAGTATGCCCAGTCAGAGCCGCCCTTGCCCTTGATCGGCAGGATGAAATGCGCGATGCGGGGGCCGAGATCGCGGGCCGGGTTGATCGCGTAACCGGTGGGTCCACCGAGCGAGGCGCCGATGCCGACCACCAGCAACCCCACGAACAGCGGCCCCCCGATACTCGTGGGCTGGCCCGGGCCGATCAGGATGACGAACACCAGGACGAAGGTGCCGATGATCTCGGTGAGGGTGTTCCACGCGTAGTTGCGGAGCGCCGGACCGGTGGAGAAGACGGCCAACTTCTTGCCGGCGTCCTCCTCGGCGTCGAAGTGTTCCTTGAACGCGAGCCACGCGATGACGGCGCCGATGAAGGCGCCGATGAGTTCGGCCGAGTAGTAGACCAACGACTGGGTGAAGGTGATCCTCCCGAGGATCCACTGAGAGAGGGTGTAGGCGGGATTGATGTGCGCGCCGCTCCGGAAGGCCACATAGATGCCGGCGAAAACGGCCAGGCCCCACCCCCAGTTGATCAGCAGCCAGCCGCCGCCCTCACCCTTGCTGCCCTTGAGGATGCCCGTGGCGACCACGCCGCACCCAAGGACCAGCAGCATTGCTGTCCCCGTCACCTCGGAGACGAAGATCGTTCCGTTCGAGATTTCCAAAGCTGCCAACTGTGGCCTCCTAAGAGAGTGCGACCCGGCGTCGTTGCCGGTGCGAGCCAAGGTGATCTTGGTGCCCACAAAATCTACGCCTAAACATGATCATCGACACCTTGAGCAAGGTCCCGACTTCGCAGCGTGTCCGAACGATCACCACCTCATCCGGCGCCGACCCTGACATCGGGCGCGCCGAGGCGGGCGGCGTCGGCGGTCCGGTCGTCGAGTTGATGTTGCGAATCGCGCTCGGCTTCCACCCGCGCGCGGTAGTGCGCCACCTCGTCGATGATGGCGGCGGCGTCCCAGCCCAGCAGCGGTGCGACCAGCTCGGCGACCTCCTGGGCCGCGGCCGTCCCCCGGTCCCAGGTGTCGATCGAGATCCGGGTTCTGCGGGCGAGGATGTCGTCCAGGTGCAGCGCACCCTCGTGCGAGACGGCATAGACCGCCTCCACCTTGAGGTACCTCGGCGCGCTGGACAGCGGTTGCGCCAGTTCCGGTTCGGCTTCGATCAGCGCGAAAAGCTCTGATATGGCGCTGCCATAGCGGCCGAGCAGGTGCTCGATCCGCGGCTGGTCCAACCCCACCTGGGTGGCCAGATTGGCGCGGTTGTTCCACAGCGGCTGGTAACCCTGCGCGCCGATCAGCGGAACCTTTTCGGTGATGGACTTCTCGACCGGGCCGGCCCAGTCCTTGATGGCCTCGTCGACCGCGTCCTTGGCCATCACCCGGTAGGTGGTGTATTTCCCGCCGGCCACGATCACCAACCCTGGCACCGGTGAGACCACCGCATGCTCCCTGGACAGCTTGCTGGTCTCATCCGATTCGCCGGCCAGCAACGGTCGCAGGCCGGCATACACCCCGACGACATCGTCACGGGTGAGCGGTTTCGCCAGCAGCGCATTGGCGTGATCGAGGATGTAGTCGATGTCGGTCTGGCTGGCGGCAGGGTGCGCGAGGTCGAGGTCCCACGGCGTGTCGGTGGTACCGATGACCCAGAAGTCCTTGCTCCACGGGCACGGGATGATGAACAGCAGGCTTTTCTCGGTCTCGGTGATCAGCCCGGTCTTGGACTGGATGCGATCGCGCGGAATGACGACGTGCACGCCCTTGGATGCCTGCACCCGGAACTGCCCCTTGCCGCCGATCATCTTCTGGATCTCGTCGGTCCAGACGCCGGTGGCGTTGACGGTCCGCTTGGCGCGAACCTCTATCTCGTTGCCGGTTTCGAGATCCTTGACGCGCGCCCCGACAACCTTCTCGCCGTCCCGGAGCAGGCCGACGACCCGCGCACTGGTGGCCAGATGGGCGCCGTAGGCCGCCGCGGTGCGGGCGATCATCATGGTGTGCCGGGCGTCGTCGAGCTGCCCCTCGTAGAACTTGATCGCCCCGTGAATCGCCTCCCTCTTGCCGCCCGGGAAGCTCTCCAGCGTCTTGCGCCTGCTCATGTGCTTGTGATGGGACGGCACGCCCTTGCCCGCGCCGAGCACGTCATACACGCCGACCCCGGCTCCGACGTAGGCGCGGTCGACGCCCCGGCGCTCGAGCGGGTAGATGAACTCGACCGGTCGGGCCAGGTGGGGGCACAGGGTGTCCAGGATCAGCGACCGCTCGCGGAGCGCCTCGAACACCAGGTGGAAGTTGAGCTGTTTGAGATACCGAAGGCCACCGTGCACCAGTTTCGAGGAACGGCTCGAGGTCCCCGCGGCCATGTCCCTGGCCTCGACCAGACCTACCGTCAGCCCGCGGCTCGCGGCATCAAGGGCGGCCCCCGCACCGACGACACCGGCGCCGATCACCAGGACGTCCAGCTCGGTGGTGGCCAGGTCCTGCAGGGCCTGCGCTCGACTGGCCGGACTCAATGCGGTTGACGTGAAGCTCATCGGATTGGGACTCCTTCATCGGTGAGACACGGTTGTGGCGAACTGATTTCACGAACGTGCGGTGCTGAACCCACCCTCCCGGCCCGCCGTTGTCCGGGAGGGTTGATGAGCGTCGCGGTCAGTCGCCCGCCACGCCGCGGGCGACCAGGCTGGAGCGCTCCGGATCATGCTGGGTCTGGATGAATCGGATGGTCCCGGACCGCGCCCGCATAGACAGCGACCAGGTGCTGATCCGGCCGGTGCCGAACCGAACGCCCTTGAGCAGGCCGCCGTCGGTGACGCCGGTCGCCGCGAAGAAGATGTCCTCGCCGCCGACCAGGTCCCTGGTCGTCAGGACCTTGTCGAGGTCGTAACCCTGGTCGATCGCATCCTTGCGTTCCTCGTCGGTGCGCGGGGCCAGTCGGGCGAAGATCTCCCCGCCCAGGCAGCGCAGCGCCGCAGCCGCAATCACTCCTTCCGGGGTGCCGCCGGTGCCCAGCAGCAGATCGACGCCGGTGTCGATCTGTTCCACGGACGCGGCCATGATCGCGCCGGCCACATCACCGTCGGGCAGGAACTTGATCCTGGCGCCGGTGCCGCGGATCGCGGCCACCAGGTTGGTGTGCCGTGGACGGTCCAGCACGGCCACTGTCAGGTCATCCGTCCTGCGGCCCAACGCCTTTGCCACCGCGGCGATGAGGGCGTCGACCGGCGCCTCCGGATCGACCGCGCCGGCCGCGGCCGGTGGCACCACAGTCTTGCGCATGTAGAAACACGGTCCGGGATCGAACATCTTGCCGCGCTCCGACAGCGCGACAACGCTGATCGCGTCCGGCAGCGCCTTGGCGGCCAGCGTGGTGCCGTCCACCGGATCGACCGCGATGTCGACCTCGGGGCCGGTTCCGTCCCCGACCTGCTCACCGTTGAAAAGCATGGGCGCCTCGTCCTTCTCGCCCTCGCCGATCACCACAACGCCCCGCATCGAAACGGTCCCCAGCACCGGCCGCATCGCATCGACGGCGGCAGCGTCGACCTGATTCTTGTCGCCGCGCCCGAGATATCGGGCCGAGGCCATGGCGGCCGCCTCGGTGGCGCGGATCAACTCCACCGCCAGGTTACGATCCGGCTCGCGGGTGCGCGCCGTCGTGTGCGTCGAACTCTGTCGGGCTGCGGTCATCAAGAATCCTCACTCACCGGGAATGGGAAGCCGGCGAAATCGCCGATGGCATCGTGCGTCGAGCGTCCGCGCTGCGAGCGAGCATCAGGGGCGCCGGCGCGCATCTGACCGCCTCCTCGCAGAAGATGCCCTCATCATGACCCAGTGGCCTCCGGGCCGCGACCGTATCGACGGCGCCGACCTGGGCACAACGCCGTGCGTTCGGCATTGTCGAACGCCGCCGGGGCGTAGGGTGACGCCGTGCCAGGCAATGTCCAGTCGGTAGAACGCGCCGCGGCGATCTTGCGGCTACTCGCAGAGGAAAACGAACCGCTCACCCTGTCGCAAGTTGCGACCGCATTGGGGCTGGCGAAGGGCACAGCGCACGGCATCGTGCGCACCCTGCAGGAGGTCGGCTTCATCGAACAGGACCAGGTCAACGGGCCCTACCGGGTGGCCACCGAGGTGTTCCGACTCGGGTGGACCCGGCTCGATCAGAACGAGTTGCGCTCCAAGACCATGAACTGGACCGACGCGCTGGCCGCCCGAACAGGGGAATCGGCCAGGGTCGCCGCCTTTCACGCCGGACGCGCGCAGGTCGCGCACCACGTGTTCCGCGGCGACGGCGGAACGCAGGTACTCGTCACCGGTTCGATCGTGCCGCTGCACGCCAGCGCGCTGGGCAAGGTGCTACTCGCGTTCGATCCGGGTGCTGGCAGGAGCGTGGTCAAGACGCAACTGACACCGTTCACCCATCGGACGATCATCGAGCGGGTCAGCCTGCACCGGGAGCTGGCCACCGTCCGAGACAGCGGCTGGGCCGGCGCGGTGGGTGAGGTCGAGCCGGGGGTGGCCGGCATTGCGGCACCGATCCGGGACGCCGGCGGGTACGTGGTCGCGGCCGTTGGCATCGAGGGCTCGATCGATCGGCTGTGTGACGACCGGATGCGTCCGCGCGCCGGGCTGGTCACCCACGTCGTGCGGGTCGGGCGGGCGATTTCCCGCGAACTCGGGCACGGCCGGGAATGGTGAACGCCGGCGAGGTGGCTCTGTGGTGAACACCCCGCGCTATGTCGCAGCACTCGACCAGGGCACGACATCCACCCGCTGCATGGTGTTCGACCGGCACGGCCGGATGGTGTCGATCGCCCAGCGCGAGCATCGCCGGTACTTTCCGCGGCCGGGCTGGGTGGAGCACGACGCGGCCGAGATCTGGTCCATCGTCAGGAAGATCCTTCCGCAGGCCCTGTCCGAGGCCGGCCTCGATGCCGATCAGATCATCGCGCTCGGCGTCACCAATCAGCGCGAGACCACGGTGGTCTGGGACCCGCGGACCGGCCAACCGGTGGCCAAGGCGATCGTCTGGCAGGACACCCGGACCGGCCCGGTGCTCTCCCGGGTCGGCCTGGAATTCGACGCCGACGAGATCCGGACACGGACGGGATTGCCTCTGCACCATTACTTCTCGGCTCCGAAGCTGCGCTGGCTGCTGGATTCCGGGCCGGAGTTGCAGGACCGTGCTGTCCGGGGAGAACTGCTGTTCGGCACCATGGACAGCTGGATCACCTGGAATCTGACCGGCGGCGCGGGGTTCGACGGCCACCGCGGAATCCATGTCACCGACGTGACGAATGCCAGCCGCACCATGCTGATGAATCTTCAGACGCTGGATTGGGACGACGACCTGCTGGCCGTGTTCGGCGTGCCGCGGTCGATGCTTCCCCAGATCCACCCCAGCACGGATTCCTTCGGGCTGACCCGAGATCCGTTACCCGGCATACCGATCGGCGCGCTGATCGGTGATCAGCAGGCATCGCTGATGGGACAGACGGCATTTGACGCCGGCCAGGCGAAATGCACCTTCGGCACAGGTAGTTTCCTGTTGCTCAACACCGGGCAGGAGATTGTCCGATCCCGGCACGGGCTCATCACCACGGTGGCCCACAAGATCGCCGGCGGGCCGGCCGTCTACGCGCTGGAGGGGTCGATCGCGGTCGCCGGAGGGCTGGTCCAGTGGTGCCGCGACAGCCTCGGATTGATCCGGTCTCCCGCCGAGATCGAGACACTTGCCGCGGGCGTCCCGGACAACGGCGGATGCTATGTGGTGCCGGCATTTTCGGGTCTGTTCGCGCCGTATTGGAATAGCGCCGCGCAGGGCATCATGGTCGGCCTGACGTCTTACGTCACCAAGGAACACATCGCGCGGGCGGTGCTGGAGGCCACCGCCTGGCAGACCAGGGATGTGGTGGATGCCATGAATGCCGACGCCGGGGTGCCCACATTGTCGCTGGCGGTGGACGGCGGGATGACCGCCGACAACCTGTTGATGCAGATGGTCGCGGATGTCCTGGACATACCGGTGGTACGGCCGATGATGGCCGAGACCGTGGCCTTGGGCGCCGGGTACGCAGCCGGCCTGGCCGTCGGCTACTGGTCGGATCCGCAGGTGCTGCGACGGCACTGGCAGCGAGCAGGTGAATGGCGTCCCAGAATCGACCCGGCCCGCCGCGAGCGGGAACTGGCGCAGTGGCGGGCTGCGGTGTCACTGGCGTTGAGCTGGGGCGAACGGTCAGGCGTTGACCTCAGTTGAGGTGAGAGTGTGGTGCGCCTGCCTGATCGCTTTGCACACACCCAGGTGGGCGCCTCCGGACGCAGTTCCGCAATGTGACCGTGCCGTCGGGAGGAATCGAACCTCCCGCATCGCCCAAGCTCGACTGCCGCGAGCGCAACGCGCTCGCCGTCTGTCAGTGGCACAGAGCCACCAGCGCATCCAGGGCCGGCCATGTTGTTCAGCATCCTGAGCATCTCGATTATTCCCGCGTCGTCGATCGCTATTCGGGCAGCGGATGGTAGATGCCCGTTTGGGTGACCTTGGCGATGGCGCGCATCTTGTTCACCGCGTCCAGCGCGGCGACCTTGTACGACTCGGCCAACGTCGGGTAGTTGAACACCGCGTCCACCAGGTAGTCGACCGTGCCGCCGCAGCCCATCACGGTCTGCCCGATGTGCACCAGCTCGGTGGCGTTGGTGCCGAACACGTGCACACCCAGCAGTTCTCGTGATTCGGCGTGCACCAAGATCTTCAGCATCCCGTAGGAGTCACCGAGGATCGCCCCCCTCGCCAGCTCGCGGTAGCGCGACACCCCGACCTCGAAAGGAACGTTGTCCCTGGTGAGTTGCTCTTCGGTGCGGCCGACGAAGCTGATCTCCGGGATGGTGTAGATCCCGATCGGTTGCAGGTCGCCGAGCTTGCTGCCGACCGGCTCCCCGAACGCGTGGTAG
>JADGOY010000030.1 GCA_017882715.1 Nakamurella sp. | reverse complement strand
GCGTTCTCCACCGCGGCGACCGCGGCCGCGATCACCCCGGGTCCGTCGTGCACTGCCTTCTTGACGCCGACGTCGATGTAGGGCTTGCCGGCGAACCGGCCCTTGCCCTTCACCTCGAGGTCGGCGGCGTAGATGACTCCGTCCGCAGCGGCGATGACGTCGTCGGACAGTGGCACGGTCCCCGCCGAGCCCTGCGTCTCGACCTGCACGTCATGCCCGGCGGCCTTACCGGCCTGCTCCAGGTTCTCCGCTGCCATGTACGTGTGGGCGATGCCCGTCGGACATGACGTGACGGCGACGAACTTCATTGTCCTCCAACCTCTCCTTGGACGTATGACGCCACCGACTTGGCGTCGGGGGCGTCGATGATGGTCTGGCGAAACGCGGGTCGCACGAGTCGGCGCGCCAGCGCAGCCAGGATGGTCAGGTGTTCCGAGCCGCCGCCGGTGGGAGCGGCGATCAGGAAGACGAGCGTGGCCGGACCGTCCGGCGCGCCGAAGTCGACTCCGGCAGGCACCCTGGCCAGCCCGAGTGAGGGCACGGTGACGTAGTCCGACCGAGCGTGCGGCAGGCCGATCCCCCCCGGCATACCGGTCGCCATCTGCGCTTCGCGGGCGGCGACGTCCGCGAGGAACCCTTCGAGGTCGGTGACCCGGCCGGCCGCCTGCAGCTTCTGGGCCAGCTGCCGGGTGGCATCGGCCTTGTCACTCGCGACAAGGTCCAGAGCGACCAGTTCTTCGGTGATGAGGTCTGTCATGACGCGACGTCCTTCACGGGTTGGAGGGGATCTGGATCGGCGACGACGCGGACTGCGCCGGCACATTCTTGAGTTTCTGGCGGACCGGGGACGGTGCTGCCGGGCAGCAGGCAGGCGGCTCGGCCCCAGGCGACGGCGCCGGCCAGCCGATCGGCCGGGCCGCCGGTGGCATGCAGGTAGCCCGACAGCGTGCAGTCGCCGGCGCCCACCGTGCTTCGGGGCACCAACGGCGGACCACCCGCCCACCAGGACCCTGCGGCGGTGATCAGCAGGGCCCCGTGCCCACCGAGGCTGACCAGCAGGTCCTTCGTGCCCCGTTCGCGCAGCTGGCGGGCGGCGTCGATGACGTCGCCGACGGTCACCAGCTCGCCGGTGACCAATTCCTGCAGCTCTTCCAGGTTGGGCTTGATCACCGTCGCTCCGGCGTCCACCGCCGCGGCCAGCGCCGGCCCGGAGGTGTCGATGGCCACCGGAACTCCGGCGGCGACCGCGGCCTTCGTGACCTGTGCGTAGAAGTCATCGGGAGCACCGGCCGGCAGGCTTCCGGCGGCCACCAGCCAACCGGGCCGGGGATCGGCGGCCAATTCCTCACCCACGGCGGCGAGCAGTGCTTCGACCTCGGCCTCCGACAGGTGGGCACCGGGTTCGTTCAGCTTCGTGGTGGTGCCGTCCTTCTCGACCACCGCGATGTTCGTCCGGATCACCCCGGAGATGGGCACGGACTTCGTCGACACCTGTTGCGGGGTCAGCAGTCCCACCATGCGTTGGGCGTCGTCACCGGCCGGCAGGATCGCGGTCGCCAGGTGGCCGTGTTTGGCCAGCACCCGGGCCACGTTCACGCCCTTGCCGCCGGCCTCGACCAGGGCCTGGCTGGTGCGCTGTACCTCGCCGCGCTGCAGAACCGGTACCTCGACGGTGTGGTCCAGGCTGGGATTGGGGGTCACGGTGACGACCCGCGGCGGTGATGCCCCTGTCATACCCTGATCACCTCCGGTCCCGCATCTTCGATTTCTCGGGCCATGTCGGGATCCACCTCGCTGTCGGTGATGATCGTGTCGACCTCGGATAGGTCGGCAACGTGGGCAAACTCGTCGCGCCCGAACTTGCTGTGGTCGGCCAGCACGACGA
The DNA here is from genome assembly GCA_017882715.1 of Nakamurella sp. Taxonomy (GTDB): domain Bacteria; phylum Actinomycetota; class Actinomycetes; order Mycobacteriales; family Nakamurellaceae; genus Nakamurella. Next base: position 26,818 of record JADGOY010000030.1, on the reverse strand, counting down.
TGCGCCGGGCGGACCGCATCAGGGCGCGTTTCACGGCGGCTTCGGCGACGTCCGGGGTGGTGATGCCGCGGACGCTGACGCCGTTCGTTCCCGCGAACACCACGTCGGCGAAGATTCCGGACAGGTCCCGTTCGGCCCATGAGCCGACAGCGGCCAGGGTGCCGGGCCGTACCTGACCGCCGACCATGTGCAGGGTGATGTTCGATCGTCCGGCCAGCAGCGCGGCGATCGGCAGAGCGTTGGTGACGACGGTGTAGCTCCGTTCCGCGGGGAGCATTTCGGCGAACCGGACTGTGGTGGTCCCCGCGTCGATGATGATCGACCCGCCGTCGGGCAGTTGGTCCAGGGCCGCCTTGGCGATTCGTTCCTTCTGGACCGCGTTGACCCCGTATCTCTCCTCGACCGCCGGTTCGATGCCGAGCCGTTCGACCGGGATGGCGCCGCCGTGCACCCGTCGGAGCACGCCGCGGCGCTCGAGACCGGTCAGGTCCCTCCGGATGGTTTCCGGGGTGACCTCGAAGACGTCGGCCAGCGAGTTGACATCGACGCGGCCAGCGGAGCGCGCGCGGCCGAGGATGGCCTGCTGTCGCTCCGGTGCGTACATGTCGACTCCGCTGTCTGTGCCGGCCGTGTCGGCGGCGGTTGTTCTTGTCCGTGGTGACTCTGTGCTGCCCAGCTGCTGCCCTCTCAGGTGAACCCCTGCTAGATCGTGACCCCCTCGGGTGTCGTCGGCGACTTGGAAGCCTGTGGTCGTGGACACATATATATGCCCGTTGCCACTCAATGTCAACACGTACGGAACGAGACGGAAGCAAACGGATCAGCGTTTGATGTTGGACTCTGCTTGTTTGCCGAAGGCAGCTCCTCTCCGGATGTCTCGGTTGCCGTTGGCGCTCGGTTGATGCTCGAACGTGCAAGTACTATGCGGCTGCGCTAACCCTGCTCGCCCTCGGCGATGTTCGCCACCGCTACGACGTCTGCACGTCAGTGGGGTCGCCGTCACACGGACGTGGTGACACGTGGGACGCATGGGACTGGTGGGAATCCTTACCCGACCGTTGCGGGTTCGTCGCAGGGGTCGCGATTCGTCGTGCCGCCGGTGGCTGCGGGTTCGTCGCCGGGCGGTAGCCGCCGCCCGCCGTGGGACACTGGTCAGGCCATGACCCGCTCCCTGCCGTTGATCTTCTCCGCCCCCCGACGAGCTACCCCACCGACCCACCTGGCCGACCTGACCCCCACCGGGCGCGCCGCGGCGGTGGCCCGCGCCGGTCAGCCCGCCTACCGCGCGAAGCAATTGGCGCGCCACTATTTCGCCGGCCTGACCCGTGACGCAGCCGAGATGACCGATCTGCCGGGTGCCGGGAGGGCGGAGTTCGTCGAGACGTTGCTGCCCGAATTGCTGACCGAGGTGCGATCGCTCGGCTGCGACGACGGGGACACCCGCAAGACGCTGTGGCGGGCGCACGACGGCACCCTCATCGAGTCGGTGCTGATGCGCTACCCGGATCGGATCACCCTGTGCGTGTCGAGCCAGGCGGGCTGCGGGATGGCGTGCCCGTTCTGCGCAACCGGCCAAGGTGGACTGCAACGCAACCTGTCCGCGGCCGAGATCATCGAGCAGGTCCGCTTGGCCGCCCGGGCGGCTCGGGACGGTGCGTTGGGGGCTCCGGGCCGACTCTCGAACGTGGTCTTCATGGGGATGGGCGAGCCGCTGGCCAACTACCGGCGTGTGCTGACCGCGGTCCGGACGATCATCGCCGCGCCGCCCGCCGGGCTGGGCATCTCGGCGCGGTCGGTGACGGTGTCGACGGTCGGCCTGGTCCCGGCCATCGACAAGCTGACCGCGGAAAGGCTCCAGGTTCGCCTCGCGGTCTCGCTGCACGCGCCGGACGACAAGCTGCGCGACACCCTGGTCCCGGTCAACGAGCGATGGAAGATCGACGAGGTGCTGACGGCCGCTCGCGGGTACGCCGACGTCACCGGTCGCCGGGTGTCCATCGAGTACGCGCTGATCCGGGACGTGAACGACCAGCCCTGGCGGGGGGATCTGCTCGGTTCGCTGTTGCATACCCGGCTCGGCCGGCTGGTGCACGTCAACGTCATCCCGCTGAACCCGACGCCGGGTTCGCGATGGGACGCCTCGCCCAAGCCGGTGCAGGACGAGTTCGTCCGGCGGGTCCGGGCGCAGGGGGTGGCCTGCACGGTGCGCGACACCCGCGGGCAGGAGATCGCCGCGGCCTGCGGGCAGCTGGCTGCGCAGGTAGGCGCGGGGAAGTAGTCGCGGACGCGTTGGGCCCAGCGGAGTAGGCGCGGGGTTGGGCCCAGGGGATCAGGCCCATGGGATTGAGTTCGACGAGACTCGGTGCCCGGGGCGGGGTCGCGGCGCGGTCTGAGTGACTTCGCGCCGGTTTTATCGACTGCGCGCCAACATATGTCGGCGCGGAGTGCGCAAAAGCGGCGCGGAGTGCGCAACGCGGCGCGGAGTGCGCAAATTGCCAGGCACGGCGGTTCGTCAGTGCCGCGCGGCTCCTATCCCGGTGCCGCTCTCCGGAGTGCGGCATCGACGTTGCGGTCAGCGCGCGGCAGCGACGCGCAGCGCCCGGTACAGCAACCGCGGATCGCCGAGCCTGCGGCGCAGTTCCCGCTCGAGACCGGCGATGGGGTAGAGGTTCTGCGGCGCGCGGGCGTCCTTGTACTCGGTTGAGGCGTAGCGGCACAGCGTCGGCTGGCTGAGGTTTGCCAGCGCGATGACCTCGCCGCCCGGTAGGTCTGCGGAGCATTCCACCCGGACGATGCCGGCCCACGGCGGTCCGGGCAGGCACGGCAACCGCAGGTACCAGGCGTGCCGGTCCCAGGTCGTGCCCATCAGGAACACCGGTGTGCGCTGGCCGTGCCGCAGCGCGCCGACCATGGCGTGCTGCGGCGGCGGCAGGTAGGCGGTGCGGTGGCTCTTGATGAAGCCGAGGGCGCGCGGCAGGTGGGTGCGTCCGCGCAGCGGGCCGTCGACGACGAGCAGGTCATCGCCGGTGACTTCGTGCCCGGTGACTTCGTGCCCGGTGACTTCGTGCCCGGTGACTTCGTGCCCGGTGACCCGGTGCCCGGCCAGCCCGGCGCGGGCGGCCACCGCGACCGTCACCTCCATCTCTGCGAGCCGGCGCTGCAAGGCGCTGGACAGCGTCACCGACAACGGCATCGTCGCACTGGCCGCGGTGTGGCAGGCGAGGTAGGCACCGGCGGTCGTCGCGACGTCGACGGCGTGCGGCGCGATGGTGAAGAGCCCGCGCCGGGTCTGCGCGGTGAGCAGGTGCGCACCGGCGCCGCAACAGCAGACCACGCCGGCCGCGTACGAGGCGCACAGTGCCGCGGACGCGTCCGTCGCCGGCGACCCGCCGGCGACATGATCGATCCAGACCCTGGCCTCGACGCGCCGCACGCCGTCCACGAACAGCGTCGCGCTGGGCTGCGTCACTGACGGGTCGACATCGACCGCCCGCCAGGCATTTTCGGGGAGTTCGACACCGACATCGACCTGCGCGGTCGACTCGCCCAGGTCCTCCTCGAGTTCCAGGCTGGTTCCGTAGGTCGGGTCCCAGCCGTCGACGGTGAACCGCATGCCGACCACCGGGGCCGTTGTCATCCCGGAGTTCATGCGGTCTCCCGGACCACGCTGGAGGTGCGCTGGTCGCGGTGGACCGCGAAGCGGACCGGGACGCGCTCGGCCAGCGCGGCCACGTGCGTGATGACGCCGACCATTCGGTCGCCGTGCGCAAGATTCTCCAGCGTCTCCGCGACGGTCTCCAGGGTGGCCTCGTCCAGCGTGCCGAACCCCTCGTCCAGGAAGATCGAGTCGAGCCGGGCCGCGCCGGTGGCGGCGAGCGAGGTGAGCTGCGCGCTGAGCGCGAGAGCCAGTGCCAGGCTCGCCTGGAACGTCTCACCGCCGGACAGGGTGCGGACGCTGCGCAGGCTGTCGGCGTCGGCGTGGTCGATCACGAAGAACTCACCCCTGCGATGGGTGAGCTCGAACTGCCCGCCGGACAGCTCGGCCAGGTTGGTGGAGGCGTCGATCACGAGCGTGTCGAGCGCCGCGGTCTCCAGCCATTCGGGGAACTTGTTGCTGCGCAGCAGATCTCCCAGCAGCTTCGCAACCTGCTGATCGGTGTGGGCGTTGGTCAGATCCGCGGTCAACCGGGTGGCCAGCGCACGACGCTCCGAGATCCGCGTCCGTTCGGCGCGGGCCTGGGCGAGCGCGGCCGCGGCGGCGACCGGCGCCGTGCTGGTCAGCTCACCGGGCAGCAGCACGACGTCGTGCGCGGCGAACTCGTCGGTGAGTCGTTTGGCGGTCTCGTCCTGGTGCTGGGTCGCGGCCAGCACGGCGTCCTGTGCGGCGGGCAGGGCAGCGGCGCGCTGGTCGGCCTGGTCGCTCGACCAGGTCAGCAGCGTGGCCCAGCCGGCCAGCGCCGACCCTTCGGGCAGCTCTGGCGCGCCGAACGGGACGAGCCGGTCGCGGGTCGCACGCAGCACCTGCCAGACAGCGGCGGCGTCCTGGGTGAGCGCCTCCGCCGCCTTCTCGGCCTGCACACGTGCGGCGCGGGCGCCGCGCAGCGTTTCGTCAGCGCCGCGGACCGCCGCGCCGAGCTCATCGAGTTTGCCCAGCTGAGCCTGTGCGTCGGCATCGCTCGGCGCACCGCGCAGGGCTTCGGCCAGCTCGTCGATCCGCCGATCAAGACCGCCCAGTGCGGTGACGGCACGTTCTCGCGCCGCGGCGGCCTCGGTGTGCGCGGTGTCGCTCGCCGCAGCCTCGGTGTCGGCCGCGGTGAAAGCGGCCCGGGCGGCAAGTTCTGCCGAGCGGGTGTGCCCGGCTGCGGTCTTCGCGCGGAGCAGCGCGGCGTCCCGGGCGGCGGCCTGCTGCTGCGCCCAACCGGCGAGCAGAGTCCAGGCGCCGAGCAGGTCGATGTCATCCAGAGCGGGCGCGGACAACGCGACCAGGGGGTCGCGCACCGTGCGCAACGCGGTCCGCAGCGCGGCGACCTCGCCGTCCAGCTGACGCGTGGCCGTCTGTGCGGCGGTGTGCGCCGTGCGCGCCCGGCCCAGCGCATCGGCGGCGCCGCGGACGTCCGCCTCGAGCCCGTCGAGTCGGCGCAGGGTGTGCCGGATGTCCGCGATGTCGGCCGGCCGGCCGTCCAGAGCGGCCTGCAGCCGGGCCCGGTGCGCGGTGGCCGCCGATAGTTGCGCGGTGGCCGTCGCAGCCGTGCTCGCTGCGACGGTCTGCGCGGCGCGGGCCTTTCGTGCCGCCGTTTCTGCCGCCGTCACCGCCTTGTCCGCGGCAGCGAGTTGCGGCGCGTGCAACGGCGGCGGCAGCGTGGCCACGGTCTGATCGCACACCGGGCAGGCGTCACCGATGGACAGGTGCGGGCGAAGCGCGGCGGCGCGGTGTGCGACGGCGATGTCATCCCGGGTAGCACGCGCCGCGTCGACAGCGGTGCTCGCCGCGTCGGCGGTGGCCAGCGCCGCGAGGTGTTCGGTGGCCGCGTGCTGCTGCGCCTGTTCCAGCGGGGGCAGCCCGGCGACGGCCTGGGCCAGCTCGGTCAGGTAGGTCACGGCCGTCTCCAGCGGCGCGCGCTGCGGAGCCGTGCGCAGGGCGTCGCGGGCCGTGGCGTCGCGGAGCTCGGCTGCGGTCACCCGCTCACCGGCGGTCGTCAGCGCCTCGCCGGCCTCGCGGATGCGCCGGTCGAGTTCGGACAGCCCGTCGGGAATGGTGACGGCGCTGAGCAGTCCACGCTCGACGCCGAGCCGCGCGACTTCGGCGTCGGCGGTGCCGGCCTGAACGGTCGCAGCGTCACGTGCTTCCCGGGCGATCTGGAGCCCGGCGGCCGCTGCCGTGCGCGCCTGAGCAGCCTGGCGCAACAGCGCGGTGGCGGCCTCGACGTCGGCGCGCGCGGCCGGAACGGCGGCCAGCGTGCGGGCGTGTTCGGCGTGGTCGCGGCGAGCCTGCTCGAGCGGCCCACGCTGCGGCGCCACGGCCAGCCGGTCCCGAGCGGCGGTGTCTGCGGTTTCTGCCTCGCCTTCGGCGCGCCGGGCCTCCGCCGCGGCCGCCTGGGCGGCGGCGAGTGCCTCGTCGAGTGCGGCGACACCGTCCGGGAGCCTCATCGCGCTGAGCGTCTCGTGCTCCGCGGCGAGCTGATCGCACCGTTGCTGCGCTTGTTGCAGGGCGAGGGCGGCGGCGCTGAGCTGTGGCACTACGGCCCCGACCCGGTCGGTCAGTCCGCGCAGCGCGGACTCGCGTGCCGCGGCCGCGGTCTCGGCGTCGGGCGTGGCGTCACCGAGACCGGTGAGCTGCTCGGTGAGCATCGTCGCGCGCTGGCCGGCCAGCGATGCGCGAGTGTTGGCCTCCCGCCCGATCGCCTGGTACAGATCGGCGCCCAGCAGCTTCATCAGGATGTTGCGCCGGTCGGAGCCCTTCGCGCGGAGGAACTCGGCGAACTCGCCCTGCGGCAGCACCACGCACTGGCAGAAGTTCTCGAACGTCAGACCCAGCAGTTCCTCGACGGCACCGGTCACCTGGGAGTCCGCGGCGAGCACCTCGGTCTCCTCGCTCAGGGTGCCGGTGCCGGCCGGGTCCACCAGCCGCTCCAGCCGGGCGCTCTTGACCTGCACGCCCTGCTTGCTGCGGCGCAGCTCGCGGGCGGCGACATAGCGCAGGCCGTCGACGTCGAACACGAGCCGGACGGTGCCGCGCACCGCAGTCGGCGCGAGCGCGTACATCACCATCCGCTTGTCGTTCCAGCGGGGAACCGTGCCGTACAGGGCGAACGCCATGGCGTCGATGACGGTCGACTTGCCCGAGCCGGTCGGCCCGACCAGCACGAAATAGTCGGCGTCGGTGAAGTCGACGCTCGCGGCTTCGCGGAAGGACGCGAAGCCGTTCATCTCCAGGAGCACGGGGCGCATCTGGTCCTCCTCAGCCGTGTGTGCCGGTGGTGGTGATCTCGTCGTGCAGCTGGTCGAACAACGACCGCACTCGGGAATCCTCGACACCGACGGACGAGCAGTACTCGGCGAACAGCTCGGCCGGTGAGTGGTCGGCGCGGTCGGCGGTCGGACGCACCGGATTCACCACGGCGGCGAACTCGGGGTCGATGCGGACCTCGAGGGCGTTGGGCAGCGCGTCGGTGATGTCCTCGCGCAGACCGGCGCGCGCGGCCTCCCGCACATACACCCGCAGGTAGTCGTTGCCGAATTCGACGGCCCGGGCGAGGAGCTCGGCGACGGTGCCGGACACCGTCCGCAGCCGACGCCCGGCGGTGATCGGGACATCGGTGATCCGGGCGGGTGTGGTCGGCGTTGCCTGCACCAGGCAGACCACATGAGTGTTGTCCTGTTCGCCGAAATCGACGGCGAACGGCGCACCGCAGTACACGACAGGGCACGCCGCCGGCATTCGCTGCCGGCGGTGCAGGTGGCCGAGAGCGACGTAATGGGCCTCGGGCGGGAACGCGGCCGCCGGCACGTGGTACTCGAAGATCGACTGCGCGGGTCGTTCGCCACCGCCGAGTGCGCCCCCGGTGACGGTCAGGTGCGCCATCACGACGTTGACGGCGTCCGGGGTGAAGGTCGCAGTGAGAGCGGCGAGCACTTCGCGCACCAGTTCGTCGTAGGCGCCGGAATTCTCGGCGGGCGTCGACGCGACCAGCTGCGCGGCGCGGACCGCATAGCGCTGGGAGATGAACGGCAGTACTGCGACGTTGACCCGCTCGCCGGTGGACCGGGCGGTGAAGTTGACGACGCCGCCGGACTCCGCGTCCCGCGCGGTCCCGACCAGGGTGATGCCGGCGGCGGCCATCAGCGGCCGGTAGGCATCGAAGGTGGCGGGGTGGTCGTGGTTGCCGGCGATGGCAATGACCTCGGCGCCCGTGTCCCGCAACGCCAGCAGACCCCGTATCACGAGCTGCTGGGCCGCGGCCGACGGCGCCGACGAGTCGTAGAGGTCGCCGGCAATGAGCACCGCGTCGACCTGCTGCTCACGCGCGACGGCGACGACCTGGGCGAGCACCTCGCGCTGCTCGTCGAGCCGGCTGCGGCCCTTGAGTGTCTTGCCGACGTGCCAATCGGAGGTGTGCAGGAGCTTCACGTGTGGTTCCTCGGTCGGGAGCGGGTCCGGTCAGAACGGCGGGATGTCGTCGGGCCGCGGCAGCCGGCGGAACGCGCTGCCGGCCGGCCTCGTCGCCGGAGCCGCCGGTGGTGTTCCGCACTCGGACCTGCGGGTAGCCCACGCCGGGAACGGGAACTCGACGGCGAGCGGCACGGGTATCTCCGGCTGACTGACGAACATGGTGCCGGGTTTGGCCAGGGTGGCGCGGGTGCGTTGGCTCGGCGGCAGGAAGCCGTACTCCGGCCGTCCGGCCTCGGCAGGGTCCAGCCGACCGACGACCTTGATGCTCGAGTTGGCCACGATGCGCCGCTCGACCTCGCTGGCCGTTTGCTGGGCGCCGATCAGGATGATGCCCAGGCTCCGGCCGCGTTCGGCGATGTCCAGCAGCACGTCCTTGATCGGGCTGTTGCCCTCCCTCGGCGCGTACTTGTTCAACTCGTCGATCATGGTGAACAGCAGGCTGCCGGGTCCTGCCGCTTCCTTGCGGGCCGTCTCGGCGGCGAGCACCACACCGACCACGAAGCGCTGCGCCCGCTCCCGCAGGTTGTGCAGGTCGACGACGGTGACCTGCTGGTTCCCGGTGGAGATCTGCCGGTTGCCCTGGTCGGGCAGGTCGGCGCGGATCAGCGACCGCAGCGGCGGCAGCGAGGAGCGCAGCCGCCGGATGAAGGCATTGATGGTGCCGATGCCGGTGACCGGACCGGCCCACAGCGGTCGGCTGTTGTCGTCGGTGATCCGGTCGACGATGACGTCGACCAGATCGTCGTAGCTGCGGCAGGTGACGCCCGCGATGACGACCGCTCCGTCGGGCCCCGCGGGAGCGGCGTCGGCGCGCATCCGCGCGGCGACCTGGTGCACGACCATCGTGTACTGGTTCCGTTCGTCCTCGGCGTCGGCGAATATGTACGGCAGCAGCTCGCCCGCGCAGAACTCCGCGAGGGTCCACCAGAACGCCGCCACCCCGCTGGTCCGGCCCGTCACGTACGGCCGCCCGGTGGTGTCGTCCGGCGTCGGCGGTGAATAGAAGCCGACCGAGGCGAACGGTTCGGCGGGCAGGCCGAGCCGCGCGTACTTCTCGCGCAGGTCGTCGTCGAGCCGGAGGTTTGCATAGTCGAGAAAGAGCAGGTCCTCGCCCTTCACCGAGAACACCAGCGCCTTGGCGTTCAGCGCTCGCCGGCCCAACACCCCGGAACGGAAGATCGAGTGCAGCAGGAACAGCGCGTAGCTCGTCTTCGTCGCCACTCCGGAGATGCCGCTGACCGAGACGTGCGCGCCGCGGGTGCCGTCGAGGAACTCCAGGTTCAGGTAGATGGGGGAGCCGTCCCGGCCGAGCCCGACGGGCAGCTTGGAGTCCATCTGGTCGAAGTACAGGGCCTGCGCGCGTTCGGTTCCGCTCGCCCTGCGGGCGGGTTCGCCCGGCCTGGGTGGCACGTAACACTCGGGTTCGACGCGGGTAGTGGTGACCTCGGCGACCTCCTGCACCCGGGCGGGCAGCACGCCGTCGCTGATCAGGAAGACGTCGGAGCCGAAGCTGGCGCCCTCGTGCCTGGCCCTGACCTCGGTGACGACGCCTGCGGTCATCACGGGACCGACACCGGGCACCCCGCGGACGGTGACGACCACGTCGTCCAGCTGCAGGTAGGTGTCCTCGTGCAGGGCAACCTGGAACTTCAGCGGGGTCGCGTCCTCGGTACCGAGCACTCGCCCCACGCTGCCGCCGGCGCTACTGCCGACAGTCGACGCGCCGACATCGGCGTGTTCGGACACTGTTTCCCCCACTCATCTGACGCTCGCGATCGGCGCTCGTGACGACCGTGACGACCGTGACCGGACGTTACAAGTCGCCCCCGACACTGATGTCGACGCAGCGGGGGATGGCGGGCACTGGGTCAGGCGCCAGATCAGGGGCGCCGCGCGCGGTCCTTGCGGATCTTGATCTCGCCCCAGATCAGCCACGCCGCCATCAACGCGGCGATCGCGATCAACCACCAGTCCTCGACCATGGACTGCTGGTTGCCGAACAGGAACAGCAGCAGGCCGATCACCCCGAGCCAGAGCAGCGCGCGGGAGCCGCGCGGGGCGAACTCCCGCCACGATCCGTGCCAGCCCCACTCCTCGCTGGGCGCGTCCGGGTTGTACGACACCACCGGGCCCACCTGCGGCCGCTCGAGCGCGCCCCCGTGGCCCTGGTCGTCTCCGGCGGCCGAATGTTGTTCGAGTGACGTGCCGGCCACGTGCCCTCCTGATGACTGTCCCGCTGATGACTGTCTCGCTGACGACTGTTCCGGGCTCGTTCCGCGCGCTGCCGGCCCTGCGGGACTCCGGCGGCGACTGCGGTCATCTTGTCATGAAGTCACGGCGATCGGGTGGCGACCACCCGCGCTGTCACCGCGCGCTCCCCGTCGGTGGTCGTGCCGGTCAGATCGAGTTCGGCGCGGGTCGCGCTGACCCACCCGGTGATCCGTGATCCCGCTGCCAGCGTGCGCGGCACACCGACGGTTCGGCCGGCCTCGCAGGGCTGCAGGTCGGTCTCCCCGTCGCTGAGCAGGTTCGGCGGCAGCGCGCCGTCGATCGGCTCGTCCGCGATGAGAACCCCGCTGATCAGAGTGTTGCCCTCCGGGCCGGTTCCGGTGGCGAGCCACCACGTCCGATGCACGGACCCGTCGGCCGCCAACGACGCCGAGTACACCGTCAGCCCCGGGATTCCGGCCGGGCTGATCCCCAATGTCATGGACAGTGGATTGGCATCCCCGATCCCATTCCCGATCCCATCCCGGATCCCGTCCTCGATCCCATTGCCGTTCGGGCCGGTGCCGTCGACGGGGCGTTGCAGTGCGAGGTCGGCGGTCAGCGAATACGAGGACGTGCCGCCGGTCGCGGCGCAGCGACCCAGCACCCTGACGGTGACCTGGGCCGCTCCGGTCCATGCGGCCGGAAGCTGCACCAGCGAGCCGGGCAGCACCGGAGCCGGCGTCGCTGTGCCGCGCGCCGACGGCGCGCCGCTACCGGGTGCGCTGCTCGCGGAGGATCCGGAGGCCGGGCTGACCGACGTGCTCGACAGATCGTCCGAGGCGCGTGCGGCGTCTGATCCGCCGGCGCTCTCCGACGCGCTCGCCGCGGCCGAACCAGGCGCCGACGACGCCGTACTGCCGCCGGTGATCTGGATCAGGCCGTAGACCACGGCGGCGGAGCACAGCAGGGCCGTCACCAGGATCACCGTCAGCCATCGAGCACTGAGGGTGTTCCGTGGGGCCACCCGGCCAGTATGTCCCGGCGTCGCAGGGGAATCGGTGACGCGCCAGGGGAGGACAATGGCGGCTGTGACCGCTGCGACAAGCGCCCAGACACCGCTGCCGAAGGCCGATCGACCCCGGCGCGTGGTCATCCTGGGTTCGACCGGTTCGATCGGCACCCAGGCGCTGGCGGTCATCGCCAGACACCCGGAGGCGTTCGAGGTCGTCGGACTGGCGGCTGGCGGCGCTCGCACTGATCTCTTTGCGGCGCAGGCGGCGGCGCACCCATCCGCGCGGGTGGCGCTCGCGCTGGATCGCAGGTCGGTCGGAGCATCGATCCAGCTCCCGGATGGATCGGCGCGGGAGCTGCTCACCGGGCCGCGCGCCGCCACCGAACTGGTCGAGAACACCGAGGCCGACCTGGTGCTCAACGGAATCACCGGATCGATCGGCCTCGGGCCCACGCTGGCCACCCTCGAGGCCGGCCGGACGCTGGCGCTGGCCAACAAGGAATCCCTGGTCGCGGGCGGTTCCCTGGTGCTGGAGGCGGCGGCGCCCGGGCAGATCGTCCCGGTGGATTCCGAGCACAGCGCGCTGGCCCAGTGCCTGCGCAGCGGCACGTCCGCCGAGGTTGCGCGGCTGGTCGTCACCGCATCGGGCGGCCCCTTCCGCGGCCAAAGCGCTGCGCAGATGGCGGACATCACCGCGCAGGACGCGTTGGCACACCCGACCTGGGCGATGGGGCCGGTCGTCACCATCAATTCCGCAACCCTGGTGAACAAGGGCCTGGAAGTGATCGAGGCGCACCTGCTGTTCGGGGTCCCTTACGAGCGGATCGACGTCGTGGTGCACCCTCAGTCGGTCGTCCATTCGATGGTCACGTTCGTGGACGGCGCGACGATCGCGCAGGCCAGCCCACCGGACATGATGTTGCCGATCGCCCTGGCGCTGGCCTGGCCGTCCCGGCTCGACAAGGTGGCCACTGCGTGCGACTTCAGCCGGGCGAGCGAATGGACGTTCGAGCCGGTCGACCACGAGGCGTTCCCGGCGCTCGGTCTGGCGTTCGCCGCGGGGCAGGCCGGGGGAACGGTCCCGGCGGCCTTCAACGCGGCCAACGAAGAGGCCGTCCACGCGTTCCGCCATGGGCACCTGCGATTCACAGGCATCTCGGATGTTCTGGCCCGCATCCTGGAGGAGGCCGATCACGTCCGGAGCAACCCCAGGGATATCGACGACGTCTGGGCCACGGAAGACTGGGCCCGGAGCCGGGCCAACGAGATCATTGCGGCACATCCCGCAGCAGACAGGGTAGGGGCGGCACGCTGATGTGGACCGTGATCGGTTTCGTACTGTTCCTGCTGGCGCTGCTGTTCTCCATCGCCTGGCACGAGCTGGGTCACCTGAGCTTCGCCAAGCTGTACAACGTCCGGACCACCCAGTACATGGTCGGGTTCGGCAAGACGCTGTGGTCCAAGCAGGTCGGGGAGACCGAGTACGGCTTCAAGGCGGTGCCGCTGGGCGGCTACATCCGGATGGTCGGCATGGTGCCGCCGGGCAAGGACGGCCGGCAGAAGGTCAGTACGACGGCGATGGGCTTCGCCGGCATGGTGCGCAACATCGTCGAGGAAACCCGCGCGGGCGACCGGTCCCAGGTCAGCTCCAACGACGAGGGCCGGCAGTTCTACCAGCTGCATCCGGCGAAGCGCATCGTCGTGATGATGGCCGGTCCGGTGATGAACCTGATCCTGGCCGTCGGCATCTTCGCGATCCTGCTGGTCGGGATCGGCGTGCCCACCCCGAGCACCACGATCAGCCAGGTCAACGCGTGCGTCATCCCGGCCGCGGCCGCCGGAGCGCAGCAGCAGACCGACTGCCGGCCCGGTGACAAATCCACCCCGGCTGCGCAGGCCGGACTGCAGCCGGGCGATGAGATCGTCGCGTTCGACGGCACGCCCGTCACGGATTGGGCCCAGCTGACCGGGATGATCCGCGCCGCCCCGAACACGACCGTGGCACTGACCTACATCCGGGGCGGCGAACAGGTCACCAGCAACGTGGCGTTGGTCGAGAACCTGCGACCGGTGCTCGATGCCAACGGCAACCAGACCGGCGTCGAGCCCGCCGGATTCCTCGGCGTCTCGCCCACCAGCCCGTACACCCAGCAGAGTTTCGGGGCCGCCATCACGCGGACCGGCGACTACATCGGCGCCGCGGCCCAGGCGGTCGTCACCATCCCGGCGCGGATCCCGGCGCTGTGGAACTCCATCGTGGACAGCGCGCCGCGTGACATCAACACCCCGGTCGGCATCGTCGGCGCCGGCCGGATCGGCGGGGAGATCCTGGAATCGGACACCAGCGGCACCGACAAACTGGTGCTGTTCCTGAACCTCGTCGCCGGGTTCAACATGGCGCTGTTCCTGCTCAACATGCTGCCCCTGCTGCCCTTGGACGGCGGCCACGTCCTCGGCGCGATGATCGAATGGGTGCGAAAGGGCTGGGCCAGGTTCCGGCACCAGGCCGACCCGGGGCCGTTCGACGTGGCCAAGCTGATGCCGGTGGCCTACGTCGTGGCACTGTTGTTCATCGGGCTGACGGCGCTGACCCTGGTCGCCGACATCGTCAACCCGGTCAAGCTCTTCGGCTGACCCGGCATCCGGACCGCCACGCCCACCCAATTGCCCCAACACCTGCCCTACCACCGCGAAGGAACACCGAGACCATGTCCGTCACCGCGTCGCGAGGGTCGTCACCGGCCGCAGTCGGCCTCGGCCTGCCGAGCATGCCCGCCGACCGGGTGGTGCCGGTACTCGCGCCGCGTCGGGTGACGCGCCAGCTGAACGTCGGTGGCATCGGGGTCGGCAGCGAGTACCCGGTCTCGGTGCAGTCGATGACCACCACGGTGACGGCAGACATCAACGCGACCCTGCAGCAGATCGCCGAGCTCACCGCGTCGGGCTGCCAGATCGTCCGGGTCGCGGTGCCCACCAACGACGACGCGGACGCGCTGCCGGCGATCGCGAAGAAGTCCCAGATCCCGGTCATCGCCGACATCCATTTCCAGCCCAAGTATGTGTTCGCCGCCATCGACGCCGGCTGCGCCGCGGTCCGGGTGAACCCGGGCAACATCAAGGCATTCGACGACAAGGTGGGGGAGATCGCCAGGGCCGCGGCCGCGGCCGGCACTCCGATCCGGATCGGGGTCAATGCCGGCTCGCTGGACAAGCGGCTGCTGGCCAAATACGGCAGGGCGACCCCGGAGGCGCTGGTCGAATCCGCGTTGTGGGAGTGCTCACTGTTCGAGGAGCACGACTTCCGGGACATCAAGATCTCGGTGAAGCACAACGACCCGGTGATCATGGTCCGGGCCTACGAGTTGCTGGCCGAGCAGTGCGACTATCCCCTGCACCTGGGTGTGACGGAGGCAGGGCCGGCTTTCCAGGGCACGATCAAGTCGGCCGTCGCGTTCGGTGCGTTGCTGTCGCGCGGGATCGGCGACACGATCCGGGTGTCGCTGTCCGCGCCGCCGGTCGAGGAGGTCAAGGTCGGCCTGCAGATCCTGGAGTCGCTGAACCTGCGGGAACGCGGACTGGAGATCGTGTCCTGCCCGTCCTGCGGTCGCGCCCAGGTCGACGTGTACACGCTGGCCGAGCAGGTGACGGCGGGGCTCGAGGGTCTGGACGTGCCGCTGCGGGTCGCGGTGATGGGCTGTGTGGTGAACGGACCGGGGGAGGCGCGGGAGGCGGATCTGGGCGTCGCCTCGGGCAACGGCAAGGGGCAGATCTTCGTGAAGGGCGAGGTGATCCGCACCGTCCCGGAGTCGCAGATCGTCGAGACGCTGATCGACGAGGCGATGCGGCTCGCCGATGCGATGCGGGACGCCGGATCGTCATCCGGTGAGCCTTCGGTGTCGCTGTCCTGACTGTGCGCTGACGGAAGGGGTATCGGCCGCCGTCCTGACGTGATCTCGGCAAGAGCCGACAAATCCCCGCTAAGGTTGGCCTTGACGCGTTCGCCCCGGACCTTGGTGACGCCATCCCTCCCCTCTTGATCTTCGTGACGTGCGGCGGAACCGGGGTAACCAGAGTGACCGAACGATCAGTCCTCCGGCGGATGCGCCCGCACCGAACTGCGGGCCGGACCCGGTCATGACCACTCCGACGGGCCGGGACGAGGCCGGCGGAAAGACCCGGGGCGGCGTGCGTGTCCCGCGGGTAGCGACGGCAGCGTCGGGCTCATGTCGGCACACTGCGCCACGGGTGGCCGGCACCTTGTCACCGACCCTGCTGCGGGACTTGCTGGGGGAGGTGCAGGACCGGACCGGGGAGATCGTCGGCAGCACCCGGGAACGGATGGACGCGTTGCTGGACGCGGTCATGGCGGTGGCGTCCGGGCTGGATCTGGCCGCGACGTTGCGCCAGATCGTCGACGCCGCAATGGATCTGGTCGATGCCCAATATGGCGCGTTGGGCGTGCTCGGCGAGGGCGGGATGCTCAGCCAGTTCGTCAACGCGGGCATCGACGCCGCCGACCGAGAGCTGATCGGCCCGCTGCCGACCGGGCACGGGGTCCTCGGCGTGGTCATCGAAGACATCAAACCGCTGCGGCTGGACGACCTTTCGTTGCACCCGATGTCAGCGGGCTTCCCGCCCCACCACCCGCCGATGAAATCGTTCCTCGGCGCGGCGGTCCGTGCCCGCGGGGAGGTGTTCGGCCGGCTGTACCTGACCGAGAAGAAGACCGGCACCGGATTCACCGACGATGACGAGATCGTGGTCCATGCGCTGGCCGGTGCCGCGGGTCTGGCGATCGACAATGCCCGGCTGTACGAGCATGCCCGCCGCCGCGAGCAGTGGCTGCAGGCCACCGGAGAGGTCACCGCCGAGCTCTTGGCCGCGACCGACGGTGACGCGGCGTTGCAGCTGATCGCCGGCCGGGCACGGGAGCTCACCCGGGCCGACTGCACCCTGATCGTGGTGCCCGAGGACCCGGAAGCCGCGGCATGGGAGATCAGTGAGCTGACGGTGACCGTAGCCGTCGGCGCCGGCGCCGAACTGATCAAGGGCCGCAGGATCCCGATCAGCGGATCCACCGCCGGCGCGGTGTTCTCCGACCACGTGCCCCGCAATGTGACCCACCTGGCTTTCGGCCTCTCCGCGGGGCTGGGGGTACGGTTCGGGCCGGCGATGGCCATGCCGCTCGGGACCGACGAATCACTGTCCGGGGTACTGCTGGCGGTGCGCACCTCCGCCTCGGCGGCGTTCGGCGAGGACGAGCTGGCCCTGGCATCCACCTTCGCCGACCAGGCCGCGTTGGCCTTGCAGCGCGCGCGCCAGCAGTCCGCGCTGCAGGAACTGGAGGTGCTCGCCGACCGCGACCGGATCGCCCGGGAGCTGCACGAGCACGTCATCCAGCGATTGTTCGTGATCGAGCTCGCCCTGCGCGGGACCCATCGCCTGGCAAAGTCGCCGAGCGTGGCCGCGCGGGTCGTCGAGCACATCCACCAACTCAACGAGGTGATCGGTGAAATCCGCACGGCCGTCTTCGATCTGCAGGCCGAATCGGACGCCGCCCCACGACTGGGCGGCGCACTGCACGACATCGTCGACGAGATCACCGCGGAGACCGAACTGCGGACGTCGATCGTCATCTCCGGCTGCATCGACGTCGTGCCCGCCGAGCTGGCCCAACAGGCCCAGGCCGTGCTCCGTGAAGCGGTGAGCAACGCGGTACGCCACGCCAAGGCAACCGAACTCACCGTCACCATCGCCGTCGGCGTCGACATCGTGGTGGATGTCACTGACAACGGCATCGGCATTCCCCACACCGTCGCCCGCAGCGGCCTGCACAACCTCGCCAGCCGCGCTGCGGCGTCCGACGGAACGTTCACCGTCGATCGACCGGCCGGCGGCGGCACTCGCCTGGTCTGGGCCGCCCCGCTGCGCTGAACCTCCTGTCGGTGCAGACGGACACCCCGCTCAACGCTCGGGATGCCGCGGTCGCGCCATTCGGCCAGCGCGGCCCGCTCCTTGACCGGGGTCTGTACAACAGGCCGGCAGCGCAGCCCACTGGTGCGGGCCCGATCGGTGTTCCTCGAGCGCAGTCCAGCGAACTGTGGATCGGCCCGGTCGTCCAGCTTGACCACGGCTGTTCACGGCCCTGCCTGCGCCGCTCGGCTCGGATGCACGGCCGTGATACAAGAAGGCGGGTTCCGTCGGTTCCGTCGGTTCCGTCGGTTCCGTCGGTTCCGTCGGTTCCGTCGGCCCGTCGGCGACGGCGAGGATCATTGCCTGGCAGTCTGTGCCCATAACCCGCTCGAATCCGTGAAGGCCCTGACCTCATGTCCCGCACCGCGCCGCTGCTCCGGTCGCCCAGGATGGGCGGCGGCCTGCCGTGCTGACGACCAGCTTCGCCCGCGTGCTGGGGCCGTCGCACACCGCCCAGGTGTCCCGGGTGCTCGCCGCGGACCCGATCGCCGGGTGCATGGTGGCGGCCCGTTTCGAACAGGTCGGGATGAACGAGCCGGCGCTGGGTGGTCAGTTCTGGGGAGTGGCCGGCGGCCGCGACGGGTTGATCTTCGCCGGGGCGTCGATGGTGCCGCTGGCCGGCGATTCCGCCACGATGCGGTCCTTCGCGCACATCGCGGCTCGGCGCGGCCGGAAATGTGCCACCATCCTCGGACCGGCGGACCTGGTGCTGCCGCTGTGGGAGCGCCTGGAGCCGCGCTGGGGATCGGCCCGTGACGTGCGAGCGGATCAACCGCTGATGGCCTGCCCCGGCGACCCGTTCGGACCGGTCGACCAGGATGTGCGGCTCGTACGGCCGGACCAGCTGGAGGTGTATTTCCCGGCCGCGGTTGCCATGTTCACCGAAGAAGTGGGTGTCGACCCGCGCATCGGCGACAACGGCCAGGGCTACCGGACCCGGATCATTGATCTGATCGCGGCCCGGCGAACCTTCGCCAGCTTCGACGGCGACAGGGTGATGTTCAAGGCCGAGATAGGGTCGCTCTCCCAGCGGGTCGCGCTGATCCAGGGGGTCTGGGTGCATCCGGAGCTGCGCGGCCAGGGCAGGGCCGCCCCCGGCATGGCGGCGGTGGTCCGCGCGATCCAGCGGAACCTCGGGCGGGTGCCGAGCCTGTACGTCAACCAATACAACCAGCGCGCCCTGCGCACCTATCACCGGATCGGATTCCAGCAGGTGGGTCGGTTCGCCTCTGTGCTGTTCTGACCTGAGCTGTTCTCGGGTCCGCGGTTCGCCTGAGGTGCCGGTCAGGCTCGAGCACTCCGTACCGGCGGTCCGGTATCTGCTTGGTCGGTACGGATGTCCTGTACCCCGGCGCCCGGAATCCTCCACGTCATCTGATCGTGATGGTGCCGGAAGAGTCCCATACCCATGATGGTCGGCCGGCGGCCGCGGGACGGCATCGCCTGCGGCGGATGAATCACTGCCGGTCGGCATCCGCCAGATACGCCGCCAGCACCTCGGCGGGCAGCCGTCCCCGGTCGTTGACGACGAGCCCCTGCTGTCGTGCCCAGGCCCGGATCCGCGTGACGCCCCCCGGCACGGCCCCGGCCGCCCGCGCCGGTGCCGCGACCGGCGGCGAGGATGGCGGCGAGGGTGGCGGTAGTTCGGGACCGGAGGAGAACGTGGTCTCCAGGTCAGTCGTCGCTTGCGCGGCGGTCAGCTCGGCCAGACATGCGCCGAGCCAGCGGTACACCCACTCCTGCGCGAGCGGCCGCGTCTCGCAGAACACGATCGGCACGGACGGGAACCGCGCTTGTGCCTCGGCTACCGCCTCGGCCGCCCGTGCCCCGGTTACATGGGTCAGGGCGAAGAGTCGGCTGTACCTGTCCTCGACGACGACGGCGGCCCGAGGCAGCGCGGTCAGTTCGGCGAGGGCGTAGGTGAGCTTGCCTGACAGCAGGCTGCCCACCAGGTCCTGCACCGTCTTGCGTTCCACGGCCGCGACGACCCGTCCGTCCAGCTCGACGGCGTAGTCACCGGCGGGCAGGCGCTGACGTCGGGTGCCGGCCTGCTGGTGCCCGAAGGTGTACGGGTACTTCTCGGCGGTGTCCACCAGCACGTCCAGCACCAGACCTGACGCGCGAGCTGTTGGCACGCGCACCGCCGGCCGGGCTTGTTTGCTGGTTCGCGGTGACTGCCAGAAGATCATTTCCCGGCCCCGCGCCCGGGTGATCACCAATTGGGACCTGTTCTCCCGCGCGCGTTCCAGCACCAGGTCGATAGCCGGTCCGCGGCGACTGCACGACCGCACGGGCAGCCTCTCGACGATCTCCGCGTCCGCCGGCCAGCCGTCCGCACGGTGGCAGTACACCTTGCTTTCGCGCGGCCAGGCGGCGCGGGACTTGACCACGATGCCGCTTTCGCCCAACGGGATACGGACGAGGAAGGGCAGCGACGAGTCCGGGTCCGGATTACGGGCGATGAGCAGGTCCGCTGGCACGGTTCCAGGTTCCCACGAGGCCGCGTTCTGCGGGTGTTGGACCACCTCACCTGCAGTTCGGACGTGGATCGCATGACGTGGTGCGCTTGTCCGAATCACCTCACCCGGCCGCGATCGCGAGGCGGTCTGCGTGACGGCAACCCTCACCTCGGGCGGTCCGGGCGGCCAACGACCTCTGCGATCTGGCGCAGGTGCGCTCGACCGCCGCGGGCACGACGGTGCGGATGCACTGCTGGCGGTGATCGGCGGGCACGGCTCAGGCGGGGAACGCTGAGAATCCCTGGTGATGGCGTGGTTCCGGCCGGACCGTCGGTGCGCCCAGGGATACTGGAGTGCATGCCCGGTCACCGCGTCCGCTCCCGCCGGCCCGGTTGGACGTTGCTCACGGTGCTGGGTCTGCTGCTGGTCGCCGGCTGCACCAGCTCGTCGGATGACGCCAACGGTCCGGACCAGCAGATCGCGGCCTTCACCTCTGCCTGGGAGAGGTTGCAGACGGACCAGGCCGCGAAACTCACCTCCGACGAGGCCGCCGCGTCGCTGGTACTGGACGATGTCACCCGTAACCTTCGGCCGGACAGCCTGACCATCACGCCCGGCCCGATCGACCGCACCGGTGCCAATACCGCAACCACCACGGTGACCTTCAGCTGGGTGCTGCCCGACGCCGGTACCTGGACCTATCCGGCCACCTGGACCTGGCGAGACACCGGCGGCAGCGAGGGTTGGCTGCTCGACTGGTCGCCGTCCGTGGTCAATCCCAAACTCGGCGAACGGCAGACGGTGGCGACCAAGACCTCCACCGCGCCGCAGGGCGCGATGGTCGACCGGAACAATCAGCAACTCGTCACCCCGGTCCGGGTGTACTCGGTGGGGTTGCTGCCAGGGCAGCTGCCGGACGTCGGGGCGACGGCCACCGCCCTCGCGCCGGTGCTGGCCCCGTTCGACGCCACCATCACGGCCGACAGCATCGTTGCCGGGGCGGCCAAGGCGGTCGCCGACGCGGCCGCCCCGCCGAGCGGGTCATCGTCGTCAGCGGCGGCCGCCGCGTCGAGCCCAGCCTCCAGCGCGGCCGCCTCGTCCAGCCCGGCCGCCTCGTCCAGCCCGGCCGTCGACCCGAAGTCGGTCCAGTACACAGTGATCAACCTGCGGGAGGACGACTACCAGAAGGTCAAGGCGCAGTTGGACGCGATCCCCGGGCTGAGCTTCCCGTCGCAGGAGCGGAGCCTGGCGCCCACCAAGGACTTCGCCAAGGCCCTGCTCGGCGAGGTCAACCAGGCCACCAGCGACCGGATGACAGGCACCGACGGGTGGAAGGTGATCACCGTCGACTCCACCGGCGGCGCGCTGGAGACGCTGATCGACGTTCCCGCGGTCCCCGGCGAGCGGGTCACCCTCACCCTGGACAGCGGCATCCAGCAGGCCGCGGAGGCTTCTCTGGCGGGCATCACCCAACCGGCGGTGCTGCTGGCCATGCAGCCGTCGACGGGGGAGATCCTTGCCGTCGGGCAGAACTCCGCGGCCAACGCCCAGGGCATGCCCGCGCTGACCGGTCAGTACCCACCCGGTTCGACCTTCAAGGTGGTCACCGCGACGGCCGCGCTGGAACGCGATCTGATCGCGCCGGGCCGCGTGGTCGGCTGCCCCGGATCGACCGCGATCGACAGCCGGCTGATCCGCAACGCGCACGACTTCGAGCTGGGCACGGTCGATTCCACCCTGGCCTTCGCCCGGTCGTGCAACACCACGTTCGCCAATCTCGCCTCCCAGATGCCCGCCGACGCGTTGACCATCGCCGCGAAGGACTACGGGATCGGGCTCGACTTCGTGGTCGACGGGATCACCACGCTCACCGGCAAGGTGCCGATCGCGGCGACCACCGTCC
Source organism: Nakamurella sp. (assembly GCA_017882715.1). GTDB lineage: Bacteria > Actinomycetota > Actinomycetes > Mycobacteriales > Nakamurellaceae > Nakamurella. The sequence goes on along the minus strand of JADGOY010000030.1, from coordinate 5,090 downwards.
AGCGCGCGGAGAACGGGTTCGGCCAGGGAACCACGCTGATCACCCCGTTCTCGGCGCTGCTGATGGCGGCGACCGCGGCCAACGGGAAAATGCCGACACCGATCCTCATCCGCGGCACGACCACGACGGCGGACGCGTCGGCGCCGGCGAGATCCGCCCAGGTGCAGCAGGACATCCAGCAGTACATGGCGGCGGTCGTCGACGAGGGCACCGGCACCGGGCTGCAGGGTTTCGGTGACGTCCATGCCAAGACCGGTACCGCGGAGTTCACCGCCGCCGACGGCACGATCCATGCGCATGCCTGGACCGTGGGTTACCGGGGCGACCTGGCGTTCGCGGCGCTCATCGTCGGCGGGGAGGACTCGCTGCTGACCAACAATCTTGTCGAGGCATTCCTGGGAGCTGTCCCGGCCAACTGACCGAGGATCGGTCGTAGGCTCGGCGTCATGTTGCGCACCACCCTGACCCCTGGCAGGCCTACTCCCATCCGTTCGGTCCCCGCGTCGATCCCGCGACCGGAATACGTGGGCCGCGCCAAGCCCGCACCGAGCACCGATCCCTGGGTGCAGCCCGCCGAGATCATCGAGAAGATGCGGGTGGCCGGGCAGATCGCGGCCCGCGCGATGGCCGCGGGCGGGGCCGCCGTGGCTCCCGGAGTCACCACCGACGAGATCGATCGGATCGTGCACGAGTGCCTGTGCGACCACCGCGCCTACCCGTCCACGCTGGGCTACAAGCACTTCCCGAAGTCCTGCTGCACCTCGCTGAACGAAGTGATCTGCCACGGCATCCCGGACACCACCGTCGTCCAGGACGGCGACATCGTGAACATCGACGTCACCGCCTTTGTCGACGGAGTGCACGGCGACACCAACGCGACCTACCTGGCCGGCAACGTGTCGGAGGAGAACCGGCTACTGGTCGAGCGGACCGAGGAGTCGTTGCGCCGGGCGATCAAGGCGGTCGCCCCCGGTCGGCAGCTCAACGTCATCGGGCGGGTGATCGAGTCCTACGCCAAACGTTTCGGCTATGGGGTGGTACGCGACTACACCGGCCACGGCATCGGCCGCACGTTCCACTCCGGCCTGGTGATCCTGCACTACGACGAGCCGACCGTGTCCACCGTCATCGAGAAGGGCATGACGTTCACCATCGAGCCGATGATCAGCCTGGGCAGCATCGACTGGGACCTGTGGGACGACAACTGGACCGTCACCACCAGGGACAAGGCGTGGACGGCCCAGTTCGAGCACACGTTGCTGGTCACCGACACCGGTGCCGAGGTCCTCACCCTCCCCTGAGACCGAGGGCCGCCCGTGATGGACATGGATACCGCCCACGCCGCCCAGCCCCAGTGCTGGCGTTGCACCACCGCGGTGGCGGAAAGGCAACGGTTGCAAGGGGGTTGCGGCCGGTCGGCGGGCCAGGCAAACCGCTGAGAGCCAGCAACCGCGTGCTCGGCGGCGATCTCGGGTGGGGTTGCCGGACGCCCTCAGCAGCGCGGGCCCGTCCGTCACGATCCCGGCTGCCGCCCGGCGCACCTGGGCGACGCCGACGCGCAGCGCGCGCTGTCCTGCCGGACGATCCCGGGCACGGCGGGTGTCGCCGATGAACTCGGCCGTCGGCAGGCAGCACCACCCTGCCCAAGCCGACCGGGTCGTCCGGCGTCGCCCTTTCGTCCGGTGTGCCCTGCACGGCTCAGATCAGTGCTGCATGCGTCATCAATTCGGCGACCTGGGGACCGTTCAGGCTGGTCGGGTGGATCGTCGGGGGCCAGGATCGCGCTGACGATCGCCTGGAAGTCGGCGCCACCGGCCGGCGGCGTCAGTGAGTGGCTCCGGGTTTGGGCAGCGCCAGCAGCGCGTTCTCCACGACCTCGGTCAATGACGGATGGATCCAGTACTGCCCGCGCGCCAAGTCGTGGGCCCGCTGCCCGAACGACATGGCCTGGATCAGTGGCTGGATCACCGTTGCCGCCTCCGGGCCGATGACGTGCGCGCCCAGCAGCAACCCGGTGTCGGGATCGGCGAGCACCTTGACGAACCCGGTGGTGTCCTCCCGCGCCCAGCCCGCGGCGATTCCGGAGTAGTCCCGGCGGCCGGTCACGTACGGGATGCCGCGGCGCTGCGCATCCTGTTCGGTCAGCCCGACCGCGGCGATCTGCGGCTGGGTGAATACCGCGGCCGGGACGAACCGGTGGTCGGAGGTGATCCGCGCGTCCGGATGCGCCAGATTGTGCCGGACCACCCGCGCCTCGTGGTTGGCGACGTGTTTGAGCGCGTAGCGCGAGCTGATGTCGCCCAGCGCGTAGATCCCGGGCACCACGGTCTCCTGGTAGTCGTCCACGACGACCAGGCCGTGCGGATCGACCGTGACACCGGTGGCACGCACGTGCAGCAGGTCGGAGTTCGGGACCCGGCCGGTGGCGATCAGCATCAGGTCCGCGTCCAACGGGTCCGCGCCGTACGGGCCCTCCAGGTGCACCGTGAGTCCGTTCCCGCCTCCGACGCCGCCGGAACTTTCCGGCTTGATGCCGCAGACGTCCGTGTCCTGCCGCAGGTCGTAGCGGCGCGCGGCGTTCCCGGCGAACGCGGTGGCGATGTCGGTGTCGTGGTGGCGCAGCAGCCGCGATCCGCGCACCACCTGGGTGACCTCGGTCCCGAACGAGGCGAAGATGTGCGCGAACTCGGCGGCGATGTACCCGCCGCCGACCACCACCAGCCGGCCCGGAAGCTTCTCGATGCGCATGATCGTGTCCGAGGTGTGGACCGGACCCCGACCGACCTCGTCCTCGTCCAACCCGGGAATGTCCGGGATGACCGGACGGCCGCCGGCGGCGATGACGAAACGGTCCGCGGTGATCTCGGCGCATCCCCCGTCGTTCAGCCACACCGTCATCGCCTTGGTGCCGGTGAACCGCCCGGTGCCGGCGTAGACCGTGATGTTGGGCCACTTCGGACCCTCGCGGAACGCTCGTCCGCTGGCCTGGATGGCGTCGACGCGGGCGAAGATGCGGTCCCGCATCGCCGGCCAGTCGACGGACTCGACGCGGCCGTGCACACCGAACTCGCCGCCCCGGCGGGTCCCCTCGGCCAGGTCGGCCGGGTAGACGTACATCTTGGTCGGGATGCAGCCGACGTTCAGGCAGGTCCCGCCGAACGCCCCCTGCTCGACGATCGCAATATTCCAGTTGTCGAACTCACGCCCGGGTATCGAGTTACCCGAGCCGGTCCCGACCACCACCAGGTCGAAATGAGGCATGCGGCCAGGCTAATCCGGCCGCGCTGGTGATCATGCCCGGCGCGCGCCCGTGCAGAGTCCGAGCGCTCAGTAGTCGGAGCGCTCAGTAGGAGAAGACCGGTGCGATGATCGCCCGCGCCAATGTGTGGAACACCAGGTTGAAGGACACCGCGGTCGCGCTGGTGCTCGGTGTGACGCCGAGGGTGGGGACGTCGACGGCGTGCACGACGAAGAAGTACCGGTGCACCTGGTCGCCCTGCGGCGGGCCGGCTCCCTCGTACCCCACGTTCCCGCCGTCCGTCGCGACCTGGAAGGCACCGGCGGGCAGGCCGCTGCCATCCGCCGCGCCCGCCCCCCCGGCCAGGTCGGTGACGTCAGCCGGGATGTCCACCACGGTCCAGTGCCAGTAACCGGACGGCGTCGGAGCGTCGGGATCAAAACAGCTGACCGCGAACGAACGGGTAGCCACCGGGAAACCCGACCAGGCCAGCGCCGGCGACTGATTGCCGCCGCCCGGACCCCCCGGGCCCACGACGTTCAACAGATCCATAGGCTGGCCGTCGGCCACGTCCGGGCTGGTGACCGTGAAGCTCGGCACCTTCGGCAGCAGTGCGTACGGGTCGGGAGCGACGGGTCGTTCCAGGCTCACCAGGTGTCCCTTCGGTCGGCAATGTCTGATTCAGACCGTACTCGGTCGGCCGGTCCGGTGGTCAGCTCAGGGCCGGGCCAGCGCCCCCAGATGCAGGGCCAGCAGTTCCGCGTCGGCCGCGAGAACCCCGCGTCGGGCGAAGAAGTCCGCGATCAGCCAGCAGTCCCGCCGCAGGAACGACTCGCCCTGCGGGTTGGCCACCAGGTCGACGACCTGCGGCAGGTCGATGAGCACGCAGCCCTGCTCGTCGACCAGCACGTTGTACGGCGAGAGGTCGCCGTGGGTGTAACCGGCCTCGGCCAGCACCTCCAGGGTGGATACCAGGTCGTGCCAGAGTTCGACGAAATCGGCCGTGGTGCCGTCCGCCGCGGCCAGCCGGGGCGCGGCCTGACCCTCCGGCGTCCCGATGAACTCCATCATCAGCTCCGAGCCGATGATCTGAACGGGGTAGGGGACCCTGGCACCGGCGGTCCACAGCCTGGCCAGCGCCCGGAACTCGGCGGTGGCCCACTGCCCGGTCAGCATCTCCCGGCCGAACCCGGTCCGGTTCGCCATTGCCCGGGTCTCCCGGGACCGTTTGACGCGACGGCCCTCCAGGTATCCGGCGTCGCGATGGAACATCCGGTGGTCGGCGGTGCGGAACGTCTTGACCGCCAGCAGGCAGCCCTCGCCGTCGGTGAGCCGACGCTCCAACAGGCTGACGTCGGCTTCCTTGCCGGTCTTGATCACGCCGAGCCGGTGGTCCCTGGCGGACAACTCGGTGATCAGCCAGTGCGGAGTGGGGTCGGGTCCGTGGCCGGCCACGTCATAGCTGGAAAACGGTGCATCGGCGCCTTCGGCCTGCGACTCACCGCGGTCAGTGTCGAGATCACATGAGTCGATGTCGATGCCATCGACGTCGACGAGGCGGCGACCGGACTTGCCCTCGAGTGCCAGGCCCGGACCGCTCTTCGACCTGTCCCGGCGGCGCCGCGGCGCCGGATCGCTGTCGAAATAGGCGTGCAGATCGTCGTAACGGTCTGCCCCGTCGTCGCCGTCCGGCGCATCGTCGGCGCCGTCGGTGTACTGGTTGGTGCCGTGAGTGTTGGCGTTGTAGGTGTCGCTGACCGGAAAATCCAACTGAACGAGGGCAGCGCGAGGTGACCCGGTGTGTTCTTGGCCGGGTCAGGTTCGATTGGTGTTTGGTTAGGCCGCGGCGGTG
>JADGOY010000167.1 GCA_017882715.1 Nakamurella sp. | reverse complement strand
TGACCCCGCGGGTCGCCTTGAGCAGCGCCGCGACACCCGCCCAGGCAGCCCCCACCATCATCGCCACCACGATCGTGACGACGATCCGCAACGGTCCGGGCAGGGAGGTCATGAAGGCGGCACCGCCCACCGCGGCTGCCAGGAACGCCGCCAGCCGGTATTGCCCGTCCACCCCGATGTTGAACAGGTTCATCTTGAAGCCGATCGCCACCGCGACGGAGGCGCCGGTCATCGCGGTGCCGGCCGACGATCAGCTTCTGCTGATTGCCACCGGACAGCGAAGCAGCCTTGACCTCGATGCCCGGCGTGCGGGCGTCGAATGCCTCGACGATCCGCCGGGTGTCCTCCCGCGCGGCGCCCCTGTTCACCAGGATTCCGCGCGCCGACGGTTGGCGGGTCTGATGGCCCAGAATCCTGTTCTCCCAGAGGGTGCCCTCCAGGAGCAGGCCCTGGCGGTGGCGGTCCTCAGGAATGAAGCCGATCCCGGCCTCCCGGCGCCGCAGGGTCGAGGTGCGGTCCCGCCCCGCCAGCTCGATGGTTCCGGCGGCCGGCGGACGGATGCCCATGATCGCTTCCACCAGTTCGTCCTGCCCATTGCCCTCGACGCCGGCGATGCCCAACGCCTCACCGGCGTGGATGGTCAGATCGATGTCGGAGAGCATGTCGCGGCCACCGACGGCGTCGCCGGCCACCCGTACCCCGGCCAGCCGCAAGATCACCCGGTCGGTCACGGTGGATTCGCGGAGCTCTGGTACGGGCAAGGCCGCGCCGACCATCATTTCGGCGAGCTGGCGGTTGGTCACCGTTTTCGGGTCGGCAGTGCCGACCGTCGTTCGCCGCCGGATCACGGTGATCTCGTCGGCGATTGTCCTGACCTCGTATCGTCAGGCTGATGCATGCCGTACAGCGTCTTCATCAGGGTCGATTTGCCCGCCCCGTTCTCTCCGACCAGGGCATGTACAGTGCCGCGCTGCACCTCGATGTTGATGTCGGAGTTGGCCACGACACCCGGGAAGCGCTTGGTGATCCCGGTGAGTCGCACGGCGGGCGGGGCCGGCCGGGATGTCGTGCTGCCGAGCGGAATCCGATGGCTGGTCATCGATCCTCTCTCCGGGCGGAGACACCGAGATTGTACGGTCGAAGTCCACGCCGACGCCGTACTTGCCCGCCGCTGTGGCTGCCTTGAAGACGCCGGCCCCGGAGCCACCGGCCGCGGCGAAGATGATGTCGGTGCCGCTGTCGTAGATCCCCTTCGCCGTCGTCTCGCCCAGTTGCGGATCGTTGAAACCGTTCTTCGTGGTATCGCCCGGCTCCGCGAGGTACGAGTCGGTGATCTTGATGGGGGTTCACCTCCTTGACGCCTGCATCGAATCCCGCCTGGAATCCCTGGATCAGCGGCACGTTCACATCACCGATGAAGCCGACGTTGTTGCTCTTGGTCTCCAGCGCCGCCGCCGCGCCGACCAGGTACGAGCCCTCATTGGCTGCGAAGATCAACGCGGTGACGTTGGGTGCGTCGTCGATTCAACCGGTCGACCTTGGCCGAGTCCGGTTCGCCTGCACCTGCTTCGAGTTCACCGACGACGGGTGACTCCCTGGGCCTTGGCCTGATCGAGTGCCTTGGCGGCGAGGTCGTTGAACGACTGGTCGCCGCGCCCGCCGATGTCGTAGGCCAGCCCCATCTTCACCGCCGCCGGATCGCCCGTGATCGTGGCGCGAGCGGTGCTCGCGCCGGCGGACCCCGATGCCGCCACGGACCCCGAAGCGCCGGAACTCGCGGCGGCCGAACTGGGCGCTGCCGAGCTGGTGCTGCTGGATGACGTACTGCTACCGGACGAGCACATCGCTCCGGGACTACCCTCACGCTGAACGACGCCGGCTGCAGCCCGGCCGGGTCCTGGTTCGGCACCTCGTTCCACGGACACACGCGCGGGCTGTACCCCGCGGGACGGCCGGCCAGAGGATCGATACCCGGACGGCTTCCGATGGGAACGTCACATCCGGCCCGGTCACTGCGATTGTGAACGGAAGGTTAGCATCGGCGACAGATCGCTGTCCGGTGGCCCCGCGGTCGTCTCAGCATTCCTGCAGGTCAACCTGAGCATGTCCGCCCCGAATGCCGGAGGTCGAAAACGATCATGTCCAACCCCACTGCCTTCGCCAGCGGGAAGCGGGTGCCACGTCCGCGACGCGGGTCGGTATACCGCGGTGATGCGGGGATGTGGTCCTGGGTGGCGCACCGCATCACCGGTGTGCTGACCTTCTTCTTCCTGTTCGCGCACGTGCTGGACACGGCGCTGGTCCGGGTCTCCCCGCAGGCGTACAACACGGTCATCGAGACGTACAAGAACCCGGTGGTCAACCTGTTCGAGGTCGGACTGGTCGCCGCGGTGCTCTATCACGCGCTGAACGGGATACGGGTGATGCTGGTCGATTTCTGGGCCAGCGGCGCGCGCTACCAGCGGATGATGCTGTGGGTGGTGGTGGGCATCTGGCTGGTGCTGATGATCCCCGGCGTCTACTTCATGCTCCAGCGCACCGTGTCAGTGATGTTCGGGAGCGCGTCGTGACCGCCGCGTTCGACCCACCGGCCACCCGCGGGATCGAGGCGCCGCGGGCACCCAAGCGGCGGGTGGGCGGGCGACGTGGCACGAATTTCGAGATGTACGCCTGGCTGTTCATGCGCTCGTCCGGGATCGCGCTGGTCATCCTGGTGCTCGGCCACCTGCTGATCATGAACGTGCTGGACGGCGGCGTGCACCGGATCAACTGGGGCTTCGTGGCCGGCCGCTGGTCGAGCCCGTTCTGGCAGATCTGGGACCTGGTGATGCTCTGGCTCGCCGAGATCCACGGCGCCAACGGGCTGCGCGTGATCATCAACGACTACACCCGCCGGGACGGCACCCGTTTCTGGCTGCAGCTGATGCTGGCGGCCTCGGTGGTGCTGGTGATGAGCGTGGGCACCCTGGTGATCTTCACCTTCGATCCGACCATGAGCTGACAGGAGCACGGTGCCATGCACGATCAGCCCGGCTTAGCCGGTCTCCCCCGTCCTGGGAAGGACTGACATGCAGTTCCATCGCTATGACGTGATCATCGTCGGCGCCGGCGGGGCCGGGATGCGCGCGGCGATCGAGTCCGGCAGCCGCGCCCGGACGGCTGTGCTGACCAAGCTGTACCCGACCCGGTCGCACACCGGTGCCGCGCAGGGCGGGATGTGCGCCGCGCTGGCCAATGTCGAGGACGACAACTGGGAATGGCACACCTTCGACACCGTCAAGGGCGGTGACTACCTGGTCGATCAGGACGCCGCCGAGGTGATGTGCAAGGAGGCCATCGACGCTGTCCTGGACCTGGAGAAGATGGGGCTGCCGTTCAACCGGACCCCGGAGGGCCGGATCGACCAGCGCCGGTTCGGCGGGCACACCCGCAACCACGGTGAGGCCGCCGTGCGCCGCGCCTGCTATGCCGCGGACCGCACCGGGCACATGATCCTGCAGACGCTGTACCAGAACTGCGTGAAGCTGGGCGTGGAGTTCTACAACGAGTTCTACGTGCTGGACCTGATGCTGACCAAGACCGGCGAGGGCCAGACCTGCACCGGCGCGGTCGCCTACGAACTGGCGACCGGCGAGATCCATGTCTTCCAGGCCAAGTCGGTGGTGCTGGCCACCGGCGGCGCCGGCAAGATCTTCAAGACCACCTCCAACGCGCACACCCTGACCGGCGACGGTCTGGGCATCGTGCTGCGCAAGGGACTTCCGTTGGAGGACATGGAGTTCTTCCAGTTCCACCCGACCGGACTGGCCGGCCTGGGGATCCTGATCTCCGAGGCGGTGCGCGGTGAGGGCGGGATCCTGCGCAACGCCGACGGCGAGCGGTTCATGGAGCGGTACGCCCCGACCATCAAGGACCTGGCGCCGCGCGACATCGTGGCCCGTTCGATGGTCCAGGAAGTCCGCGAGGGCCGCGGCGCCGGACCGAACAAGGACTACGTGCTGCTGGACGTCACCCACCTGGGCGCCGAGGTGCTGGAAACGAAACTGCCTGACATCACCGAGTTCTCCCGCACCTACCTGGGCGTCGAACCGCTGGACGAACCCGTGCCGGTGTTCCCCACCTGTCACTACGTGATGGGCGGCATCCCGACCACCATCCTCGCCGAGGTCTTGAGCAACAACACCGATGTGGTGCCCGGGCTGTACGCGGCGGGCGAGTGCGCCTGCGTCTCCGTGCACGGCTCCAACCGATTGGGCACCAACTCGCTGCTGGACATCAACGTGTTCGGCCGCCGCGCCGGGCTGGCCGCCGCCGTGCACGCGAACGACACCGATTTCGTTCGGCTCCCAGACGCACCGGCCAGCACGGTCATCGAGATGGTCGAGGGGCTGCGCAATTCCACCGGCTCCGAACGTGTCGCCGAGATCCGCAGCGCCCTGCAGTCCTCGATGGACCTCAACGCCGCCGTCTACCGCACCGAAGCCAGCCTGAAACAGGCACTGGACGACGTGCGGCTGTTCAAGGACCGCTACACCCGCGTCGCGATCCAGGACAAGGGCCACCGGTACAACACCGACCTGCTCGAAGCCGTGGAACTCGGGTTCCTGCTGGAGTTGGCCGAGGTGCTCGTGGTCGGCGCGCTGGTGCGCACCGAATCCCGCGGCGGCCACGCCCGGGAGGACTACCCGACCCGGGACGACGCGAACTGGATGCGGCACACCATGGCCTACAAGCAGGGCGTCGAGCTGTCCGCAGACATCCGCCTGGACTACAAACCGGTCGTCCAGACCCGCTACCGGCCGATGGAGCGTAAATACTAATGGCAACAACGGCCGACGATTCCACGCAAGTGGCGACCGCCGGCGGCACCGGCCTGCCCGGCGACCTGCCACCCGTGCCCGACGGCGCGGTGATGCTGACCGTGCACATCCAACGGTTCAACCCGGAACTGGACGATGCACCGCACACCGAGTCCTACCGGGTCCCCGCCCTCCCCGGGGACCGGCTGCTCAACGTCCTGCACTACATCAAGTGGTACATCGACGGCACCCTGACCTTCCGCCGGTCCTGCGCGCACGGCGTCTGCGGCTCCGACGCCATGCGCATCAACGGCCGGAACCGGTTGTGCTGCAAGGTGTTGATCAAGGACCTGATCGGCGACAAGCGCAACGAAGTCACCGTCGAACCGATCAAGGGCCTGCCGCTGCTCAAAGACCTGGTCGTCGACATGGAACCGTTCTTCGACGCCTACCGGGCCGTCAAGCCGTACCTGATCACCTACAGTGCCGAACCCACCCGGGAACACGTGCAGTCCCCCGCCGACCGCGCCCGGTTCGACGACACCACCAAATGCATCCTGTGCGCGGCGTGCACCACGTCCTGCCCCGTGTACTGGTCCGAGGACGCCTACGTCGGCCCCGCCGCCATCGTCAACGCCCACCGATTCATCTTCGACTCCCGCGACGAGGGCGGCCGCGAGCGACTGGAGATCCTCTCCGACGCCGAAGGGGTCTGGCGCTGCCGCACCACCTTCAACTGCACCGAAGCCTGCCCCCGCGGCATCCAGGTCACCCAGGCGATCCAGGAAGTCAAGCGGGCACTCATGTTTCGGCGCATCTGAGGGCACCACCTCGACCGCGTTGGGCGCCGCCGGAGGCGCCCCCAGGCACATCGGACGGTTCACTCCGCGCCGATTTCTCGACTCGCTGGACAGATGCTCTCGCCGTGAGCGCGCTGCCCATCCTGGAGGCAGGGAAACGTGCGAGCGGCCAGCGCATCGTCGGGAAGGCGCGCCCGCGGACCCTCCCGACGGCCAAGCGTGGAATACCCTGCACGTGTCGGGTGTTCATACCCCGGTAGGTATGACACGACTGGAGAGGACAGCGCGGGCATGGCGACGAAAGAACTGACAGCGACGACATTCGGACCGACCGTCGAGGGTGACGGGATCGTCTTGGTCGACTTCTGGGCGGCCTGGTGTGGCCCGTGCCGGGGGTTTGCACCGGTTTTCGACCGCGCCTCGCAGGCGCATCCCGACATCGTGTTCGGCAAGGTGGACACCGAGGCGCAGCAGCAGTTGGCGGGGGCCGCGGGTATCCGATCGATCCCCACGCTGATGGCTTTCCGGGACGGCATCCTGGTGTTCTCCCAGCCCGGCGCGCTGCCGGCGCAGGCCTTGGACCAGGTGATCGACGCGGTCCGCGGGCTGGACATGGACGAGGTCAAGGCGAAGGTCGCGGCTGCCACCGCAGCCGGCTGATTCGGAACCGATGAACATGCTCAATCCGGAACCGATGAACATGCTCAATCTGCTGGACACAAGGCTCAACCAGCGCGAGGAGTGGTGATGGTCGAGCTACCGACCGAACAGATGGGCCCCGTGGTGAACCGGCTCCGGCGTGCGCAGGGCCAGCTGGCCGGGGTGTTGCGGATGATCGACGAAGGGCGCGACTGCCAGGACATCGTGACCCAGTTGGCGGCCGTCAGCCGCGCACTGGACCGCGCCGGCTTCGCGATCATTGCGACCGGATTGAAGCAATGCCTGGCCGAGTCGGGTGGCGTGGAGAATCTGGACACCCAGGCCATGGAGAAGCTGTTCCTGTCATTGGCGTGAGGATCGCGGGCGGGCCCGCGGGATGTCGGCCCGCGCCCGGCCGGAGGCGTGATCGTCACCGGCGGATCACCGTCGTGGCGTTACGGTGGATCCGATGATCTTCTTTCGCACCACGGACAAACCGCCGCTCGACGGGGCCGGCCATCGCATGGTGCTGCCCGGGTCGGGCGCTCGACGATCCGTTCCTGCACAGGCGCGGCGGCGGATAGCGGTCGGCGGACTGGTTGCCTCGGTGCTTACCGGCGTGGTGCTGGCCGGCATGGCGCTGGCCGGCATGGCGCTGGCCGGGCCCGGTACGGCTGGTGCCGCGCCCGGCGATCCGTATGTCCCCCCGAGCGAAACGGTGCAGACGACGCCCACCGACGACTGCGCCCAACGCAGCCAGCCACCGCCGGCCGTGGACACCTCGGAGGACGTCCCGCCCGGGGCGGTCGCGCCGCAACCGCTGCCCGTACCGGCGATGCCGGTGGGGGCCGGGCGCATGGGCGAATGCGGCGTGATCGTGTCCGGGGGGGCGACGCCGTTGCCGTCGGACATCTCGGCGGGCGCCTGGATGGTTGCCGATCTGGACACCGGTGAGATTCTGGCGGCCAAAGATCCCCACGGACGCTATCGGCCGGCCAGCACCCTCAAGCTGCTCACCGCGCAGGTGATGTTGAAGAACCTCACCAACCTCGACCTCCCGGTCGAAGGAACCCAAGAGGACACCGCGCAGGACGGCACCAGGGTCGGATTGGAAGCGGGCGGGATCTACACCGTCCGCCAGCTGCTGTCGTACCTCGTGATGATCTCGGGCAACGACGCGGCCGATGCGCTGGCCAGGACCAACGGGGGGTGCGACAAGACCGTCGCCGACATGAACGCCACCGCCTCGGCCCTGGGCGCACTGGACACCAGGGCAGCGACACCGTCCGGACTGGATGGTCCCGGCCAGTCGACGTCGGCGTACGACCTCGCGCTGTTCGCCCGCACGGACATGGCGACACCGCCGTTCCCGGAAATGATCTCCGCGCAGGACGTGCACGTCCCCGCAGCGGGGAACGAGGGCTACATCGCCGCGAATGACAACCAGCTGGTCTACCAGTACCCGGGTGCCCTCGGCGGCAAGACCGGTTTCACCGACGACGCCGGCAACACCTACGTCGGCATGGCCGAGCGCGACGGTCGCCGGCTGGTGGTCACCATGATGAACGGCAACCACGTGCCACGGCGGCAGTGGATGCAGGCCGCGTCGCTGCTGGACTGGGGCTTCGCACTTCCGGCGAGCACGCCGGCGGTGGGACAACTCGTCGGATCGCTGGCCGAGGCAACGGCCGGCACTGTGTCACCGACCCCGAGTACCGGGCCGCCCGCGGTATCCGGCGCGTCGGGTACCGCTGGCGCCGCCGCGCTGTCGGGCAGCGGCGGGGCCGATGGCCCCAACGTCTCTTCGGGTGGCGCGGAGCCGACCGCCGGCACGTCCCCGACCACGGGCGGGCTGCCGACCGCGGTCATCGTGCTGGCCGGGATCGGGGTACTGGTCCTCATCCTGGGCCTGGTGCTGCTGGTCCGGCGGCGTCACCTGAACAAGCGGGCCGCGGGCGACGGGTATCCTACCGAGGCGGCAGCGGCAGCCGAATCCGCGGCCGAGGAGGAATCCGCGGCGGAGCCCGAGACCGCGGCGCAGGCCGACGTCACCCCCACGCCCGGTCGCGCGGCCGCACCCGACGAGGCCACAACCGCACCCGAGGCCACGAACCCGCCGGAATCCACGAACCCACCCGACGGCGGGAGCGCGCCGCCGGCCTGACGTCGGTCAGCGTCGCCGCCGTGCGGCTCCCCAACCCACCGCGGCTCCCACACCGACCAGCGCGGCAACGCGGGACGGCGAGACGTCCTTGCGCACGACCAGGGTCGCCTCCGGGATCTCCTCCAGCGGCCCGTCGTCGAGCTCCGGACCGCCGTCAGCGGTCGCGATCCATGCGGCGACGAAGAGCATCAACTGGGCGGTGAGGTTGAAGAACAGCAGCAGCCCGATCACCGAGCCGAAAATGGCCGCTGTCCTTGACGTGCTGGCGTAGTCGGGAAGCAGCGTGGTCAGCGCGTACTTGAGGATCTCGAACCCGAGAGCTGCGATGACAGATCCGCGTAGCCTGGCCTTCAGGGGCGAACGCAGACTCTTGCCGGGCAACACGGTGTACACCCACAGGAAGATCAACACGTCCGCTGCCGCCGCGATCAGTATCGGGGTGATCGTGACCACGGGCCCCAGCCAACCCGCGTCACCCAGACCCAGCCAGTTCCGCAAAGCCGTCTGACCC
>JADGOY010000166.1 GCA_017882715.1 Nakamurella sp. | reverse complement strand
CGAAACCGTTGAGGACTGACACCCCGCTCCCCCCTCCGTTCATCGACACAAACCCATCTGGCTGGTGAGGAACCGAAGGCTTACCTGCCGGTCGAGTCCACCCCCTGACGTTCACCTCAAGACGTGGTTGTTTGTCTACGGACGGACGGCAGCAGACGTTCCACCTGCAGGTCCACTGGGAGCCAACCACCCGAAGGTGAACACCAGGTAGCCACTCCACCCCTGTGTCGTGAAGCCACAGTCCCCCTTCAGGGTCCAGCCGCCCCGCGATCGGGATCGACCGGCCAGATCGACCACCCCACTGTTCACCGTCCGTCACACATCAACAGCGGTCGATTTCACGCTGAGTCGGTACCACCACCCTGACGACTACGCCAGTGGCGGCCTGTACCGCGCGGCGGGCCCGCTGCGCTGACTGCCAGGTCACCCAGATCCTGCTCCCGACCGCGCTGACCGTGCGCCGCGCGGACAGCCCCGAGGCGATCGGGAACGTCCTGGTCGCCCGCGCCCGCGGGGCCGGGTACCGCTCCATCGCCGCTCGGTTCGGGCGGTCCGAGTCCACGGTCCGACGGTAGTTGCGCGGCGCCCGCGAGCCGCACGCGCAGTGGCTGTGCCGCCGGGGCTTGGACTTTGCCGCCGCGATCGACCGGAGCTGCTGGTGCGACCGCGCTGCAGCAATCCGACCGGCAGATCCCACGCCTGGGTATCTCCCCGACAGGCCACCAGAACGTGCCCGCGATCATCCCTGACCACCACGGCCAACCAGCATCCCGACAGCTCCTGATGGCCGCTGGTGGCGGCCGGCCTGCCCCTGCTGACCGCGCTGCTCGGTATCGTGATCGGCGTCGGCGTGATCACCGCCGCGACCGGCTTCGTCGACCTGTCGTCGACCACACCGATCCTCGCCCTGATGCTCGGCCTGCGGTGGCGATCGGCTACGCGCTCTTCATCGTCCCCCGGTACCGGCATGAACTCGCCGTGGGCCGCGATCCGGAGGAGGCGGCCGGCCGGGCGGTCGGGACGGCCGGCTCGGCGGTCGTCTTCGCCGGCCTCACGGTGGTGATCGCCCTCGCCGCGCTGGTCGTCGTCGGCGTCCCGTTCCTGACCCAGATGGGGTTGGCCGCCGCCGGCACGGTGACCGTCGCCGTCGTCATCGCGCTGACCCTGCTACCGGCGTTGTTGGGCTTCGTCGGTCGGCGCATCATCGGTGGGCGCACCCGCGGGCTGCACGCCCGCGACCCGGAAGCCGACGGCGGCGCCCAACGTTCGGTACCCGGTGGGCCCGCGCGATCGCCCGCCGGCCGGTCGCGGCGCTGCTGATCGCGGTCATCGTGCTTGGCGTCGTCGCGATCCCCGCCCGGCCTCGGCGACGTCGCCGCGGTCACCCCGGCCGTGGTGAACCCCGCCGGTGACACCGCGCGCTGACCGTCATACCGAACAGCGGTCGCGCGACTTTGAATTACACGCTCGGCTATTTGGTGTAGCCGTCCGGACACGGCCGCCACGAAGGACCTGGTCCGCACGATCAGCCAGCACAACGACGCCGTGACCGGCCTGACCGCCATCAACATCGACATCTCGGCCGAGCTCGGCGACGCGCTGGTGCCCTACCTCACGGTGGTGGGACTGGCGTTGGTCCTGCTCATGTTGGTGTTCCGGTCCCTGCTCGTGCCCGTGAAGGCCGCCGCCGCCGGTTTCCTGCCCAGCATGGCGGGCCACCTTCGGCGCGGTCGTGGCGGTCTTCCAATGGGGCTGCTGGGCGGCGTCATCGGCCTGGAGCAGACCGGACCGATCATCAGCCTCTTGCCGATCTTCCTCGTCGGCATCGTGTTCGGCCTGGCCATGGACTACCCGGTCTTCCTGGTCACCCGGATGCGCGAGGACTACGTCCACGTGCCGACGCCGGTCAGGCCGTAGTCACCGGCTTCGGCCACGGAGCGCGGGTGGTCACCGCCGCCGCGATCATCATGATCAGCGTCTTCGCCGGCTTCATTCTCTCGCCGGAGTCGATCGTCAAATCGATCGGCTTCGCCCTCGGCGTCGCGGTGCTCTTCGACGCCATCGTGGTCTGCATGACCATCGTTCCCGCGGTCATGACCCTGTTCGGCCCCGCCGCCTGGTGGCTGCCGCGCTGGCTCGACCGCGTCCTACCCGACGTCGACGTCGAAGGCGAGAAGCTGCGCCTTCGACTCGATGAGGCGCCTGATCCGGTCCCGGCCGTCCCCAAGCGCGTGCCGGTCTGAACCACCCTCACCCAGGGCCGCCGCCCACCGGCGGCGGTCCCGCCTTCCTCTCCTCCGGACGGACCCATCGTGGGCGTCGACGCTCGCGCGGTGGCAGCGGCTGCTCGACGAGCTCACGATCCACCCCCGGTTTCGCCGACGCCAAGGCGCTTTTCCGAGCCCTTGTGTGGACAGCCGCATACCGCCGCCCACCCCGGTCCCGCGTTTTCCTACCGACCTCGACCCACTGATCGGCGTCTGGGCCGCCGGCAAGGAGATCGTGCGGGTGTACGACGGCGCTGTACAGTCCCCGCGGCTTCCGGGCTGGCACACTCGTGCGCAGCGATGCTCCTTGACCCCTCCTGATCAAGACACATTGTTATGAGTACACAACAAACCGTGGATGTTGTGCTTGATGAGGTACCTGGCCGCGCACGGCGTGTTGGCGGCGTTGAAGGGCACGGCGCGCTGCCGGCGGGCTGGGCGCTTTTTTCGGGAGATGGTCATGACGACCCTGCTGCTCGACGCGGCGGCCGCGGTCGAGATCTACCTGACCACCGGCAACGTCATCACCTTCGATGCCGGACGGTCGGCTACATCGAGCGCGCGGATTGCAGCCCGAGCCTGGAACTCGCGCTGCGGATGGCCCAGCTGTTCGCCCTCCCGGTGGAGGCCATCTTCAGCCTCGCACCGATGCCACCCCTGTCGGTCGAGGTGTTCCGCGAGCATCGCCGCTGAGCCCCAGTGGCGCGCAGGATCGGCGTTTGTGTCGATCTCCGGGTTCGGGTTCATGGAGCGGTGAACCAGGCCGCCGTCGAAGGTGGAAGCGCATCGGTCCTCACCCGCTCCGTCTGGCAGTGTTGACGGCCGGAGCGGATCGGGGTGAATGCAGAGAACGCCGGGATGCGGGACTTCGAGGACTGCCCGTGGGCACAGCGCGGACGTGGGCCCTGCTGGATCAGATTCAGAGTGAACGGAGTCGTTGTCGGTGGTCAGCGAGCACCTGGAACGGGAGAACAAGTTCGACGCGGCCGCGGGCTATGTGCTGCCGGACCTGACTGCTGTGGTGCCGCAGGGTGGCCGCGTCGAGCAGGGGTCGGTCCGATCGGACAGCGTGTATTTCGACACCCAGGAGCACGATCTGCTGACCCGCGGGGTGACCCTGCGATCCAGCACCGGGACATCGGACACCGGGTGGCAGCTCAAGGTGCCCACCGGTGATACCCGCACCGAGTTCCGGCTGGATCCGACCGGCACCGACACCACGGTGCCCAAGCAACTGTCCGCGCTGGTCGCCGGTCTGCGCCGGGGAAAGGCGCTGCGGCACGTGGTGACGGTGCACACCGACCGCACCGTGCACCGCATCCTGGACGCCCAGGAGCAGTTGGTGGTCGAGGTCGCCGACGACCTGGTCACCTCCGTTGCTCCGGGCCGGCGGGCGGCCACCTTGAGCAGTTGGCGAGAGATCGAAGCCGAACTCGGACCCGCTGGGACCGACCACACCCTGGCCGGCGTCACCGGTCTGCTCGCCCGATCCGGCGCGACCGTGTCGGGCGGCCCCAACAAAGTCGCCAAGGCGCTCGGTGTTACCCCGACCCCCGCCGACCACGCGGACCTTCCCCGCCGGGGCAGCACCGCCGGGGACGTCATCCGCGCGTACCTGGCAGAGCAGGACGACGCGCTGATCACCGGAGACCTGCCCTTGCGCCGCGGGCTCGGCGGGATCCACCCGACCCGGGTGGCCACCCGCCGGTTGCGGTCCACGCTGCGGATCTTCGCCGGCTACGTCGACCCGGAGCAGGCCCGCGCGTTCGACGCCGAACTGTGCTGGTACGCCGGGCTGCTCGGCCAGGTCCGGGACCGGGAGGTACAACGCGCGCGGTTCGCCGCGGCGATCGCCGAGTTACCTCCCCAGCTGGTGTTGGGCCCGATCGCCGCCCGGATCGAGCAGCACCTGCTGGCCGAGCAGCTGCAGCATCAGCAGGCCCTGGACAAGGCGATGACCGGTCGGCGGTACCTGCTGCTGCTGCGGGAGTCCGGCAGGTGGGCGACCAAACCACCGTTCACCGCCCTCGCAGCGGGCAGACCCAAACAGCTGCGGACCCCGGTGCAGACCGCCGCGAGGAAGGTGACCAAACACCTGACCGCTGGGCTCGGCCCGCACGGCGGCGATGAGGAACTGCACAAGGCCCGCAAGGCCGGCAAACGCGCCCGGTACGCCGCCGAACTCGCCGGTCCCGTGCTTGGCCAGAATATGAGGAACAGCATCCAGCGGTACCGGGACCTACAGGACATCCTGGGCGAGCACCAGGACGCCGTGGTGGCCGCCGACCTGCTGCGCCGCCTCGTCGCCGGCACCGTCGACCGGCCCGGTGAGAACGGGTTCACGTACGGGCTGCTGTACGCGCGGGAACTGCGCCGCGCCGCGGACAGCCGACAACAAGCAGCCAGCTGGGCGGACAAGTCACGGTGACGAACCGGGCATCAGCAGCGCGTGTTTCATGGATTGAAACGGCCCGTCACCGGTCGGTGACCACCGTTGGCGCCGGTGCCCGACGGTGGCAGCATCACTCGCATGTTGTCGCATGAAGATGAAACCAGGGCGGTCACAGAGGTGGCGCGACGCCTGACCGCGTCGTTCCCCGGCGTCGCCCCGGACAGTCCAGAACCGCCGTGCACGCCTCCCGCCAGCGGTTCGCCGATAGCCCGATCCGCGACTTAACAAGGCCGTCGCGTTGACCTTCGAGCAATTCGTGTACGGGTGGGCCAACAATCTCACCGAGGCCGAGGCCAAGGAGCTGTACGAGACGTACCACGTGCCCGCGTCGGGTGTGCCCTTGTTCCAGGCAGCGACGGCGAACTTCAACCCGTTCGGCGGCGAAACCACACTCGACTGGAAGAACCCGAACCGCGGCCCGCTGCTGATCATCGCCGGAACGGACGACAATGCCGTCCCGCTGGCCATCAGCCACGCCACCTACAAGATCCAGTCGAAGAATCCCGGGGTCACCGAGATCATCGAGATCCCCGGCCGCGGGCACTCACTGGTCATCGACAGCGGCTGGCAGGCGGTCGCCGACCCCGCACTCGGCTTCATCCAGCGATTCCTCTGACCGGCAGGTTCCGGTGGCCTCCATGTACGCATGTTTTTGTCCGGCGGCGGCCCGGGAGCCCGCATCGGCATCAACGCTCGACGGCGCAGGTGGCCGCGGACGCGGTGGACGCGCCCTACCCCGACGTGATCCGTTCCCACATCAGGTCATCACCCGACCGTGACAGCTGTTGGCCATGTGATTGCTGTTGCGGCAGTGAAACTGTCGCGCAAGTCGTTTACGCGTTAACTGTTACCGTCTCATGCCTCATGAGGCTTCCATACGCGAGTTGCGTTACATCGGCGCCTGTATGTCACGAATCCGATCGTTCACGCTACAAGTCTGTTGCCGCGGGGAGATCGGGGTGGTCCGTGCCTGCGGACGTGCACGCCGGGGGTGTGGCCGCGCTGGTGTCAGGGGATGGCCCGCCCGGAGTCGGTGGCGGCGCGGGACCCGGCGAAGACCTACCGAGTTAGCTGACGGGCTGCTAATCTGCTAACACACCGGTGTTAGCGCATCCGGCGGCGTCCGCTCGTTATGCGGTGGTGCTGCAGACTCTCAGTCCCCGCCAACGCCAGGGGGTTGTCGCGGCGCTCTCGGTCGGGTTTACGACGGGTGGCGGCCGACGAGGGAGGAGTTGGCCGCGCACGTGGCGGCCGAGTTCGGGGTCGCCGTGAGCGTTCCGTTGGATCGCCGGGATCCGCTTCTGCGGTAGCCGGCACGCCGCGGCAGGGCGGCGGGACCGCGCACCGCGCATCGCGGTTATCAGCGACGCCGTCAGCCCGTCGCCGAATAGGGCGCACGTTGTGCAAGAACGTGCCGTCCTGGCACCCGCCACAAGGTCGACGGTACGAATGCGAGGTGAACGGAGGGGGTGGCCGACGGAAGGCACCTGAGCCGGCCGGGCACAACCGGCGCCGGCTGCCAAGGTCGACCACGTTCGCCGACTCTGGCCGGTGCACCGCTCAGGAGCCCACTGGACCCAGACGGAAGACGGGGTGATTGACGACGCCTTCCGCGATCTCGGCATCGGCGGAATCGCCGGTGACGCCCCAGTGGTCCCGGGTGATGGGCACGCTGCGGATGTAGGTGCGGATAACCGGAACGGCCTCGTCCGCACCGATCTCTACCGCGTGCAGATTCTCCACGCGTCGTCCCTTCGGAGCGTCGCGCGGCCATCCGCGGCCCGAATGTTGCGTACCCATTGACTTCGCCGTCGGGAGCGGGGAATCGTTGCACGGTCGCTGATCTCGCCGCGGCCGAGCAACTCAGCCCGGTGCCGACGGCGGCCGCCGATCGCGGTCCTGACGGTGACCCGCAAGAGCCACCGCGCAGGCCCTGGTGCACTACCGCGGGAACCGGTACTCGCTGCCCACCGGAACTGGCCGGCGCCACGAGCCACCGGGTACCGTCGACCTGCATCACGTCAACCGGGGTGGAGTGCGGCGTGCCGGTCGTGCGCGGCCCCGAACGTTCAGGACGTGCCGGCAATCAGCACCCAGCCCGCGTTGCGTGAGTACCCGAAAGATCAGGTTTGCGACCGTTGTCCCGCGTTGAGCCGGTACCCTCCCGCCACGATGGTGCCCTTTCGATCGAGCCCTTGCCGACATGAGCAACAGGTATTGGCACACCCACGGTTCGGCAAGGTCCACGAGATCGCAGGCCCAGAAGGGAACTCGGAGAGGTCCGCGCCGCGCGGCGGTGTGAGTTGGAAGCCTCCCGCCGTGGCGACGGCCGCTGGCACAGGCAAATGGCTCTACGGCGCGCAGCAATCGCCGCAGGCCGGTGATCGAACATAACCACTGTGTCCGAGAGGCGGGGCCGGGCCGCCTGAGTAGGTCGTTCGCCTCTGCCCAAGTCGAAATCCGCGGGCCATCCTTCGCGGATGCGCGCTGTGGTACCGCACCGGTTGCCGGGCAACCCCGCCCGTGCCGCTCGTGGCAACGGTGCAGCGCACAGGGCACCTCGAAGGCGACGTTGGTCGGCCTTCGCCCACGAGGTCGAACCTGCTGAGCTGCCCGGGCACGCCGACGCGTGGGTCGCGGTGCTGAAGGTCATCCACACCACCGCGTGGTTCTCGATCGAGTCCTGTGTGGCCTACCTGCTGTACGCCGGCCTGGCCGGACGCACCGATCGACGGGCGGCCATCGCTGCAGGCGTCGTCTTCGGCGAGAGCGCCTTGTTCGCCGCAAACCGATTTCGGTGTCCGTTGACCGAGCTGACCCAGTCGTTGGGCGCCGAGTCCGGATCCGTCACCGAGCTGTATCTGCCCAAGTGGTTCGCCCACAACCTGCCGGCCATCCACGTACCTCTGCTCGCTCTCGTCGTGTTCTTGCACGGACGGACCGTGCTTCGGCATCGAGCGCACTGAGCAGGGGGATTGCCCCGCGCAGGAGTGTCGCTGGCCAGGGAGCACATGATGCCTCATCGGGGCGCCTGATCTGTCGTTGTTGTGGTGCCGTGGCACCGAACCGTCACCCAGCCAGTCAGCGCCGCGACCGTCCGCGCCATCGGCGGCCCATGGTCACGGGTCCCGGGTGGGTGGGTGGCTTCATTTTCGTGATGGTGGGTGGCCGGCGCAGCCGGTGCCTTCGTGTCTCGCGCTCGAGGTGGTGTCGATGTGCCCTCTGCGGGGGCGGGGGCTTTCCGCCGCCAGGTCCTCGAACGCCTTGATGGCGGCTGGGAAGTATCCGCGAAGCGTGGATCTCAGTCGCAACATCTGACGGGTCCGCTCCCAGATCGCGGTCTGGCGCGCCCGGGCCAACAGTTTCACGGCATCCATCAACACCAGCCCCGCCGACGATCGGAGCCACTTCAACCCGCCCATCGTCGACGTGACACGGACCTTCAGCCCAGCCAGCGCGGCAGGGGATTCATCGCCGGCGACGAGAAGTGGCGGGCCGAAGGAGGTTTCGGGGCGAGTGAGGATGGCCGAACGTCACGCCGCCGGCTTCACCGGTGATACGTGTGCTGGGACCTTGGGGTTCGTGTGCTTCGGCGCACTGCTTGATGGTCAGGAGCATTTTTCGTTCCATCACCAGGTGGACCGGGTCGAGCAGGAGAAGTGTGGGTGTCAGCCAGTGGGGTCGCAGGTCGCCGCGGACCCGGATGAGAAGCCGGCATCCCTGATCGACCGGCTCGAGCACGAAGGCCCACGTCCAGTCCAGGACGACCCGGGAATGTGCTGAGGCGGGCCCGCCGGTCAACGGGTCCATCGGGATGTGCAGTACGAGGCTTCGCGCCGGGTCCAGACCGACGACGGTGAACCCGCCGTTTCGGCTCAGCGCGACGGTATCGCCGAGGGTCAGCGACTGCAGATGCGGGACGATCCGCCGGGCGCTCCCACCCTCGGCGAAGTCCCCGATGCCGAGGGCACGCTCGAGCCGGTCATAGCTGTACCACCCGCCGCGTTCGTAGCCCATCTGCACCAGCCACGGCCATACCTCGCCCGGAGGCCTGGCGATCGACACCGCGTGGGTCGTGCGGTAAGGGCCTTGTACGAGGTCATCGCCGGGCAGCGGCCGGCACACCTCCTCAGGCGTCGCGCCCCAGGTGAGCTGCCAAGGACGCACAGCACGGATGTAGGCGATCGCAGACGCGGCGGC
>JADGOY010000379.1 GCA_017882715.1 Nakamurella sp. | reverse complement strand
GGCGGCTTTTCGACCGAGATCACCGCGATGCTCCAGTCGATCGCGGACCAATCCGCGTTGGCCATCCTCAATGCCCGTCTGTTCCGCGAATTGGAACGCAAGCGCCGCGAGCTCGAGGTGGCATCCCGGCACAAGTCCGAGTTTCTGGCGAGCATGTCGCACGAGTTGCGGACTCCACTCAATGCCGTGATCGGGTTCTCCGAAGTCCTGCTGGAGCGCATGTTCGGTGATCTGAACGAACGTCAAGACGAATACGTGCACGACATTCTCAGCTCGGGTCAGCACCTTTTGGAACTGCTCAACGATGTGCTGGACCTGTCCAAGGTCGAAGCCGGGCGGATGGACCTGGATCGCTCGACGTTCGTGGTGCGGGATGCGATCGAGTACAGCGTGTCGCAGGTGCGCGAACGGGCCGCCCAGCGGGCGATCAACCTGGCTTGGGAGATAGCCCTCGACGTGGGCCAGCTGCACGCCGACCAGCGGCGGATCCGGCAGGTCATCGTGAATCTGCTCTCCAACGCGGTGAGGTTCACTCCGGTGGGCGGGACGATCACGGTGACCGTGACCACCGACGGCACGGAGGTCGCGATCACGGTTTCCGACACCGGACCCGGGGTTCCGGTCGAGGACCGCGAACGCATCTTCGAGTCCTTCCAGCAGGGTGGTCGGGGTGTCGACCGACAGGAGGGCACCGGGTTGGGCCTGACCTTGTCCCGCCGCATCGTCGAGTTGCACGGGGGGCACATGTGGTTGGACAGCGAGGTGGGCCTCGGCAGCACGTTCGGACTGGCGGTTCCGCTGATGGGAACGAGCGGGCCCGGCACCGCGTCGAGTTCCCCTCCACGGACCGAGGGGCCGCTGGCCGTTGTCATCGAGGACGACCCTGGCTCGCTGGAGTTGCTGACCGTGTACCTCGAGGGCGCCGGCTTGGCCGTGGCGAGCGCCGCTAACGGTGCGGACGGTCTGGACCTGGTCCGTCGGCTGGCGCCGACCGCCGTGCTGATGGACATCGGGCTGCCCGACGTCGACGGCTGGCAGCTGATCTCCCTCCTCAAAGACGACCCGGGAACGGCGGGCATCCCGGTGTTGGTGGTCTCGGTGATCGATGACACCCGGCGTGGCCTGGCGCTCGGCGCTTCGGAATACCTGGTCAAACCGGTCAGCCGGGAGGCCGTGCTCGCTGCCCTGGCTCGGGTCGGTGTCCTCGCGACGGCGCCCAACGGCGCCCTTTTCGTCCAGAAGGGCGCCGCGCCATGACAGGGCACCGGATCCTTCTCGTTGAGGACAACGAGCGGAACCTCAAACTCGTCCGAGATGTGTTGCAGTACGCCGGGTACGACATCCTCGAAGCACGGACCGGCGAGCAGGGGGTCGAACTCGCGCAGCGATCCTCGCCGCACCTGGTTCTGATGGATCTGCAGCTCCCGGGGATCGACGGTGAACAGGCATTTCGGCTGATCCGCGACGACTCCCGGACCAGCGGGATTCCGGTGGTCGCACTCACCGCGTCCGCGATGAAGGACGACCGGGCCCGGGTGTTGCAAGCCGGGTTCGACGGCTACCTCGAGAAGCCGATCAACGTCCGCGCGCTGCCCGCGCAGGTGCTGGCCTTCCTGAGCAGAGAGGAACCAAACCGATGATCGACGACGAGGTCGTGTTGGTGGTCGACGACCTGCCGCAGAACGTCCGCCTGTTGGATGCCGTGCTGAGCCCACGCGGCTACCGCATCCTGGGCGCCGCATCTGGGCAACAGGCGCTGAACATGCTGGCCGTCGAGCGTCCCGACCTGGTGCTGCTGGACATTCTGATGCCCGGCATGGATGGGTACGAAGTGTGCCGGAGCATCCGGCAGAACCCGGCCACCGCGTTCCTTCCGGTGGTGATGATCACCGCCAGCGGCGATCAGGAGAAACTTCGTGCGATCGAAGCGGGAGCCGACGACTTCGTCACCAAACCGTTTGACCAAGGAGAACTGCTCGCACGCGTTTCCTCGCTGATACGGATCAAGCGATACCACGACACGATCGAGCGGCAGGCCGCCGAGCTCGCAGAATGGAATCGCGATCTCGAAAACCGCGTCGCGGCGCAGTTGGCGGAACTCCAGCGGGTCGGCCGGCTCCGACGGTTTCTGTCGCCCCAGCTCGCGGACCTGGTGGTCGGGTCGGGCGACGAATCGTTCCTGGACAGCCATCGCCGGGAAATCGTGGTGGTCTTCTGCGATCTACGGCGTTTCACCCCGTTCGCCGAATCAAGCGAGCCGGAAGAAGTCATGAGTGTGCTGAACCAATATCACGCGGCGATGGGCGACCTGGTGTTCCGTTTCGAGGGCACGCTGGAGCGCTTCACCGGTGATGGGCTCATGGTCTTCTTCAACGATCCGCTGCCCTGCGAGGACGCGCCTGCCCGGGCGATCCGAATGGCCGTGGCCATGCGCAACCGGGCGCGCGATCTGGCCTCCGGCTGGGCTCGGTTGGGGCATGACCTCGGTTTCGGCGGCGGCATCGCGCAGGGCTACGCGACCCTCGGCCGAATCGGATTCGAGGGTCGATACGACTACGCGGCCGTCGGAAGCGTCACGAACCTGGCCGCCCGGCTCTGCGCACACGCCACCGACGGACAAATCCTGGTCACCCAGCGGGTGCTCGCAGCGGCCGAGGACATCGCGGTCAGCGACCCGGTCGGCGAGCTGTCATTGCCGGGTCTGAGTCGTCCGGTCAAGGCGTTCGACATCAAGGGTCTCGACGCGGCCCGGGTGACCACATGACGACCGGCGGTATCTCCACCGATGGGGCGGCGCGGTTGTTCGACCTGGACGAAACCCAGCGGTACCAACGCTTCGACCGGCTGCAGGAACGGATGGCCGGCGTGTGGGCGCAGATGCGGCTCAACGGTGAGGGCGAATCGGTGGTGGTGATCC
>JADGOY010000378.1 GCA_017882715.1 Nakamurella sp. | reverse complement strand
GCCAACCGAGCATCGGACAAAACCATCGACCTTGCACCACCTCAGCAACCAGAGGTCGATCTCGAGCATCCGCTCCAGCCCGTCGACCATCCGGCCGCCGCGCCGGTCACCCTGCCAAATAATTCCGTCAAACCTGCCAGTTAATTCCGGCAGAACCTGCCACTTACCTCCGAAGGTGACAGGCCAATGCGATCATCGCGATGCGCTTCGACAAAACGGAAATGGGTGCAACATGGACCGAGATCTGTGCCTACGGCACGGCCTGCCGCCTGACGATGGAGTGAACCGCCCTCCGACGGCACTCCGTCCGACGGACCCGGGCCGACAACTCCGACCAAGTCAAGAATTATCCGTGGCCCTTGTCCGCCGACACCTCCGGCTCTTGCGCGGTGAACTCTTGTGGCGACACCGCGCTCGTGACGGCGCTCTCGGGTGTCGTTGATCGCGATAAGGCACCCACGGATCGGTACAAGATCCAGGGATTGCGGGGTTTCCGGGCCGCAGAAAGTACGCGTGCGGCGAGTGCAACCGCCGCTCACCGGGTGCGCGGTCCGGCCCGCGGCGATCAACGCCTGGGCGGCGACCTGGCCGCCGACCACTCGGACCGGCGACGCCGCGGGTGACACCCCCGATGCTCCTGTTGGCCGATGAACGTCTTCCTCACGAAGACGAGTTGAGGAAGGCCATGGCCTGTAATTGCTGTCAGTCCGGCTTGACGACCATCGCGGAGCCGCCGCCCCGGCGGGTGGTCTCGGCTGCGGCCTCGAACCGTCCGCCCTGGAGCAGGCGGACGGCCGTCGCCGCGCCGATCTCCGGGGTCGCGGACAGGACCAGCCCCATCGTGGTGAGCGCGGCGCCGTCGGGACCGGTGAAGATCGGCGGTTCGGCCTGGCTGCTCGCGCCGTTGCGCGAGGAGAGCCGGGGTGCCGCGATCGCCTCCACCAGGGGCAGCCCGCGGTCCAGGTGGCCGAGCAGCACCTGGGTGACCGTCGTGATGATCGTCGCCCCGCCGGGGGATCCCAGGGCGAGCACCGGCCGGTTACCGTCCAGCACGATGGTCGGGCTCATCGACGAGCGCGGCCGCTTTCCCGGGCCCGGCAGATTCGGATCGGGAACGCCCGCGGTGAGCGGCACGAAGTCGAAGTCGGTCAGCTCGTTGTTGAGCAGGAAGCCGTAGCCGGGGACGGTGATTCCCGATCCGCCGGTCATCTCGATGGTCAGGGTGTACTCCGCGACGTTGCCCCACCGGTCGGCCACCGTGAGGTTGGTCGTGCCGTGCTCCTCGGCGGCGGTTTGGGCGGCCCCCGCCGCGGCGGCGCAGCCGGTGTACTGCCCGTCCGGGTCGCCGAACGGGATGGGCCTAGGGTGCGCCACCGCCGGGTCGAAGAGCTGGCAGGCGCGTTCGTCGGCGAACCGCTGGGACAGCAGCTGACGGGTCGGCACGTTCCGGACGTCGCCGATCCAGCGGTTGCGGTCGGCGAACGCGGTGGCGGTGGCCTCGGCGAGGCGGTGCAGGTACTGGACCCGGTCCACGTCGGACAGCGCCTGGCCGGTCTGCGCACCGTATGCCTCGATCAGGTTGAGCGACTCACCGACGGCGATGCCACCGGAGGACGGCACCGGCATCCCGTACACGTCGAGCCCGCGGTACGTCGTGCGGGTGGGCTCCCGGAGCAGCGCCCGGTACTGGCGCAGGTCGCCGCGGGTGATCTGGCCCGGGTAGACGTCCACGCCCGGCGCGGTCCGCGGCCGGCGGGCCGCGTCGACGAGCGCCTCGCCGAGCCGGCCCTCGTACAGGGCATCCACCCCGCGCAGCCGCAGTGTGCGGTACGCAAGCGCCATGTCGGGGTTGCGGAAGGTGCTGCCGACCGCCGGGACCGACCCGCCCGGAAGGAAGGTGCGGACCGTCTCCGGGAAGAGCCGGAAACGCGCCTCGTTGTCGCGGGTCTGCTGCGCGTAGGTCTCGTCGACCACGAACCCGCGCTGCGCGAGCAGTTCGGCCGGTCGGAGCAGGTCGCGCAGCGACCGGGTGCCAAACACCTGGGCGGCCCGCTGCCACAGCGCGGGCGTCCCGGGTACGCCCACCGACAGCCCGGAGTTGACGACGGAGGTGAAGTCCAAGGCCGCTCCGGCGCCGTCGGTGAACCTCGTGTCGGTAAAGGTCGCCGGCGCGGTCTCCCGGCCGTCGATGGTCCGGACTGTGCGGCTGGCCGCGTCGTAGTAGACCAGGAACCCGCCGCCGCCGATGCCGGCCGAGTACGGCTCGGTGACCCCGAGCGCCGCCGCGGTGGCGATGGCCGCGTCGGCGGCGTTACCACCTGCCTTCAGGACGTCGATACCGATCTGGCTGGCATCGGCGTCGACGCTCGCCACCGCACCGCCGCTGCCGATCATCACCGGCACCTTGGCCGGGGTGGTCGCAGGGCCGTGGTGTTCAGCGCCGGCGCCCGACCGGTCGGCGACGCCGATGGCGGGTACCGGCGCGGCGGTCGAGGCCGGAGCGGGTGCCACCAGCAGCAGCGCGACGCACACCGCGACGAGTGAGGAGAAGTTCCGGGAAGCACGGCGGACCATGCGTCACCTCCAGCGTCGGTCGCCGGACGGGCGGCGACAAGCGGTACGTACCGGAAGCGCGGGGTTACTGACAGATCACTGTCCGCCGTTTAGGGCCGGGTCGCCACCGGAGCATGTGTGAATGGTCGATTTATCATTTATCTGGCACGTTCTGCGTTAAATGGCATGGTTCTCGAACATTCGTGCGATCTCAACGCGGTCGTCTATGCGCTGTTGGCGCAATACACCCGAACGGCCAAATAAGTCGACGTACGTCCAGCAGTCCGGGCATCCGGGCAGGAAAGGAGGTTCGGATGTAACCGGGCGTCAAGTTCAGGGCAGCCAGCCGGTGTGAGTCCGGTCC
>JADGOY010000377.1 GCA_017882715.1 Nakamurella sp. | reverse complement strand
GTGGCCTTGACCGGGAGTGGGCCGGGTGTAGGCAGCGGCGCGGATCAAGATGGCAGCGCGCCGAAGGCGCTCCGCTTGGTCATCGCGGCCCTCGCCGCGATGCTGGTTGGGCGGGAGTAACGGGTACAGATAGCGGCCCGCCCGGTCCAACCCAAGACCGTTGCCCCACAGGGAGAAACCAATGGCCAGATCGCCCGGTCACCCACATTCATGCCGGAAGACCCGGTTATCAGAACCTGCGAAATAGCACGCGAGCGAGACTGCTCCGCTGACGGAAAGCCTTACGACAGCGAAACTCTCAGCCTCGGACGAGACCGACAGGCCAAGACAAGGTATCCCGGGTGATGCAAGATTCATGCATCTGAAGGGTAAACTCCGTTGTACGTTGACTGAAAGGTACTCTCGCTCCGAGCGACAGCGCATGCCCAGCGCCAACTGGTGTCGGTCGCTGCCAGGAGGGAGCTGCGGCTTCGTCACCTGATCCTTGGGCCGCATCTGTCTACTGATCTCGGCGAACTTGCCAGCAGCGGCGCCCGCATCCC
This sequence comes from Nakamurella sp., assembly GCA_017882715.1. GTDB lineage: Bacteria > Actinomycetota > Actinomycetes > Mycobacteriales > Nakamurellaceae > Nakamurella. The sequence continues at coordinate 2,378 of JADGOY010000377.1, read as the reverse complement.
TCGAGCCGCTCGTCTCACCCGTTTCAATCAACAATGAAGCGCATGGTGTGGTTGAAGATCCATCAGCACGCAACCACGCAGATGGGGGTGAGCAGCAGCGACAAGGCTGCGATGATGGCTGCGACACCGACAGGGTTGATCATGAAAGCGTGAGCTGGCGGTGGTGATGGTCGTAGTGCTCGGTTCCGTAGTGGTAGACGTCGAGCACGCTCATGGTGGGTTGGAAGTAGGGGTCCCAGCGGGTCGGGAAGTGCATGGTGAGCGTGAGCTGGGCGGGCGTTTCAGCGTCAAGCCGACGGATGAGGGCGTTGATGGTGGTGTCCATTACTGCGGCCATCCGCCGGGGTGGCAGTAGCAGGCTGCCGGCCGCGGATCCGGCGTAGTTGACCAGGTGGAATGGCCGTTGGAGGGCGTTGAGGGTGGCGGCGAAGCACCGGCTCCACCCGAGGCGGCCGAGCAGGTGCACCAGCGGCATGAGGGTGCGGACGATGAGGTAGCCGAACACCATGTGCCACAGCAGTTGCTGGTTGGTCCAGCGGGTTCCGTTGGTTCGCCGGTGCAGGGCATCGGGAGTGGCCCGGTCGACCAGCGCGTGGAAATCGGCCTGTGCACGGCGCATCTCGTCGGTGATCTCGGGTCGATCCATGGTGACGGTCGTCGGGCTCGGGTTGCTCAGCCGGTCGGGGTGATCGCGGTGGCGATGGCGGCCAGGGCGGCCGGGACGAGGGTGTAGTACGCCCACTTGCCTCGTTGCTCCCGCTGGAGCAGGCCGGCGTCGGTGAGGACCTTCAGGTGATGCGAGACGGTCGGCTGGCTCAGCCCGACAGGTTCGATCAGGTCGCACACGCACGTCGCACCCGCGGGGGCGTTGGCCGCGATCAGGGACACCAGGCGCAGCCGGCTGGGTTCGGCCAGGGCCTTGAGCACGGCGGCGAGTCGCTCGGCGGCCGCCTGGTCCAGCACCTGCCCGGTGCTGGGGCTGCAGCAGGACGCGAGGTCGGTCAGCGGCAGCGCCCGGCGGTTTCTGGTCGCGGTCACGGACTCCACTCTGCCACATGTATTGACAGACGTCGATGCGTGATGCATCCTCGACTGATCGATGATTGTCAATACGATCTGAGTGGAGGGTGCAGGATGTCGACGGTGGATGAGGGTTTGCGGGATCAGGTGCGGGATCGGTATGCGCGGGCGGCGTTGACGGTGACCGAGGTTGGTGCGGCGGCGGACTGCTGCGGCGGTGGTTGCGGGGCGACCGTGTTGGACGACGCGGGTGCTCCGTTCGGTGCCGGTTTGTATGAGCCGGGCCAGACGTCGGAGCTGCCGGAGGAGGCGGTGCTGGCCAGTCTGGGCTGCGGTAACCCGCTGGCGGTCGCCGAGCTCCGGGAGGGTGAACGGGTGCTGGATCTGGGCTCGGGCGGCGGCATCGACGTGCTGCTGTCCGCGAAGCGGGTCGGCGCCACGGGGTTCGCCTACGGGCTGGATATGACCGACGAGATGCTGGAGTTGGCCCGGGTGAACGCGGTGAAGGCCGGCGCGAGGAACGTGGAGTTCGTCAAGGGGCACATTGAGGACATCCCGCTGCCGGATGCGGCGGTGGATGTGGTGATCTCGAACTGTGTGATCAACCTGTCCGTGGACAAGCCCGCGGTGCTGGCGCAGATGTTCCGGGTGCTGACCCCGGGCGGTCGGATCGGCATCTCCGATGTGGTCGCCGAGGACCACCTGTCCGCGGCGGACCGCGCCGAGCGCGGTTCGTATGTGGGGTGCATCGCCGGCGCCCTGTCCCGATCGGAGTACCTGGACGGCTTGGCCGCAGCCGGGTTCGCCGCCCCCGATGTCACGTTCACCCACGAGGCCGCGCCGGGCATGCACGCGGCGATCATCCGCGCCACCAAACCAGTCTCGACCGACTGACCGCCACGAGGATGAGCATGAGGAACGTGCTGACCCGGGTGCGGGCCGCCGTCCGGGACCGCACGGTGGGGTCGTGAGCCTCGCCGGCGCTGAAGAGAAACTCGCCGATCTCCGGCAAATGGCGCCCCGCGGCTCCGTCAACTTCGCCTTCCCACCTACACCGACACGGCCGGGCGCGTGAGCCTGTGAGGCGCTGCCGAACGGGCGGGCTGCCGGCCAATTCACGCCCAGCATCCACGCGGAGCCGGACTCGGCGGATCATCAGCACCATGGACGTAGAGCTGCTGGTCGTGGCTGATTGTCCCGGCGCGGCACCCGCGCGGGAGCTGCTGCGGGCAGCCCTCACTCACGCCGAGCTGCCCGGCCTTGAGGTGCGGGTGACGGTCATCGCCGATGAACACCAGGCGCAGGAACGAAGGTTCGCGGGTTCGCCGACGTTCCTGATCGACGGTGTCGACCCGTTC
>JADGOY010000376.1 GCA_017882715.1 Nakamurella sp. | reverse complement strand
AAACCCACTCCTCATACCCCACCACGCTCGGCGCTACGCGGGCATTCCTACGTGAGGCACGGAGAGCGTTTCGCGGGCAGTCTTCGTGAGTCTCGCCGGAGGATAACTCGTCCGGGTCGTCGGCGTTACACTGCAGGTGTCTCAGGGCCAGGACCGAGGATCCTCATGAAACAGGCGCCCAAGTCTTGGCGATCGGCTGGACATGAGAGCCGGATCCAGTGGTGAACCGGATCAGGTCGGCGGGCTGCTTCTGATGTCGGGCAACGTGTACGTCGCCTCACCGGAGGACGGCTCTGGGAAGTCAACAGTCGCCCTCGGTGTGGTGACCCTGCTGGGTCGCAAGGTCGGCAAGGTGGGCATCTTCCGGCCGGTGGTGGATTCGTCGCGACCGGTAGATCGCGTGGTGGAACTGCTGCTGGCACAGCCCGCCGTCGACCAGGATTACGCGGACGCGATCGGGGTCGGCTCGCAGGAATGGCGCGCCGACACCAACAGTGCCCTGGCCAGAATCGTTGACCGGTTCCAGGATCTGGGCAGCAGGTACGACGCCCTGGTGGTGGTCGGCAGCGACGACGAGTTGGGTGCCACCACGGCAATCGCGGCCAATCTTGGTGCGCCGGTGGTGCTGGTGGTGCATGGCCGCGGACGCAGCGCCGAGCAGGTCCGGTTGGCCGCCGAGCTCGCCAGGGCCGATCTCGTTGCGGCGCATGCCCATCTGGTTGCGGTGATCGCGAACCGGGTGGAGTTGGATTCGGTCGCCCAGGTCCGTGAACTGTTGACCAGGGACGGTGGCCTGCCGGTCGGCGTCATCCCCGAGATGCGTTTGCTGGCAGCGCCGGTGGTCGCCGACCTGGTCGCTGCCTGCGACGGCGAACTCGTCCGGGGCAACCCGGCGTGGCTGAACCGCGAGTCGATGGGTTTCGTGGTGGCAGCGATGTCGTTGCCGGACGTGCTGATCCGTTTGGTCGAGGACATCACCGTGATCGCGCCGGGCGATCGCTACGACCTGCTGCCGGCCCTGCTGATGGCCCACCAGTCGGGGGTCTACCCGCGGCTGTCCGCGGTGGTGTTGACCGGCGGCTACCCACTGCCCGAACCGGTCGACCGGTTGATCTACGGCGCGCACCAGGACCTGCCGATCATCGTTGCTCCGGGCGGGACCTTCGAAACCGCGTCCGCGCTGTCGGGGGTGCGGGGAAAGCTGACAGCGCGGTCGACGGTCAAGGTGGAGTCTGCGCTGCGGTTGTTCGAAGAGACCGTCGACAAGGAAAAGCTCCTGGCCGCAATTGATGTCGCCGTGTCCGACGTGCTGACCCCTGTGATGTTCCAGCACCGGCTGATCGAGCGGGCCAGGTCTGATCGCCGGCGCATCGTGTTGCCGGAAGGCGAAGACGAACGGATCGTACGGGCCGCCGCCAGCCTGCTGCGCTCGGGGGTGGCCGAGTTGACCCTGCTGGGTGAGGAGGTTCCGGTCCGCGCAGCGGCATCGGCGGCGGGTGTCGACATCACCGGAGCGACGATCCTGTCTCGGCACGACCCCGAGCTGGTGGCGACGTTCGCCAAGGAATACGCGAGGATCCGCGCGCACAAGGGCATGACCGAGGAGCAGGCCGCTGAGATCGTCACCGACGCATCGTATTTCGGCACGATGATGGTCCATCTGGGCCTGGCCGACGGCATGGTCAGCGGCGCGGTGCACACGACCGCGCACACCATCAAGCCGTCGTTCGAGATCGTCAAGACGGCACCGGGAACCACCATTGTGTCCAGCGTTTTCCTGATGTGCTTGGCGGATCGGGTACTGATCTACGGGGACTGCGCCGTCAATCCCGACCCCACCGCGCAGCAGTTGGCCGACATCGCGATTTCCTCCGCCGATACCGCCGCCCAGTTCGGTATCACCCCACGGGTGGCCATGCTGTCGTATTCCACCGGAGCGTCGGGCAGCGGCGCCGACGTCGACAAGGTCAGGGAAGCAACCACTATCGTCCAGCGGATACGGGCCGATCTGCTGGTCGAGGGTCCCATCCAGTACGACGCAGCGGTCGACCCAGAGGTGGCCGCGGCGAAGCTGCCGGAGTCACGGCTGGCTGGGCGGGCCACCGTGCTGGTCTTCCCGGACCTCAACACCGGAAACAACACCTACAAGGCGGTGCAGCGCAGCGCGAATGCGGTGGCCATCGGACCGGTGCTGCAGGGCCTGAACAAGCCGATCAACGATCTGTCCCGCGGAGCCCAGGTTGCCGACATCATCAACACAGTGGCCATTACCGCGATCCAGGCTCAAGGAAAGGTTCCCACATAGGGCTGTTCCTGCGACGAAATTCTGGCTCTTCTGCTGCTTCCGTGGGTCATTGGCGGCTGGGTAGGGCGGGTCGGTGGCGGCCGAGGCTGAGCATGGCCAGGGCGATGAGGGCGTCGGGGGATTTGAATCCGAAGGCGATGCGGGTGATGAGCCGGACCTTGGTGTTGACCGATTCGGTGTCTTGGGCGCCTTGAACTTCGCGATGTGCTCCTTGACGTGCCCGATCAGTTCCGCCTTGCCCGAGGTGTGGCCGGCGGCAAGCACCACGAAGGCGTTTGGGCGCTCGCCCCACCGTTCGTCGGGGACGGCGATGACGGCGACGTCGGCTACCGCCGGATGGGAGGAGAAGGCGTGTTCGACCTCGACGGTCGAGATGTTCTCGCCCCCGGAGATCACGATGTCCTTGGCGCGGTCCATCAACCGGATGTAGCCGTCGGCGTAGCGGACTCCGAGGTCGCCGGAGTGGAACCAGCCGCCCTTGAATGCCTCCGCGGTTGCTTTCTCGTCGCGGAGGTACTCCTTCATCACCGTGTTGCCCGCATCACGATTTCGCCCATCGTCACGCCGTCGCGCGGCACGTCGACAAGGTCTTCCGAATGCCCATAGCTGGCAACGACTCTCGCCTCGTC
>JADGOY010000375.1 GCA_017882715.1 Nakamurella sp. | reverse complement strand
CCATCTCGGTCGCGGCTTTCAGCTTGATCGAGCCGGCGAAGTTGAAGCCCTCGCACTTCAGAAACAGTGAGTACCCGAAGATCGACCGCAGATCCACGTACAGGTCGTCCTCGTTGAAGTCCTCGGGTTTAGAAATTACTGGCATGACAAACTCCTCATCTCGGGGCAAAACTGTGGATTCCGTACCCGGTGCGGCAGGCCTTATCGGCCATCGCAATTGGCGGGGTCCGCGCTCGGAGACAAGGCCGGGTCACCGCCGGGGTACCGGTGAACGCGGCGGACAGGTACGCGAGTTCGAATTCCCGAATCCTGCTCAGGTAGGTCGACCCTTGCGGTAGTCCGGAACCTCAGAACGAGGTACCGCCTCGATATCGGCCCGAGAATTGACCGCACGATCCAACCGCAATGGGCAGCGCGCGGATGCTCGCAGGAAAGCCGGGTATTGCGGGTCACGAGTTGTCCTCACCCTTGGGAACCCAAAGCCTGAATGCGGTGCATTCGCTCGGGGGTCAGCGCGTCGATCCGAACGTGACCAAGAATGTCTGATGGCACTTGCGGGGCTCTGAAAGTGCTCTGAAGAGTCGCTGAAACCTAAGGTCGACAATCCGTTCTGGTCAGTGGGACCAATTACTGATGGATCCGGCTTGGTCTGACTCGAGTGCGTCGCGGCCGGTGTACCGGTGATCGTGGAAGCGCTCGCCGACTCGGTCGAAGCCGCCGAACGCCTGGTCGAGGCCGGCGAGTAGGCCGGCGTCCCGGTTCTGAACGGACCACCGCAACTACATCCCCATCATGAGCAAGAGCCGCGAGATCATCCAAAGCGGTGCACTGGGCAGGATCGTCGTGGACGTCGGCACCGCGCGCTCTTCTACAAGGATGACGAATATTTCGAGGTCGGTGACGGCTGGCACCGCAAATCCGGCGGCTGGCCGATCCTGGGGAACCTGATCCACGAGGTCAACAACCTGCTGTCGCTGCCGGGGCCCATCGTTCCGGGTCCAGGCCACCAGTTCCAACGCCACCCGCGGACACCCGGTCGAAGACACCGCAGTCATCACCTTCACCTTCGCCAACGGGCGCTGGGCACGTTCGCGGTCTCCGAGTGCGCCAACACGGACGGTCCAGTGGCCGGTGGAACGAAACCTTGATGTTCCGGAATCTGCCGGTGTCATCGGCGGGGTTTATGCGTGGCGGAAACGAGTGACCGGCGGTGGCGGTGGGGTGTTCTGCCGCCACGCAACGCCGCGTGGACCTGCTGGTGAAGATCACCTTGATTCACAAGGATCAGGACGGAGCGTACGGATCTCCGCGGGTGACGGCGGAGCTGCGGGAGGACGGTCAGCTGGTGACCGAGAAGACGGTGGCGGCGATCATGGCTGCTCACGGCATCGCCGGGATCAGTCCCCGATCGTTCAAGGTATGCACGACAATCCCTGATCGGTCGGCGATCACGCCTGTTGCAGGCGGTTTTCACCGATCGGGTGACCGGCGCAGCTACAGTCTGCCCGGCGCGGTCACCCAGAGTGCCCGTCGCCGCACTGGCGTGTTTGCGGACCAGCCCAATGAGGGACAACTAGAGCGCCTGCACGATCCGGAATGATGGATGGATGGCACTTCAGGATTCGTCTGTTTTCTGACGACGCGAGTGCGCTGGCCGGGGACCTGGATCGACGGCCTCACGGATGACGAGGCCTGTGAGGCGCAACTGTTGTTGCGCCTCATGCAGGGATGCTTGGACGAGGCCGCTGTCGCCCTTCACCTGTACCAGGAAGCCCGGCAGGCGGCCGGTAGCGAGCCACCCGGTCATGAGGTCTCCGAAGCCGAGCAAGCAGGGTGCGCTGCGTGGAGCAGGAGGAGATGTGGACCTCTCGTCCGCCCCTCACGGTTGGCGGTAACGGTTGGTGGGAAGCCGAAGAGGAGGTGCGCGGGCAGGTCGAGCAGGACACGAACCGCCGGGCGTGGCAGTCAGGACGCTGGCCGAAGTCGTGCAAGGATCTTCTGCCGTTTCTTTACGCCAGGTCATTCCTCTACGAGCTGGACGGCATCAGCAAAGCGCTGGGCGTTCTGGCGAAACAGACTTGGGCACCGCCTGGCATTGCGGCTGCGCAGGTAGCCTGGACGACCGCGCTGCCCCACCTGCACGAGGTGCGGAACTCAAGCCACCACTACTATGAGGACGGCGTCCCCAGCGTTGGCCCCTGCGGGGAACCGATGGATCTGAACCTAGCGGAGAAAGACTTCATCCGTGCGCCCGGTAGTGGCGTGATGGCGCTGATCGCTCTGCTCGGAGACCGCTACGGCTCGGCGGTCGCGGTGCGCATCGGGCAGCGGTTGCGGGGTGTCACGGCCGACACGACCCGAGAGATAAGCGCGTCGGGCGCGGATGCGCTGCTGCTACCGGTGCTCGCCGCCCGCGACGAGTCGGTCCGAGAGAAGGTCGACGCGCACTTCTCCGGGCTCATCCACCGCGTGGTGGGATGACACCCACTGTGTCAACACTCGGGGGTCTGTCTCCCCTGGTGGTTACCGTTGGCGCCGCGCACGCCACGGGTCCACCTCTCGGCCGCAAGGCGGTCGCTTGTCGCTGACGCGATCCCGAACACGCCGGCCTCGGTGAACCACCGCGCCGCCGTCGTCGGCGACACCCCGTACTCCCGGGCCGCCGCGGCAGCCCGGCCGCACCATCGGCGAGATGGCGGGCCAGCCACCGTCGAGCAGTCCGTTCCGGCACCCCAGCCGCCGCGGCGGCCTGTAACAGCGGCACTCCTCATACAGGTGCGGCACCAGCACCGCCAACCGAGTATCGGACAAAACCATCGACCTTGCACCACCTCAGCAACCAGAGGTCGATCTCGAGCATCCGCTCCAGCTCGTCGACCATCCGGCCGCCGCGCCGGTCACCCTGCCAAATAATTCCGTCAAACCTGCCAGGTAA
>JADGOY010000374.1 GCA_017882715.1 Nakamurella sp. | reverse complement strand
CGCAGCACCCGCAGATGCTTGCTCATCACCGGTGGAGCAACGCCCAACGCCTCGGCCAACTCCCCGGCCCGGTACGCGCGCACCGCCAGCAACTCCACCGCCCGGCGACGGACCGGATCGGCCAGCGCGGCCAGAGTCTGATCGAGTTGCTCCGGAGCGCTCACGCCCAGTTGGTGGCCGAGATGGGTTGGCCCAGCGCCTCTTCGGCCTCGGCCCTGCTGACGTCACGGACCTTGGCCGCGAACGTCCACCGGTGGCCCTCGGGGTCGATCGCCCGATAGGTGCGGTCGCCGTAGAACTGGTCGTCGGGCTCCGCCGCGATGGTTGCCCCGGCTGCCCTTGCCCGTTCACAGTGCTCGTCGAGACCATCGGGTAGCTGCACGTGCACCGTCTGGGTGTTCTTGCCGCCCACGCCGGCAGGGCTGCTCAACCAGTCCTCCCACTGGGCACCGATCATGATGCGGCCCCGACCCTGGCAGCTCATCTCGTAGTGGCAGTTCTCCGGATTGTCGGGCGGCCCGTCAATGGCCATGGTGACCTCGAAGCCGAAGGCCTCGCCCAACCACCGCAGCGCAGCCTTCGGGTCCCGGTAGGACACCGAAGACGTGAACACCTGATCGTCCATGACGCCTCCCGTCTTTCGTTTCGAATACCTACAACTATTCTCATCTTTGGAAGATGTCAATGGCTCCTCCACTGCCCGGGCCGACCTGTTGACCCCTGCCGCTGCCGCACCCCGATTTACCACGGCGTCACCGCAGCATCACGCTGCCCGGACGCTGACCCTGGGGCTGCACATCCCCGAGAACGAGGTGAGCTGCTGACCTCTGGCTTGTACCGATCCTGATATTCGGCCTGCCGACGGCGGCCCTGGCCGTGATGCTCCTGTCGCGGGACGCCTGGTCGACGGCTCGCGCGAGGGCGCTTCCGGCGGAGGACTTTGGGCCCTACTTGCCTGACCGCCACGAGTCGACGATGGTTCCATGACTGGGAGCCAGCACGATCGGCCAACAACGACAAGCGCCGGCGGCCGACCCCGCCTGCAACCTCGCTGGTTCATCGTCGGGTTCTGGCACGCGCACCGCGCGCTGTTACGAGCCACCCGGGGCAGGCTGGGGTTGTGGCGGCCGAAGCCAGACGGTTGGGGGACGCTGTGGCTCAGCACAACCGGGCGGCGCAGCGGTCAGCCTCGTCGGGTCGTCCTGGGCTACGTCGAGGACGGCGACAATCTGGTCACGATGGCCATGAACGGTTGGGGTGCCGCCGAGCCAGCCTGGTGGCTCAACCTGCAAGCGCATCCTGACGCGACCGTTCGGACACGCGACGGTGTGCGTCAGGTCCGCGCGCGTCGCGCTCAGGGCGCCGAGCGGGAGCGGCTGTGGGCGCGTTGGGCCGAGATCGACAAGAACCTTGACGCGTACGCCGCGTTGCGGCCGGCCGAAACAGCTGTCGTTGTCTTCGAGCCGGCCGACTCCGCGAGCGCAGCAGGCGACGCGCAGTAATTCACGCACCAGCGGCCTCGCGAGAGAAGGTCGGAGCACGGGACTGACCGATCCGGCTCGGTGGCGCACACCGACTGGCCGACCCCTCGCACATCCAGCGACCGAACACGGCCACTCGGCTCCTTGCCCCCACATCGATCGGTCACCGGGTACCGGCGGGTCTCGAACCGATCGGCAACACGCTGTTTGGTCGCCCTCCTCGGAAACAGCCGTGACCGCGTGTTGAGGTCTGCGGCGAATCCAGGCAGAGCCACCGCCGACCAGCTCTGGCGGCAGGTCGGCATCGCGGTCGTCCCGGACGATCCGCCGCCGACAAAGTAGACCCCGGTCCCGCCGGGCCCTGCCCGATCGGCGAACAGCCCGCGCAGCGGAGTTCCTGGCCTTGGATGATCAAAGATTCAGTCCATCTCAGGTTGGCCTGCAACCTGAAATGGCCACGAATTTTGATCACCAAGGGTGATGCCGTACGCCCGATGAACAGGTCCGTCCATCACTCACCGGACCGCCATACCTGGGGACAACCGTGGTGAGTCGGGCGTCTACCCCGACGACCCGGCCTCCAAGCTCCCCATTGGCGTCGCCCCACAGATCACCCGGGGGTTTCCTGCACACACCGATCCGCCGCATTCATGACCACGACGGACCGGGGTGATTATCAACGTTGCTTCGCGGAAGGTGCAACGAGCCGAGCAGAATCAGGCCGTCTATTCGGCGACCAAGGCTGGGGTGAATGGTTTCTCGGATTCGTTGCGGCTCGACCTGCGGGGCTCCGGCGTCCCGGCGTGGGTTGACCACCCTCTACCCGGGTCCGGTGAATACCTGGGGCGCAGATTCGTCCGAGATCCTTCTGCAACCGGATGATGTCGCCGACATCGTCGGCAACATCCTGGCCGCGCCGGGCAGGATCGAGATCGGCGAGCTGTCGCTCGGCGCGGTTCGCTGAACGAGCAGGCCAACGGCCCGCAGAGGACAGTGATCGCATGTCGATCACGGTTCCGATTGCCGGGGACGAACGCCGGCGGATGTACCTGCTGACGACGCTGACCTTCGTCACCGGGATGGTCGATGGCGTGGGATTCGTTGGCTTGGACCACGTTTTCGGCGGAACTGCGACCGGCAACATCCTCATCCTCGGCATGGCGCTGGGGGGCGCCGACCTGCCGATCGTCGGGCCACTCGCGGCGCTGGTCACCTTCAGCCTGGGCGCAATGGTGGCCGGCATGCTGCTGCGAGGGCACCCCGGCCGGGACTGGGTCGGCACGATCACCGCGATCCTGGTCGTCAATGCTGTGGTCCTGGCGGGCCTTGCCGGATTGCTGGCGATCACCCAGGAGCGGTTCGTCTCGACCGTGCAGGTGACGGTGTCGTCGGTCACCGCGCTGGTGATGGGTGCGCAAGCCGTGATCGCTCGGCGGATGGCCGTTGCCGAGATGAACACC
>JADGOY010000373.1 GCA_017882715.1 Nakamurella sp. | reverse complement strand
ACACCGTGGATGTCACCGGCTCCGATGACGGCAGCGGATTCGATCCGATCGCGCAGCGGGACGGCCATCTGGGCCATGCGGACCATGCGGGAGCGAGCCGAGCGGTCGACGCCGCGCTGGACCTGCACACCGCGCCCGGCCGGGGCACCACGGTCCGGCTCACCCCCACCGTCGCCGATCTGGAGGGCGCTCCGGCATGACCCAGCCCATCACGGTCTTCCTCGTCGACGATCACGCCGTGGTGCGTCGCGGGCTGGCGTCCTTTCTGGACGGCGAGGATGACATCGAGGTCGTCGGGCAGGCCGACAACGGACAGCGCGTCCTCGACGAGCTCGCGGTGCTGGCCAATACCGCCGGCCTGCCGGACATCGTGTTGATGGACCTGCTGATGCCGCAGCTCGATGGGATGGCGGCCACCGCCTCCATCAGCCGACGGTGGCAGACCGTCACAGTGATCGCGGTGACCAGCTTCCTGGAGGAGGAAAGGGTCAGGGCCGCGCTGGACGCAGGGGCCTCCGGCTACCTGCTGAAGGATGCCGACGCCGCCGCGGTCGCCGACGCGATCCGTACGATCGCAACTGGGAACGTCGCCATCCAGCCGTCGGTGACCCGCGCGCTGGTCGACGCCCAGCGCGGCCCCGACCCCGGATGCCGCTACGTCGCGGGAGCGGGAGGTGGTGCTGCTGGTCGCGCAGGGGCGCACCAATCAGCAGATCGCCAACCGCTCGGCGTCACCGAGCGCGCCGCGCGCCCACGTGTCGAACATCCTGGCCAAGCTCGGCCTGACATCCCGTACCCAGGCGGCGATGTGGGCCGAGCGGAACGGGCTGACCTCGGGCGGTTGATGACTCTGACAGTGAATCGATTCGCCAGTTCTGGATCCTCCGCGAGCGCGATCCAGGGTCCGAAAGTGGCGACTCGATGTCGGGGCGGCGCCGACGACACACCCAAACCGTCAGCCGCGCAACATCTCCGCCACCAGGAACGCCAGCTCCAGGGACTGTTGGGTGTTCAGCCGCGGGTCGCACGCCGTCTCGTAACGGCCGGACAGGTCCAGATCGGAGATCTCCTGGGCGCCGCCCAGGCACTCCGTGACGTCGTCGCCGGTCAGCTCGACATGGATGCCGCCCGGGTGCGTACCCAGTTCGCTGTGCACCTCGAAGAAGCCCTGCACCTCGTCCACGATCCGGTCGAAATGCCTTGTCTTGTAACCCGTCGAGGCCTCGTGGGTGTTGCCGTGCATGGGGTCGCACTGCCAGATCACCTGATGTCCGGAGGCCTGCACCTTCTCGATGATCGGCGGTAGCACGTCACGCACCGCACCATTGCCCATCCGGGAGATGAGCGTCAGCCGGCCGGCCTGGCCGCGCGGGTCGAGCAGCTCGACGTACTCCACCGCCTGTTCCGGCGTGGTGCTCGGCCCGATCTTCAGGCCGATCGGGTTGGCCAGCACCTTGGCCAACGCAATGTGCGCCCCGTCAAGTTGGCGAGTCCGTTCGCCCACCCACAGGAAGTGACCGGACAGGTCGTACAACCTGGCTTCGTGGTGGCGGGTGTCCAGCCGCAGCATCGCCCGCTCGTAGTCCAGCAGCAGCGCCTCGTGCGAGGCGTAGATCTCAACCGAGTGCAGGCTGTGACTATCCACACCGCAGGCCGCCATGAAGCGCATCGCCCGGTCGATCTCGCCGGCCACCCGCTCGTACCGCTCCCCCGCCCGGGAGGTCAGCACGAACTCCTGATTCCATTCGTGCACCTTGGCCAGGTCGCCCATGCCGGTGCTGGTCACCGCGCGTACCAGGTTCATCGCGGCCGAGGAGTTCGCGTAGGCGCGCACCATTCGGGACGGGTCGGCCACCCGCGCCTCGGGAGTGGTGGCCAGCGAGTTGATGATGTCCCCGCGGTAGGACGGCAGCCCGAGCGAGTCGGTGGCCGACGACCGGGGCTTGGCGTACTGGCCGGCGATCCTGGCGACCTTGACCACCGGCAGCGACGCGCCGTAGGTCAGCACCACCGCCATCTGCAGCAGCGTCCGGATGTTCCCGCGGATGTGCGGCTCGGTGTTGTCCACGAAGGTCTCGGCGCAATCGCCGCCCTGCAGCAGGAACGCCTCACCGCGGGCGACCGCGGCGAGCTGGTCCGACAGCTTGTCCACTTCGCCCGGCACGGTGACCGGCGGGACCGCCTCCAGGATCGCCCGCACCGCCAGCACCTGCTCGGGATGCGACCAGTCCGGTTGCTGCGCGGCGGGGCGCGCCAACGCCTCGTCGAGGCGGTCCCGCAGTTCCTGCGGGAGCGGGGGCAGGGTCGGCAGGATGTCGGCCGGGATGTCGACTGTCCAGTTCACGACGACCAGCCTAGAGGGACCGTCGTGCACCGGGGCCACAGTCGAGGGTGGCTCGGACGGCGCTGCTGCAAACGAAATCGCATACACAGGCCGGAAGGACCCTGGTCCAGTTCGCCCGCCGAGCCCAGGCTCAGCTCCGTTGCCCCAACCGCCTGACGATCGTCGAGGGAGCCACCCACCTGTTCGAAGAACCCGGAACGCTGGCCGAGGCGGTGATGCATTCCCGCGACTGGTTCGTGGACCACCTGCCGTCCACCGGCATCGAGCACAGGTCGGCGGCAGTCCGGGCTCGCCCACGAGACCACACCGGTCCGTCCACCGTCGAAGGAACCGCGACAGCGGTCTGATCCCGCCGTGAATCCAACGAACAGCGTGGGGACCACGCTCAGTACAGCCGCCGCGTGGCGTCCGGCTGCGCCAGGGCTGGGCCGATCCGGCAGGTGCCGCTGGTCACCGCCACACCGGCCGGCCCGGCCAGCACCGGACGCAACTCCAGGTCCGACACCTCCGGTAGGTCGTCGGCGAGGGTGGAGAGCCGCAGGGCCAGGTCGATGAGGGGGTCGTGGGCGACCACCCGGGTGCCTCGGTAGCCGTTCAGCAG
>JADGOY010000165.1 GCA_017882715.1 Nakamurella sp. | reverse complement strand
GCCCCGCCCGGTTCGGGCAGGCCCGATCCCTCGTGCCTACCCCTCGCGGAACTGGATGCCGAAACCCCCACGTGGGTAGTGCCACTTGAGGGCGCCAGGCGAGGCGACGGCCAGGCAGGTGCCGCACTCGAGGCACGCGGCGTATTCCACGGAAATGGACCCGTCGGGTTCCTCGGTGTACACGTGAGCCGGGCAGCAGGCCACGATGGCCTTACCGCAACCGGTGGCCTTGACCACCTGTTGATTGATCTCGATGTGACTTTCTTCCTCGTCGAGCTCGAACCGGTTCTTGGCAAGGAGTTCGGAGACGGACAGTGGTTTCACAGTGCTCGTACCCCCGCAAATCCGTCGCTGATGAGGTGCCTGATCTTCACCGGTGATTTCTTGAACGCCTTGAGCGCAACCTTTGCAAGGTGCTGGCGCGGCTGGTTGTCGAGGTTGAAAGCACCGTAGAGGACGTTGCCGATGAGCTCGCCGTAGTCCTTGTACATTCGCTGAACCTCGAGGAATGACGGGGCCTTGGCGTAGGTTTTCATGTCCTGGCCGGCGAAGGACGCGAACAGTTGCTCGCGGTATCCGGCCAGCCCGACCTTGGACGTGTCCTTCCCGCTGAGCGCGGATGCGATACCCGCGGCCGCGGCCACCCCGGAGGCGACGGCCAGGTCCATACCGCGCACGGTCAGTCCGGTGTTGAGGGTGAGCCCCGCGGCGTCACCGACGACCACCATGCCGTCCATGTCGATGTCCCCGATCATGTCCATGCCGCCCTCGGCCACCATGTGACAGCCGTATTCGGTGATCTCGCCACCGTCGAGGTAGGGGGCAACGAACTGGTGCGTCAGGAAATGATCGAAGATGTCGGTGGCGGACTTGTTCTTGGCGACCATGTCATCCAGTCGCAGCACGACACCGACAGAGATCGAATCGGTGTTGGTGTATATGAAACCGCCACCGCCGATCCCTTCGGTGCAGTCCCCGACGACGGCGAAGGCCGCGCCCTCGTCGCCGGTCAGGTTGAACCGCGCCTCGATCGTTTCTCTGGGCAGGGAGACAACACATTTCACGCCCGTCGCGAGGTGGTTCAGCGGCTGCTTCGGGCGCAGACCCACCTCCTGGGCGATGAAGGAATTCACGCCGTCGGCGGCGACGACCACGCTGGCGCGCAGCTCGTCGTCGCCGGCCTTGACCCCGACGACCCGCTTGCCGGTGGGGCCGTCCTTGGTGAGCACGCGGTCGACGCGAACCCCGGGCATGACGAAAACGCCCGCCTCTTCACACTTCTCGGCCAACCATGGGTCCAGTTTCGCGCGCAGCACAGTCACCGCATTGACCGGGTCGGCCAGCCGGGTGTCCTTGTAGTCGATCCCGATCGAGCTCTCGGCATTGAGGAAGTTGATGTAGTTGCGGGTGACCCGACGCTCGACCGGAGCTTCCTGGAGGAAATCGGGAAAGACTTCCTGCATCCCGCGGCAGTACAGTACGCCGCCGGAGAGATTCTTCGATCCCGGCGCCTCGCCGCGCTCGATCAGCACGACGGAGTGTCCTTGCTGGGCGAGCTGAAAGGCCGTGACGCAACCGGCGATGCCGGCACCGACCACCACCACGTCGAAGTCGTTCTCGGGCTCGCTCGCGTCTGACATGTCCGGTCCCGTCATTTGAGGGCGTCGGTCAGCGCCGGAACGATCTGGTACAGGTCACCGACCAGGCCGTAGTCCGCTTCGGTGAACACCGGGGCGTTCGGATCGGAATTGATGGCCACGATCGTCTTGGCGCCGCGTACACCGACCATGTGTTGGAGCTGGCCGGAGATCCCGATGGCAAAGTACAGTTCGGGCGAGATGTTCTGACCGGAGACGCCGATATAGCGGTCCTTGCCCAACCAGTCCATGCCTTCGGCCAGCGGGCGTGAGCAGGCGACTTCGGCGTCGGAGGCACCGGCGAGACCGTCGATCAGCGCGAGGTCCTTCTTGGTCTTCAGGCCCCGGCCGATGCCGACCACGCGGACGGCAGCCCCGAGGTCGACCTCCTCGAACTCTGACGGCTTGGTCTGGACGACCGTCATCCCCAGGGGGACGGAAGCAATTTCCTCGACCGGCGCGGAGCCGGTGGCGGCGGGAACGGACCCACCGTCAAGCACCAGGACGACCGGACCGCTGACGGCGACCGTTTCCTCGGCAATACCGCCGAAGACCGAACGCTTGACGACCACATCGGCTCCATCCAGTGAAACGGAGGACGCCCCGGTCAGCGCCGGCGCCTGCAACCGCGCCGCGGCCGCACCGAGCAGGACCCGGCCGCCCGGGCCGCCGCTACCCAGCACGACGCCCGGGGCCGCCGCGATGGCGTCGGCCACGGCCGTGGCGTAGGCCTCGACAGGTGCGTCGCCCGGCTCGCCGAACCAGATGACCTTGTCGACGCCGCCGGCGGCGACGGTATCGGCGACCGGGCGCGGTCCGACGACGGCCGCCGTGACCTCTCCGCCCAGGGAGCGTGCGGTATCGATGAGATCGCCGATCGCCGGATCGCCGGCGACGACTATCCACGTGTTCACGGTCATGTGTCCGTCTACCTATCTGTCGAGGATTCTCAGAGCGCGCCGGTGCCGCGCAGGGCGGCGACCAGCTCGGCCGCGGCGGCCGCTGGGTCTTTGGCGTCGATCATCTGCCCCTTGCGGGCCTTGAGGTCCGGGCGAGAGGTGCCCTTCACCGTCACGGTGCTCCCCGTGGCCGGTACCCCCAGCTCGGCGACAGTCAGCGTCTGGACCGGCTTCTTGGTGGCCGCGAGGATGTCCTTCATGCCGGGCAGTCGCGGAACAGCGGCATCTGTCGACGCGGCCAGCACCGCGGGGCCGGAGATCTCCAGCACCTGCGTGCCGCCCGCGATCGCGCGCTCGACGCGCACCGACCCTGCGCCGCCGGTCACGGCGCTGACCTCGGCGACAGCCGGCCAGCCCAGTTGGCCGGCGAGCACCGTGGGCACCATCTTCCCGCCCACGTCCACCGATGAGTCCCCGGTGATGACCAGGTCCACGTCGCCGATGTGACGGACCGCGGCGGCCAGCACGGCGGCCAGCTCGGTGCTCCCGGCTCCCTGCAGGGAGTCGTCCGCGACGATCACGGCGCGATCGAATCGCCGTGAGAGCGCGGCCTTGCGGGCCATCGTGGCGTCGACCCCCTTCGCTCCGGCGGTCAGGCCGATGACTTCCCCGCCAGTGGCGTCGGCAAGTTCACGTGCCAACTCGACGGCGACGGGGTCGTACTCGCTGATGGCGGGCTTGGCCCGGCTCCAGTCAACGGCCCCTGCGGCGCCGACGGTGGCGTCCTGCGGGTTCGGCGCCCACTTGTAAGCGACAACGATCTTCATCGGCAGCTCTCCACTCGCCTCGCAACTCACCTGAACGCGACAATCGGGGCGCCCGCGCGACCCGAGTACGGCCATCCCACGCGAAATCCGGGCGAGGCGTGCCGCAAGAAACGGCCAGTATCCTGACGGACCACCGCAGGTACCGAAGGTGACGGCTGGGCAGTAACGCCAATCACCTGCGATCTCGGCCGGGGCCGGCAGATGCCCTGAGGTCCCATTTCTTCACTTACAGTCCAATCTTCTTGACGACGGCACCGCCGTCCACGACGATTTCTCCACGCTGATTGCTCACCGTCGTCCTGAGCTTGAGAATTCTCTTGTCGTCCCGCTTCTCTGTGACTGTCACCTCAGCGGTGACGGTGTCGCCGATCATGACGGGAAGCTTGAACTGAAGTGTCTGTCCCATGTAGATGGCATTGGGCCCGGGTAGCTGAGTCCCCAGCACCGCCGAAATGTAGCCTGACACGAGCATGCCGTGCGCAACCCGTTCCTTGAACATCGATTCTTTAGCATACTCGGCGTCGACGTGAACCGGATTGAAGTCCCCGGTGAGCCCGGCAAAGGCGTCGATGTCGGATTCTGTCACCGTCTTGGAGAACGAGGCGGCATCCCCGACCTGGATCTCCGCGAAAACCAATTCCTTCATTGCTCCATCACTCCTTCACGCCAAAACCACTCATCGCAGGAGGCTTCCTGCGATGACCATGCGCTGCACTTCGGACGTGCCCTCATAGAGTTCCGTGACCTTGGCATCGCGATAGGCCCGCTCGACCGGGTAGCTTTCCGTGTAGCCATATCCGCCGTGGATCTGGATTGCCCGGTCAGCCACGTGCGTCGCAGTCTCTGAGGCAAATAGCTTCGCCATGGCCGCTTCGGCGCCATACGGCAGACCGTTGTCCTTGTTCCAGGCCGCCCGGTACACCAGGAGGCGAGAGGCGTCAATCCGAGTGCTCATGTCGGCGAGCATCCACTGAATCGCCTGCAGAGCGGCAAGAGGCTTACCGAACTGAACCCGCTCTTTCGCGTAGGCGATGGAGGCGTCAAGCGCCCCCTGAGCGATCCCCAGGGCCTGGGCGGCAATTCCAATTCGCCCGCCGTCAAGGGCCGCCATCGCAATCTTGAACCCCTTGCCTTCCTTTCCGAGAAGGGCATCCTTCGGAATGCGGCAGTCCGAGAAGTAGAGCGGGGTCGTACTGGATGCCTTGATCCCCATCTTGTGTTCCTTTTCCCCCACCGTGAAGCCCGGGGTGTCCTTCTCGACAATAAAGGCGCTGATGCCCCTGGTGCCCGCGGCCGGATCTGTCATCGCCGTGACGATGTAGATACCCGCATAGCCACCGTTTGTGATGAAGATCTTCGATCCGTTGAGAACATACTCGTCCCCATCCAGTACTGCCGTGGTCCTGCCGGCGGCTGCGTCGGTGCCCGCCCCGGGCTCGGTCAGCGCGAAGGCACCCAACATGGTGCCGGACGCCAGTTTGCTGGCGTACTTCTCTTTTTGGGCCGGAGATCCGAATTCGAATATCGGCCATGTACCCAATGAGGTGTGGCCCGAAACTATGACCGGAGTACTTCCACAGACCCGGGCAAGTTCTTCCAGCACGATCACATAGCTCACATTGTCTGCGCCGGCCCCACCGAGTTCCTCCGGGTAGGGAACACCGAATAAGTTCAGTTTCGCCAACTTGGGGATCAACTCTTCGGGGAAACGGTGATCGCGGTCTATTTCAGCGGCGATCGGCGCCACCTCGGACGCGGCAAACTCCCGCACCATTTCCTGGATCAACAGCTGTTCTTCGCTCAATTCGAAATTCATCTCAAAGCCTCCAAGTATTGGATTCTGGCGAAATGGATCGTCCGCAGGTGTCTCGGTGGGCGGCGGACAAGTGGTCAGGTTTTCTGCCGGCGGGCCGGGCACGTGCGATGCGAGCGGAAAGCCGAACTCTGCGATGGTGTGGCGCTCGAGCGATGTTTCGCGGGGGTGGCGACCCGGTGAGGTGCGCAATGGGTGCCGGTGATTCTCCGCCGATCGTGGCCATCCGGGACCTCTTGTTCTGTCGGTTGGTGAATCGTACCGGGCTCGTGGGGCGAAGGTCGAGGCCGTCGGGTGGGCGGCTGGGCCGGCCGTCGGACCACGTTCGGCGTGTGCGTGCCGAGGGCACGGTCGGGGTGGGCTCACCGACGTGCTCGATCCTCGTTGATGTGCAGCTGGATCGTCGCCGGGTCGAACAGGCGGCCGGGCTCGGTGGCCTGGGATCGGTCACCGCAGGCCGAGCCCACGGTGACATGATCGGCCAGGTGCCGAGCGGCGGGTCTTGCCAAGGTGGACGCTTCGGCAGGTCCGCCGGAAGTCCGGCTCGGCAGGTCCGCCGGAAGTCCGGCGAATTCGGGCAACGACCATCGCAATCAATTCCGCGACGGTAGTCTGGTCCATTGGTCAATGATCCGATCAGCGAGGCCCCTGCGTGTAAAATGTCGAATCAATCTCCCGAAAATGGTCGACCGAAACGACGCCGGCTCGAGCGTGAATAGTTTGCGTAATTGTTTCGAACCGTACATCCTGGAAATACGATGCTCAGGCGGTCCGCGATGAGGGGTCTGCTCACACCTGGGAATCGCTTCCCAGGAACACGAGCAGTTCGCGGATCGCGTCTGGATGCATGCTGGCGGGCCTCTCTGTGGGTTGTGCGAGGTGCAGGACTGGCCAGGCCCAGTACCTCGGTCGACGGCGTACGGGCGCTCGCCGATTTGTCAGTCTGTCCCTCGTTTTTCGGCCGGCCGCCCAGACATTGTCATGGTACGGGCCCCCCGGCCGCCCGGGACGAAAGTCCTGCGGACCTCGGGACGAAGGTCCTCACCCGTTGGGGACAAAGTCTTTGGGCATGGGTGGGATTGCTCGCATACGATTGTCACGTTGACGGAATTAGTCGTGTGTGGTTGAGGTGTACTCTGGAAAGACGACCTGTTGAGGTCTCCCATCAGGTCAAACCGTTTCCCGTGCGCGCTTTGGCGGGAACCTGCCCAACGGGGTGAGCTGAATCAAATGAACACCACTGCGGAATCGCTACCGCCTGTTGGCCCGGTACCGCCTGTTGCCCCGATCGAAGCCATCGGCGCGGCCGAGGACGTCGGCACGATCGGTCGGCTGCAGTTGTTGGGCACGGCTGCGAGGGTGGCCGCCCAGATCCCCACCGTCGCCAAGGCCGGGACGAAGCTGGCCGGTGAGCTGGCCAAGGTCGTCGTGGGGCGGTCCGGGGTCGAGGCCGAACGCCGCGACTGGCGGTTCAAGGACCCGACCTGGGCAAACAACCCCGGCTACCGCCGTTTGATGCAGGGGTACCTGGCGACGTGCCAGGCAATCGTCGAGTTGGCCGAGGAAGCCGACCTGACTGACTGGCGCCAACGCGAGCGGGCAAGATTCCTGGTCTCGATACTCACCTCGGCGATGGCGCCGACGAACACCCTGCTCGGAAATCCGGCCGCGCTCAAGCAGACCTTCGAGACCGGTGGGAGCAATCTGGTCGCCGGCGCCCGCAACTTCGTGTCCGACCTGCGCCACAACGGCGGCCTGCCCTCGCAGGTGGACCGGTCCGAGTTCGTGCTGGGAAAGAACGTCGCGGTGACCCCCGGCGCGGTGGTCTTCCGCAACGAACTGCTGGAGGTGCTGCAGTACGGCCCGCAGACGCCGACCGTGCACCAGATCCCCATCGTCGTGGTTCCGCCACAGATCAACAAGTACTACTTCATGGACATCTCGCCTGGCCGCTCGCTGACCGAGTTCGCGTTGCAGCGTGGCGTGCAGTTCTTCGCGATCTCCTGGCGCAACGCACGCGCGGAGAATCGGGACTGGAACCTGGACACGTACGGCCGGGCCATCATCGACGCGCTGGACGCGGTTCAGGAGATCACCAAGTCCGACCAGGTCCACCTGTTCGGGCTGTGCGCGGGCGGCATCACCACGGCCACCGTGATGAACCACCTGACGGACATCGGCGACGATCGGGTGCGCAGTGTCAGCTTCGGTGTGACCTTGCTCGACTGGGCGGTCCGTATGCAGGCCGGAATGATGATGTCCGTGCCGCTGCTCAAGCTGGCGGCCTGGCGCTCGCGGTCGAGCGGCATCATGGACGGCGAGTCGATGGCGTCGGTGTTCACCTGGATGCGACCCAACGACCTCGTGTGGAACTACTGGGTCAACGACTATCTGATGGGCAAGAAGCCCGCACCCTTCGACATCCTGGCCTGGAACGCGGACAAGACCAACCTCCCCGCCGCCCTGCACAATCAATTCCTGGACATGTTCGCCACCAACATGCTGGCCGTACCGGGCGGGGTGACGGTGCTCGGCTCACCGGTGGACCTGACCCAGGTCAAGGTCGACTCGTACATCACCGGCGGCACCACCGACCACCTCACCCCCTGGCGTGGCTGCTATGCGTCCACGCAGCTGCTCGGCGGTCATTCCACATTCGTGCTGGCCAATACCGGGCACATCCAGACGCTGATCTGCCCGCCGGGGAACCCCAAGTCGAAGTACTGGGTCGGTGGCGAGCCGGGTCCCGATGCCGACGCGTGGAAGGCTTCCGCCGAAGAGCGCACCGGAACCTGGTGGGGGCACTGGGTGGATTGGATCGTCGAGCGGTCCCACGGCGAGAAGCCGGCACCGACCGAGCTGGGCAGCAAGGCCCATCCCGTGCTGGGCGCCGCGCCGGGCACCTATGTTCTCGACCAGGCCTGAGCCAGCCGCGCCGCGACCTCGCACGCCGCTGAACTCGCAAGTCCGGCGATGCCACGGACGTGCGAGTTCAGCGGCGTGCGAGCGCAGCGGTAGGGCCGACGCCTAGCGTCGGCCCTACCGGCTTGTACCGACCATGCCCACCTGGCTGGTCTCGTATGAACTTTCGGCCACGAGTTCGGGTGGTTCCTGAGTGCCCCCTCGGCGGCGAGAGTTGAGCTGACGGATGGAGGCGAGCAGGATGCGCGACGCCGCCATCCATGCCGTACGCCGGCCCGTGCAGCTTGCACCACCGTCATTGGCTTGCGCTACTGTCATTGGCTTGCACTACCCCGTCATTGGCACTAGCGTCATCGGTTCGATTGTCGACACTCGCATCGACTTCGCCGATGTCTTGGGCCGGCACACGGTCGGACAGACCGCGGTCTTCGTCATGGGTGGCCGATCGAAGGGGTCAACCGGACAATTGGTGACGTGCTGGTCGAAAAGCTGTCTGCCCGCACCGTGTTCCGTTTCTGATCCTGCATACTTCGGAGGCTGCCATGAGTGTTTCGACCATCGGTGTCGTCGAGGAGAGTGCCGCAGGTGAGCACCGGGTGGCGCTGAGCCCGGACGGCGTGCTCAGGCTGCGCGCGGCGGGGTGTGACGTGCTCGTCGAGGCCGGTGCTGGTCGTTCGGCGTGGTTCCCCGACCCCGCGTATGTCGAGGCGGGGGCACGGGTCGTGAGCAAGAAAGAGCTGTACGGGCATGCGGATCTCGTGGTGTGCGTACAACCGCCGGCTGACGTCGATCGAGCGTTGTTACGCCCCGGTCAGGTGCTGGTCGGGCTGCTCCAACCACTGATCGATCCGCAACTGGCCACCAGCTTGGCCGTTGCCAAGGTCACCGCGATCAGCCTGGACGGTCTGCCGCGCACGGTGAGTCGGGCGCAGTCGATGGACG
>JADGOY010000372.1 GCA_017882715.1 Nakamurella sp. | reverse complement strand
GCGGTCGCCCTGGAGGTGGCCACCGCGCGCCGCGCCGCCGAACGCGAGCATTGGGCGGTGCTGCACGACACCGCTGCCTCGACCCTGCTGATGGTCGGGGAGGGAGTGCCACCCAGCGCAGACGCCAGAATCCGCGGGCAGGCCCGCCGTGATCTGCTGACCCTCGGCGCCACCGCCGATCTCGCCGCGCCGTCTGCCGACACCGGGCTCACCCGGGATCTGCAGCGAGTGGTCGACGATTCCCCGCTGCGGGTGGATCTGCGGATCACCGGAGCGCCTCGGGCGCCTGAGCTGGTCGCTCTGGCGACCGCGCGAGCAGTGGGTGAAGCGCTCACCAACGTGGAACGTCATGCCGGCGTCGGCGCGGCGACCGTCGCGGCCAAGACCGTGGGCGACGGATTCGAGGTCGCCATCAGCGACGAAGGGGCCGGGTTCAGCTCGGCCGACACCGGGCGCGGGCTGAGCGAGTCGGTGATCGCCCGGATGGAACGGGTCGGCGGTCGGGTCGACATCAGTTCGACACCCGGCCGGGGGACAGTCGTCCTGTTGCGGTGGCGGTCGTCATGACGGCTCCGTCCGGCGAGCGCGGAGAGCGCGGACACCGCTGGTACCTGACCACATTCGGGCTCGGCGTGTCGCTGGTCGCAGTCGTGAACACCCTGTCCACCTTCCCCTTCGCCATGTCCGGCAACGCCACGGAACTACCGCGCAACCTACTCTGCCTGGCCGTCTTCCTGGCCGCCACTGCAGCGTCGGCACTGCGGATCGTGCGGGGCACGCACTGGCGGGTGCTGGCCTGGGTGTGGATTGCCGCCGTGCTGGGAACCTCCGCACTGGTGCGCACCGCGCTGCCCGCCGACCAGATCGCCTCGCTGCCGGACTGGTCACCAAGTCCGCTCGGCTTCGTCGCGCTTGCCGTGCTGCTCGGCCAGCGGGTGATCTTCATGGTCGGTGTGGTGGCCGCCAATGCGGTGATCGGGTTCTTCTGCCTGCTCAAGGGGGGCATGCTCGATGTGGACACCCTGATCCGATTCGGCTCCGACGCCATCGACGTCTCGGTGTTCCAATTGGCCGGTGCGCTGTTCTACCGCCAGCTCGAACAGATCGCCGGAGCCACCGAACGCGACCTGGACGTCCGGCAGGAGCTCGATGCGCGGGAGTCGACGGCCACCCAACTTGCCGTCGACCGGGCCCACCGCTCGAACGCGATCGAGGCCACCATCGTGCCCCTGTTGCGCGCGCTGGCCGACGGCACCGCGGACCCGCAGGACCCACAGGTGCGGACCGCTGCCCGGGTGGAGTCGGCTCGGATGAGACGGCTGTTCGCCGAGATCGACGCGGTGGACGATCCGATGCTGCATGAGGTTCGCGCCTCCATCCAGGCCGTCGAGCGACTCGGGGTGGCGGTCGTCCTGGAAACCCGCGGGCAGGTTCCGGAACTGCCGGTGGCGCTGCGCCGCGCATTGCTCGAGACGCCGATGTCCACCCTGGCCAGCGCGGTTTCCGCAGCCCGAGTGGTGATCATCGCGGACGCGGAGTCCGTCTCGGTGAGTGTGGTGACGGACGGTCCGCCCGGTCCGCAACAACCCGACGGCGCACAATGGAACGTACGGACCAGCACCACGACCGCCCGCCAGGTCACCTGGACGCAATCCAGATGGACCTCGGTCGAGGAGGGTCAGTCGTGACAGCGTTGATCACGGTGGCCATCGTCGACGACCACGACGTCGTGCACGCCGGCATCGAGGCCTGGTGCATGGCCGCCCAACCACCGATCGAGGTGGCCGGTTCGTACACCGATCCCGCAGAGCTCGACCCCGCCGAACTGGCCGGCATCGATGTGATCGTCCTTGATCTGCAGTTCCAGGAGAGCCGGGCGGGCCTGGACGTGCTGCGGCGCTTTGTCGCCGCCGGTTACCGGGTGGTCGTCTACACGATGAGCACCGACTCCGCGACGGTGCTTACCTGCCTCGACTACGGGGCGGCGTGCTATTTGACGAAGTCCGAGGGCCGGCGTCACCTCGTTGCCGCCATCCAGGCTGCGGCTGCCAACACTCCGTACGTGGGGCCGACGATGGCCGGCGCGATGGCCGACGACCACCGTGAAGAACGGCCGGCGTTGTCCCCGCGGGAACAGGAGGTGCTGTTGCATTGGTTCCGCACCGACTCCAAACATCTGGTCGCCAGCGCGCTCTACATCAGCACCGCGACGGTCAACACACACCTCGCCCGGATCCGGACCAAGTACGCTGCCGTCGGACGGCCGGCCACCACCAAGGCCGCCCTGATCGCCCGGGCGCTGCAGGACGGGCTGATCACCCTGGACGACGTATGACCCTTTTCTCCACCTGGGTCCTCACCAAGGGAGCACCCTGACCCCGGGCTGCAGCAGGGTGTGCAGGGCCAGGATGACGCCGCCGATCGCCACACCGTAGAGCGTGGTCCCGACGAACGCCCACCCGGTCAGCCCCGCACGCCGACCGGCCAGGCCACCCCAGAATCCCACCGACACGACTCCGAGGCTGACGACGGTGGATTGGCAGGTGACGCCCTTCTCAACTGCTGCTCGGGGTGGCCGAAATTGTCGTCAGGCTGAGTGGCATCGCCCGGTTCGTGACCCTGGGTGTCCCGACGGCTGCCCGTCAATGCGAACACGTCCCGACGCGACGTCCGAGCTCACACTCGCGCGCTCGGCGATCACCAGATGAGTGCGTCGTCATCGCGGACCGCCTTTCGCTACACCCGGGTCATCACCTTCGACGGCCCGCGGTGGGCCAGCTGATGCTTCGTGGGCTTGGGCCGGATCGGCCACCAGGTGAACCAGCCCATGTCGATCGCCAGGGCCGGCACCAACAGGGTACGCACGATGAAGGTGTCCAGCAGCACGCCGAACGCCACGATGAACGCGATCTGCGCCAGGAACAGGATCGGGATGACGGCCAGCGCCGCGAACGTCGCG
>JADGOY010000029.1 GCA_017882715.1 Nakamurella sp. | reverse complement strand
GCTGCAGCGGGCGCGATGCGCGGCCGAGTGGTCGCTGTGAACGCGACACCGCCGGGCGGCCGGCCCACCGAATCCGCGGTGTGGGGCCGGCTGACCGGTACGGTGAGCGCTGTTGTCGCTCCTGGCGGATCCAGGTGCGCGCTGCGCAACGGGTGCATCGTCCTTCCGGGACGTCACTCCCTGACGAAAGGATCGAGCGATGGCCGAGACGTACAACGGATACTGCGTGAAATGTAAGGAAAAGCGCGACTTCGAGGGTGAGGTGGCAGAGACCAACGGCCGTCGGATGGCCAAGGGCACCTGCCCGGTCTGTGGCACCAAGATGAACCGGATTCTCGGCAAGGCCTGACCTTCGCTTCGACGTCGGGTCAACCGGTCCGCTGTGGATAACTGCAGCCGGCCCCCCCGTCGATGCGGCACCCTGCTCGACGGGGGTGACCGCCATGACCGAACGCAACACCCACGTCCGCATCGACCTCTCCCGGCGGTACGGACTCCTGCACGGCGTGCGCCTGATCGTCCGGGACTCCGATTCCATCCAGATCGGTACCGAACCGCCACGGACGGTGGTGCTGCGACACGCTCCTGCCGAGTCGTTG
Organism: Nakamurella sp.; assembly: GCA_017882715.1. GTDB lineage: Bacteria > Actinomycetota > Actinomycetes > Mycobacteriales > Nakamurellaceae > Nakamurella. The sequence continues at coordinate 28,719 of JADGOY010000029.1, read as the reverse complement.
AGTGTGCTGCGCCACCTGGACGGCGGCCGGGCCGCCGGCCAGGTCATCAGCGATCACGACGCGGATCCCCTGGTGTGGCACGAGCTGCTCACCAGACTCCTGGCGCTGGATCTCCTTGTCGAGGCCGGAACGGATGCCGGCTGGACGACTCCGCGCAGCGCCGGAAGCCGGCTGAGCGCGGAGTGCAGCGCGCTGGTCCATCGACACGGCGCCCGGGCCGCAGACCGGATCCTGCAGGCGCGTGACGATGCGTTGGTCGTCATACGTGGAAGTGCACCGCCGGCCGTCGCCATCGCCACGGGGTTGGCTTCGGCCGGTGTCGGTCACGTCCACCACCAGCCGGAGCGAGCACCCCGACTCCCAGACCGCCGGGCCGGCGCGACCCGGGCGCCAGAGGCACGCCGGCTCGCAGATGGCCGGACTCCGGATGTGGCGGGCTGGCGCTCGTCGGTCTCCGCCGATCGACCGCCCACCACACTGCGGGACGCCACCGACGTCGCTGCTCACCTGCGTCAGGTGTCCGCCACTGTCAAGGTGCATGCGCCTGCCGCGCATCAGTGCCCGAACCTTGTCGTGCTCGCCGGCCGGGCCGCCCCGGACCTGGGCGTCGCCGCTTCGCTGTCGCGTGACGGCATCGCGCACCTGGCCGTGCAGACCGGCATCGTACGCGCCGTGGTCGGCCCGCTGGTCCTGCCGGGCCGGTCCAGCTGCCTGTCCTGCGCGCACCGGTACCGCAGTGAAGCCGATCCGGGTTGGCCCGCAGTCGCACGGACCCTCGCCGAGCACCCGATCGACGGCCCGGCCTTCCTGAACGCCGCAGCCGCGGCCCTCGCGGTCGGCCAGATCCTCGACCATCTCGACGGCGCGACCCGTCCCGGCACGATCGACGGCACCCTGGAGTGGTCCTCCGGTGACGTCGCCCCGCGGCGCCGGACCTGGCCGATCCACCCGTACTGCGGCTGTCACGCCTGACCGGCCGGGCCGCGGTCATTGCCGCACAAGCATTCTCACCGGCGTGGGGGTGCCGGCCGAGCGGACCGGGCGGCGCCGCGGCCAGCCGGCCACGCAAGTCACCATGGCCCGCCGCCGGTCTGGGTCACAATGGTCAGGTGTCCGACATCCCCCGAGGCGCCATCACCAGGACGGCGCGCCTGGCCAGCCTGCCACTGTCGGCCGCCGGCCGCGCAACCCTCGGCCTGGGGCAGCGATTGGTAGGTGGCAATCGCGACGAGATCTCCACCGCGATGCAGCGCCGGACTGCAGAGCAGCTGTTCGAGGTCCTGGGCACACTCAAGGGCGGGGCGATGAAATTCGGCCAGGCCCTGAGCATCTACGAGGCGGCCATCCCCGATGTGTACGCCGCGCCCTACCGCGAAGCGCTGAGCAAGCTCCAGAACGCGGCGCCGCCGATGGCCGCGGCCAGTGTGCACCGGATGCTGGCCAAGCAGTTCGGCACCGGATGGAGATCACGATTCCGCGAGTTCGACGACGAGGCAGCTGCCGCCGCCAGCATCGGGCAGGTGCACCGAGCCGTGTGGAAAGACGGTCGTGAGGTCGCGGTCAAGATCCAATACCCTGGCGCCGACGCGGCCTTGAAGGCCGACCTCGACCAACTCACCCGGGTGGCGCCATTGCTCAACATGGTGGTACCGGGAATGCAGATGCGGCCCCTGCTCGCCGAACTGCGCGACCGGATCCTGGAGGAATTGGACTACGCGGTCGAGGCGGACAACCAGCGCGCCTTTGCCGCCGCATACGCCCAGGACGAGAACTTCACCGTGCCCAGGGTGGTCGCCAGCGCCCCCAAAGTGATCGTTTCCGAGTGGGTCGACGGCTTGTCGCTGGGGCAGATCATCCGGTCCGGATCTCAAGAGCAACGGGACCGGGCCGGGAGCCTGTTGACCGAACTGCATTTCGCCGGACCCGCACGCGTCGGCCTGCTGCACGCCGACCCCCACCCGGGCAATTTCATGTTGACCCCGGATCATCGACTGGCGGTGATCGACTTCGGCTCGGTCGCGCGCCTTCCCGACGGCACCCCGGAGATCATCGGGCACGTCACCCGGCTGGCTCTGGCCGGGCACTCCGGCCAGGTCCTGGAGTTGCTGCGGGCCGAGGGATTCGTGCCGGCCGACTTCGATCCCGATCCGGGATTGCTGATGGATTACGTCGTGCCGTTCGTGGAACCGCTGCGCCACCAGACATTCCATTTCACCCGCGCCTGGATGCAGGAGCAGGCCGCCAGGATGAGCAATTTTTCCAGTGCCGAATCCAAGATGGCGCGCCGGTTGAGCCTGCCACCGTCCTACCTGCTGATTCATCGGGTGACCATCGGATCGACCGGGGTGCTGTGCCAGCTCGACGCCCACGCCCCGTTCCGGGAGATCGTCACTCGCTACCTGCCGGGTTTCGCCGGCGACGAGGCGCCTGCTTCCTGATCACCACCAATCACGGTCGAGCTTGGACTCGATCGCCCGCAGGTTGTCGCGAGCACAACAGTCACAGACCCACACATCACCCCGACGCCGGTCCATCTCGACCATCCAGGTCAGCGGTGGGGTCGCGGCGACCGCGCCGCAGCTGGAGCAGGTCACCGACTGCGGTGCGCCCGCTGCTTTCATTGCGTCAGCCTATCGGCGACGCCGGCCGACCTGGAATACATTCAGGCCCTGACCGACTGCGGGAGAAGCCGGTCAGGGCCTGAATGGTTGGACGCGCGGCGCACGATGCGGTGAGGGCCGGAGCGGCCACGGTCACCGGGTGGTCAGCCTCGCGACGCGGCCTTGCGGGCCGCCCGCGCGCGACGCACCTGACGTGCCGCCTCGCTGTCCGCGCGGATCTGGCGTATCCGATCACGGGCCAGATCTTCGATGATCAAATGCATGGCATGCCTCCGATGAAAAGCCTGGCTGGTGGCCAGGCAGAGTGAGTTGCTGTATTGATGGAGATCTCTTTCACAGAGCCGCTGGTCGGAGGTCTCTCGCTGAGACCGCCTACGATCAGGACGATGTCGATCGGTGCCCCGGTGATGATGAGGGTGTCGATGCGTGAGCTCTCTTCCGCTGGAGCCGCTTTCGCTGCCCATCGTGTTGACGGCAAGCCCTGTGGCCAAGACGCTCCTGGCGGATGTGGCTGTCATGGTGGTCACGCTGCTCAAGCGGCGATCTTGCGCGGCCGGCCGCGGGGCCGCTTGCGGGCGATCACCACTCCATGGTCGAAGATCTCGCCGCCCCAGACACCCCAGGGTTCGCCGCGCTCCAGCGCGCCGGCCAGGCAGGCGGCCCGGATCGGGCACTGCATGCAGAGCACCTTGGCCTTTTCGAGGTCGCCGGGGCGCTCGGCGAAGAACAGATCGGGATCGCCTGTGTGACACGGCAGATCGTCGATGACCAATGCCTCGGACGGATGTTCGAGCAAATGCATCACTGGTGTCTCACCTCCGTGAGATCAATCAATGGTCGTCGACCGAACCTGGAGGGCCCGGCATGAAAACTGAGGCTGGGCCGGTCCGGTAGATACACCGAAACCACGGAATAAGTCCCAAAATGGACGAATCCGTGGCCAGGAGGCGAGCGAGCGCAGGCTCTAGGTCAGCTGCTCCACTCCGGACCGACGGAGGCGACAACGCCAAACTCGGAGTTGTGCCCGCGGCGCAGACGCGCCGCAACGGTGGCCGGGCCACCGATCGTCTCGAGATCCGCGACGACGGCGCCCTGCCAACCGCTGATGATCATCGGGTTGTACACGTGGCACCTCCTCGTCTGTGCGGCCCCGTCCATGCCGGAGAGGCGAGCAGCAGGCTGGCTGCTGCGGTCTGACTCATGATGGTGTCCGCCGGTTTTCGTGGCCTGACCGTTTGCGGCCGTGCCACTTCACGCGACGGAACCGAGAGTAGGGGGGCCTGTGCCGCTGCCGCAAGCCAATTAGCGAAATTCCTGTGGAGGATTGACGGGAATGGGGTCTTCCGGCGAGCCGGGTGCTGTCTGCGGGCACGGACGGGCACGGACCTACCGGGTACGGGTGACGATGCCGATGACCTCGGGTCCGTAGTTGTCAAGCTTCGAGCGACCGATGCCCGGGATCGCGAGCAGCGCCGAGTCGTCGGTGGGTCGCCGCTCGGCAATCGCCAACAGGGTCGCGTCGGAGAACACCACGAACGCGGGGACCGAGTCCTGCGCCGATCGGGTCTTGCGCCAGGTGCGCAGCGCCTCGACCAATTCCGGATCGGCCGTGGCCGGGCAGCGGGCGCAGCGGCCGATCTTGATCTCGGCAGGAGTGCCCAACCGGCCGCCGCAGGTCCGGCATCGACCGGGCGCGCCACCTCTGGGGCGCGGGGTTGCGGTATCCGGGGCAAGGCCGGTGAGGAAGCGGCTCCGGCGACGGGTACGCCGACCTCCGGCCGTCCGGGACAGCGCCCAGGACAGCGCGAGCCGGCTGCGAGCCCGCGTCACACCGACGTACAACAGGCGGCGCTCCTCCTCGATGTCCTCCGGAGTCTCGGCGTGCTGGATCGGCAAGGTGCCATCGGTCAGGCCGACGAGGAAGACGGCATCCCACTCCAGTCCTTTCGCCGCATGCAGCGAGGCCAGCGTGACTCCGTCCACAGTAGGGGCATGCTGCGCCTCGGCCCGCTGGTCGAGTTCGGTGACCAGCGCAGTCAGGCCGGCAGCGGAGTCCGCGTCGGCCAGTTCCTCGGCCACCGTCACGATCGCCAGCAACGAATCCCATTTGTCGCGCAGCGCCCCCGGTGCCGGCGGCTCGTCGGACAACCCGATCGTCGCCAACACGGCACGCACGGTGGGCACCAGAGCGCGTTGCCGGCCCGCGGTGCCGCCGGGTGTCGTGCCGCCTCCCGGTTCTCGCTCGGGTTCTCGCTCGGATTCTCGCTCGGGCTCGCGATCGGGCTCTGAGTCGATGTCGGCATTGTGGGCTCGTTGCGCGGCGCCACGCAGCACGGAGATCGCCTGCCGCACCTCGGGCCTGGCGAAGAACCGCTCGCCGCCGCGGACCACGTACGGCACCGCCTCGCTGGTCAGCGCCTCCTCGTAGACCTCGGACTGCGCGTTGATCCGGTACAGCACGGCGATCCCGGACGCGGGCATACCTCCCTGGATCAGGGCCGAGGCCGCCCGCGCTACCGACGCCGCCTCGGTGGCTTCGTCGGGATGCTCGGCAAAGGTAGCCGCCGGCCCGTCCGGAAGGGCGGCGACAAGCCGCAGTCGGTGCCGCGCGGCAGGGCCCGAGGCACCGGCGATCACCCGATTGGCCAGCGTCACCACCTGGGGGGTCGACCGGTAATCCCGTTCCAACCGGACGACAGTGGCGTGTGGGAAACGGCTGTCGAATCCGAGCAAGTAGGTCGGTGACGAACCGGCGAAGGAGTAGATCGTCTGGTTGGCATCGCCCACCACGGTCAGCTGGTCGCGCTCCCCGAGCCACGCATCGAGCGTTCGTTGCTGCAACGGCGTCACGTCCTGGTATTCGTCCACCACGAAACACCGATAACGGGAACGGAATTCGCGGGCGACCGCCTCGTCCTCCTCCAGGATCGCGCAGGTGTGCAGCAGCAGATCGTCGAAGTCGAGCTGCTCGGCCTCCTGCTTGACCGACTCGTACACCGCGAAGACCCTGGCGACCGTCTCGGCTGGCAGCGGGGTTTCCCGGCGGTGCTTGGTGACGGCCGCGAGATAGTCGCCCGGGCCGGCGAGCGTCGCCTTGGCCCATTCGATCTCGCTCGCCAGATCGCGCAGAGTCGCCGAATCGGTACCGGCGTTGGCGCGCCGGGCCGCGATGGCCACCAGCCGCATCTTGTGCTCGAGAACGGGCCACAACGCACCGCCGACCGACCGCGGCCAGAAGTAGCGCAGCTGTTTGAGAGCCGCGGAGTGGAAGGTGCGCGCCTGCACGCCGGCGACGCCCAGGGAGCGCAGCCGCATCCGCATCTCCCCCGCAGCCCGGGTGGTGAAGGTGACCGCAAGGATCTCGGAGACCGGATGCGCGCCGGCCGCCACCAGATGTGCGATGCGGTGGGTGATGGTCCTGGTCTTACCGGTGCCGGCTCCGGCCAGCACACACACCGGTCCGGACGGGGCCAGCACGGCCGCTCGCTGCCCGTCATCGAGCCCCGACAACAGGTCCACCATCACCTCCCCATGCTCGCACGCGTGTACGACGCCCTGACACCCTGCTCATGCCGCGGACGCGCCGACCATCCCGGCTCAGCAGTACTCTGCCCAGCCCTGGATCATCCGATGGGCGATCGAAACCCGACCCGGCAGAATCATGTCGATATCGTCGGCGATGTCGTCGGCCCCCGTCCACCCTTCGTCGGGTTTGGTGAGCAGCCTTTTGATCGTCGAGCGGTCGACCCAGTGCGCGGCCTCGATCTCACCCTCCCGCGGCCGCAGCGGTGCCGCCGGGTCGGCCCTGGCCGCGAACCCGACCATCAAGGATCGCGGGAACGGCCACGGCTGTGACCCCAGGTAGGTCACGTCCTGCACCAGCACACCGATCTCCTCGTCCACCTCCCGCACGACGGTGCCCTCCAGTGATTCGCCCGCCTCGACGAAACCGGCCAGTACCGACATCCGGCCCGGCGGCCAGATCGGCTGCCGGGCCAGCACTATCGCGTCCGCACCGTCATGCACCAGGACGATGACCGCCGGGTCGGTCCGCGGGAAATCCTCGTGCCCATGCGCGCAGACCCGCGACCACCCCGCGGGGCCTGGCATGGACGGCGCGCCGCATCTGGGGCAGAAGCCAGCCGTGGCATGCCAGTTCAGCAACGCGGTCGCGGTGGTCAGCAGACCCGCGTCGGTGTCGGACAGCACCGGACCCAGTTCGCGCAGGGTGGCCCCGGCCGCCGGCTCCCCGCGGATCGCCCAATGATCGGCGCGGTTGACCGAACCGAGCAGCACCGCCTCGGGCGGCGGCGCCCCGGCGAGGGTCGGTGCCTGGTAGGTGCGCAGCCCACCGGAGGTCGGATCCAGTTCGACCCTCCCGGCGTCATCCACGATGAGAACTCGGGATGCCGACCACTGCGCGATCAAGCGGTCGGGATGACGCAGGCCCTCCGACCTGTTCGCGACGCCCCGGGACAGCGCCGGAACGGCGATCACAAAGCCTGGCTGCCGACAGTGATCGGGCCGGGAGATGTCGAGCCGGGAGATGTCGGGCACGCTCATGCCACCCGCACATTCCCCAGCGAGCACAACGCGGGCTCCAGCACCCCCAGATCGCCGACCACGATCCCGGTGAAGTGCGCGGGCGCAAGCAGTTCGCTGGCCGCGGCCGCGACCTCCTGGACGGTCATGGCGGCCAACCGGACCGGATGCTCAGCCAGCCAGGTCTCGTCCAGACCGGACCCGGCGAGCACGGCCAGCATCGAGGCCAGCCCGGCTTGGGTGGAAAGAGACGTCGCCAGCGTTCCGAGGGCGTAATTGCGCGCCGCGTCCACCTCCTGCGCCGTCGGCGGAAGCAGGCTGAGGCGGCCGAGTTCGTATCGCGCCTCCAGCAGCGCGGGCGCGGTTGACTCGGTGGTGGTGTCGAAGGCAACCGTCACGGCGGCGGTGCCGGGCCAGAACTCCAGGCTCGACCGCGCGCTGTAGGTGTACCCCTTGCTCTCCCGGATGTTCTCCACCAGACGGGAGGAGAAGTACCCACCGTAGACCAGGTTGGCCAGCTGACATGCCGCGTACCGCGGATCGGCACGCGGCACTGCGGCTGCCGACAGTCTGAGTTGCGACTGCACAGCCCCGGCCCGGTGGAAGGCGAGCAGGTCGCCGCCGTGCACCACCGGAGGCGGCGCCAGCGTTCGGGTGACGGTGCCAGGGCTTCCCGCCCATCCGGCCAGGGCCGCGGCCGCTGCATCGATCGTCTTGCCCGGCGACAGGTCGCCCACCAGTACCAGCGTGGAACCGGCCGGCAGCACGGCGCGGCTGTGCAGTCCCCGCACCGCGGCGACCCCCACCGATCCGACCAGATCGGCGTCGGGCATGTCCCAGGCCGCCGGGTGGTCGCCGAAACGTCGTTGCTGCAGGTGACGGTGCGCGACCGAGGACGGCTGGGTCGCCGCGATGGCCAGGTGGGCCACCAGCCGATCGCGCTCGCCGAGCACGTCACCGCGGCGGTAGGCCGGATCGGTCAGGCAGTCCGAGAGCACCTCCAGCAAGACGGGCAATCCGGTGGACAGCACCGAACCCGTGATCGACAACCGCTGCGGATCGACGGAGGCGTCGAGATGACCGCCGACCAGCGCGAGATCCGCGTCGACCTGCTCGCGGCTGCGCAAACCGGTGCCCAGCAGCATGGTGGCGGCCAGCATCTCCGCGCGTGCAGCATGCACCTTGGTGCTGCCGCCGAACGGTATCCGCAATCTGACCTCGACCAACGGGCTCCGCGGCTTGCGCACGGCGACCACATGCAGCCCGCTCGGCAATTCCGTGCGGGCCAGCGACGGGGCCCTGGTGCGGCCGGTCTTCGCGAGCGGCGGGATCGGGCGGGGCCCGGTGACGGTACGGGCGATCTCCTGTGCGGTGCGGAAAGGCTGCGGCCGATTCGCGCCACGGGCAGGCAGCGTGGCTTCTGCGGCGGTATCCGGCACCGAAGCCGCGGTACCTGCGCGGCGGGCCATCAACGGTCACCGGCCGGCACGACGCGCAGCACCGCGCATCCCGAGGGATCGAGAGTGCCGGCCGCGGCGGCGATCTCGGCGCCGGTGATGGTCGAGAGCAACTCGGGCAGTTCGCTGAGCAGTTCCGCCCTGCCATGCAATAGTTCCATCGCCCCCAACGACTGCGTCCTGGTGGCGATGCCGTCGTTGTCCCGGTACAGCGCGGAGACGAATCGAGCCAAGGCGCGGCGCCGTTCGGGATCATCCGGTCCCTGCGTGGCCAACGCGGCGATCTGCTCGCATGCCGCATCGATGACCGTCCACGCGGGAACCTCGGATGAGTGGATCGCACCCAGCACGAAAACATCAGGGTCCCGGGAGTCCAGGGGCCCACCCAGCAAACCCGGACCCGCCCAGATATCGGTTGCCACACCGGCTTTCGCCACGATCGCGGACTGCAGGCGAGAGGATTCGCCGTCGGCGAGCATGCCGCCAAGCAGGACGAATGCCAGGTATTCGCGGAGTTCGGCAACCGGGTCAGGCAGCCGCCAGCCGACGGCCAACGCGGGCTGCGGAGCGTGCTGATCGACGTGTTCGGCTTCGAGTACCGAAGTGGGCCACGGCTCGTCGAAGGACGGCCGGATCGGAGCCGGTCGGCCGGTGATGTCCCCGAAATGCCGCGCCACCAGATCAGTCGCCTGCCCGACGTCGATGTCGCCGCAGACCGTCAGCACGGCGTTGGCCGGCGTGTAGTAGGCCTGGAAGAACTCGGCGCAGTCCTGCACGGTCGCCGCCTGCAGGTCGACGAAATCGCCGTACCCGTTGTGCGCGTTGGCGAAAGAGGAGAACAACACCGCCGGCAAGTGGATCCACGGAAACCCGCCGTACGGCCGGTTCAGCACGTTCAGCCGGATTTCCTCACTGACGACGTCCACCTGATTCGTCAAATTCTCGGCCGTGATGTTCGGCGCGCGCATCCGATCGGCCTCCAGGAACAGCCCCCGCTCGAGTGCCGCGGGCGGCACCACCTCGAAATAGTCCGTGTAGTCGGTGTGTGTCGACCCGTTGAACACCCCACCCGAGGATTGCACCAGCCGGAAATGCTCCAGCTTTGGCAGGGACTCGCTGCCCTGGAACATCAGGTGCTCGAACAGATGGGCAAACCCCGTTCGCCCCTGCGGTTCCGAGCGAAATCCGACGTCGTAGTGAACCGCGATGCCGACAACGCCCGCGCCCCGATCGGGCGCCAGCAGGACCCGCAGCCCGTTGTCCAGTCGCACCCGCTGCACCGCGTAGTCGGCGCGCGGGAGCCGTCCGGCCGAGCTCGGGGTTCGGGACTGAAGTGTTCGGGGCTGTCGCGTTCGGGGCTGTCGGGTTGGTGCGATCGTCACCGCATCACAGTAACCGCGCAGCGCGCCGGGCCCGCCACACCGCCGATCTGCCCACCGGTGAGCCGCTGCGCCGGCGACGTCGCACCCTGACCGGCACCCGAGCTACCGGCCTGGCACCTGAGCGTGCCGATGGGTGAACAGCTCGTCCTGCAAGCTGGCCGCCAACTCGGCGGTGGACGGAAAGATCAGATCGAGCCGGAACGACGCAGTCGTGAGGTCCGCGGGCGGTAGCTGGCGGTCACCCCCGTACGACACCTCGGCCGGTGACTGCCCGTCGGCCGACAGCTGGTCCGGATCCCGCGGCCAGCCGTCCTGACGTCTGTCCAACAGCCAACCGTCCTGACCTGCCTCCGGTACCCAGCCGTCCTGGCCCGCGTCCAGTGGCCAGCGGGCATCCGGTGACTGTCCGTCGTCCTGCTCCGCGAGGGCGTGCCGGCCGCTGGGACCCGGGCCCGCCCGCCCCCATTTCGCCGGCCGTGACGCGCCCCCCTCCGACACCGCACCGCGCGATGCCGTCACGGCCGGGGCCGCTGACGGCACGGCCGGATCGGACACCGTCAGATCCAGGCGAGTCGTCCCGGTCGGGTCCGTCGCGATCGGCAAGTCGGCATCGGAGGGCTCGGCCCGGGCATGCCGGGCCGCACCGTCGTGAGATCCCAGACGCGACCGGAAGCGCCGACGGTCCCCGAGCAGCACGACCAGCAGGCCGGCCATCATCACGCCGAGGATGCCGATCCCTATCGGCCACCACTGCCGGACCGCACCCGGGCCTGCCGCAGAACTGGTTCCGGCCAGACGGGCGCGCGTGGGGTCGCTCGCCAGGTATTCCACCGCCAGCTGCTGCCCGTCGGAAAACCCGCATGCGTCGACGACAGCCCGAGTTTGCCCGCCCGAAATCGGCAGCAGGTCGACGACGGTTGCACCTGCGTCATCCCCGCAGGACGGCGAGGAAACCACGAAACCCGAAGCAGCCACTGGACTCTGGTCGATCGGATCGGACAGCGTCCGCAACGACCACCACCAGGATCCGATGGCGATGCCGCCGAGGATCACTATCCCGAGCAGCACCGCCCGGATCGAGACATGCTTGCGCTCGACCACCCCGCCGTGCTTCCCCATCCCTGGATCATGACACAGACCGCCGACACTGCCACACGATCCGTCGGCAGCGGCTGCCTGAGCGCTCGCTCTGGCAGGGGCGCGGCCCTGCCAGGCCGATCCGTCAGCCGTCGAAGCCGAGTTTGCGCAGTTGCTTCGGATCCCGCTGCCAGTCCTTGGCAACGGTGAGGTGCAGGTGCAGGTAGACCCGGGTGCCGAGCAACTCCTCGATCTGCAGACGGGCCCGGCGCCCGACAGCGGACAGCCGAGAACCCTTGTGGCCCAGCACGATCGCCTTCTGCGACGGCCGTTCCACGAACATCGTGACGTAGACGTCGGTCAGCGGCGCCGGCTGTCGCGTCGGCTGGGCAGCCCTCCCCTGCGGTTCCGGCTGCGCCTGGGGTTCGCGCGGGGCGATTTCGGTGACCAGCGCGGCCAACGAATGCGGCAGTTCCTCCCGGACCCCGTCCAGTGCGGCCTCGCGCACCAACTCGGCGATGCGCGTTTCCAGCGGCTCGTCGGTGGTTTCCGCGTTTGGGTAGAGCCGGCTCCCCGATGGGAGATGGGTGATCAGCACGTCGGTGAGCACGTCGACCTGCTCACCGGCCACAGCGGACACCGGCACGATGTCCGCGAAATCGGTGAGTTCCGACATCGCGACCAGCTGGGCGGCGAGCTGGCCACGGCTGGTCCTGTCCGTCTTGGTCACGATGCCCACCACCGGTGCGCCATGCGCCTGTTCGGCGATCTCCCCTGCGATGCGTCGATCGCCCGGCCCGATCTTCTCGTCGGCGGGGATGCAGAAGCCGACCACGTCGACGTCAGACCACACGGTGCGCACCAGGTCGTCGAGCCGCTGCCCGAGCAGGGTGCGCGGACGGTGCATTCCGGGGGTGTCGACGATGATCAACTGGGCATCGGAGCGGGTGACGATGCCGCGGACCGCCCGGCGGGTGGTCTGCGGCTTGTCGGAGGTGATCGCGATCTTCTCCCCCACCATGGCGTTGAGCAGCGTGGACTTCCCGGCGTTCGGCCGCCCGACGAAGCAGGCGAATCCCGCGCGGTGATGGGACCCGTCTTCCTTTCCTGCCTCGGCTGCCTTCGCGGCCTCGCTCATCGGGTCGTCCGCCGGCGGACGACGCCGTCCGGACCAGCGAGGATGAGCACCGGCGTGCCGAGGTCGGCGGCGACCGCGTGGGACGCCGGGTCGATCTCCGGTGCCTGGCCGACCACCACCGCCGCCTCCAAAGCTTGCGCTCCGGATGCCACTGCCGCCGCCACCGCCGCTTGCAGCGCGGTGAGGCGTAGCGAAGGGAGCGACACGGTGGCGGCCGCATAGGTGCGGCCGTCGTCGTCGCGGACCGCCGCCCCCTCGCGGACACCCGCTCGTGCCCTCGCGCCCCGAGCCAGCGTGACGAGCTTGGCGTCCTCCGGACCCAACTCGACGGGCTCGGCCTCGGAATCCCCGGGGTCGTTCACCGAGGTGAGAGCGTCCGCCCCGTCGAGCGCTTCGGCATCGCCCGCCGGGCCGACCGGCGACGAAGCCGGGGGCGGTGTCGTGCCAGCGCCCGTCATCGGGCAGGGTCCCGTTCGGCGCGAGGGCCGGTCCGATTCGCTGCGCTGCCTGCCTCCGAACCGGCCGGCGACGCTCCATTGCGATGCGGCCGATCGGACTTCGCCGGCCGACCCTGGTTGCCACGGTCCCGGCCCTGCGCCGGACGGTCGTCAACCCGGAAGTCGTGCCCACCGGTGCGCTCGGCGGCGCGTTCCGTTGTCGTGTCGGTCTCGGCCGACTCCTCGTCGTGCGCGGCCAGTCGGTGGACCAGCACGGTCTGCACCCGCGGCCGGCCTCGCCGGTCCTCGCCGTACTCGCCGAGCAGGTGCAGTCCCTCGATGGTCGCCTCGGATCCGGGCAGCGGCACCCGGCCGAGCAACTGGGCGAGCAGGCCACCAACGGTTTCCACGTCCTCGTCGGGCAGTTCCACATCGAAGACGTCACCGAGATCCTCGACGGGCAGCCGCGCCGCCACCCGGACGGCTCCGTCGTCCAAGTGCTCGATGGGCGCCTGGGTGTCCACGTCGTATTCGTCGGTGATCTCGCCGACGATCTCCTCCAGCACATCCTCGATCGTCACAATTCCGGCGGTGCCACCGTACTCGTCCACCACGATGGCGAAGTGATTGCGATCGCGCTGCATCTCCCGGAGCAGCGCGTCGACGTTCTTCGATTCCGGCACGAACACCGGTTGGCGCATGACCTCGCCGAGCATCGGGCCGCGTTCGCTGGGTTCCAGCGCGAGCGCCCTGGCGATGAGGTCCTTCACATACACCACCCCCAGCACATCGTCGACGTCCTCGCCGATCACCGGGATCCGCGACAGACCCGACCGGGTGGCAAGGTGCAACGCCTGCCGAAGCGTCTTGCTCTCCTCGATCCAGACCACCTCGGTCCGCGGCACCATCACCTCGCGGACGATGGTGTCCCCGAGATCGAAGACGCTCTGCAACATCTCCCGCTCGGTTTCCTCCACCACGCCGCGACTACCGGCGATGTCCACCAGTTCCCGCAACTCGATGTCGGAGGAGAAGGGACCCTCGCGGAATCCCCGGCCGGGGGTGATCGCGTTGCCGATGAGAATGAGCAGCGACGTGATCGGCGACAGCACGCGGGCCAGCGCCCGCGTGGGCCCGGCCGCGGCCAGGCCGACCGAGTAGGGGTGCTGACGGCCCAGGGTGCGGGGCAACACCCCGATCCCGACGTAACACACCACGAGCATGATCACCGCGACGGCCAGGCCCACCCAGAACAGGAACCCCCAGGTCCCGAAGGCGACGGCTGCGACGATGACGGTGGCCGTCAACTCGGCGCACACCCTGAGCAACAACAGCAGATTCGTGTACCGGGGCCGGTCCTCGGTGATCGCCAGCAGTGCGGCCGATCCCGACCGGCCGTCCCGGTCGAGCTCCTCCACCCGGGCCGGCGAAACCATTGTGATCGACGCGTCCGCCGCGGCGAACAGGCCGGCGATGGGAACCAGGGCGGCCGCCAGGACGAGCAGCAGCACATCCAGACTGTCCACGGCGGGCGTCAGCCCCGACCGCTCGGTTCGCCGGGATCGCCGGCTGCATGCAGACCCACCGCGTCCAGCACCGCGGCATCGACCTCGGCGAGCCGGGCCAGCCGCGCGCCGGCGACCCGTCGATCCCGCCAGCTGTCGAGCAGTTCGTTCTGCAGCCGGAACATCTCTCGCTCCTGCGCAGGCTCCGCGTGGTCATAGCCGAGCAGGTGCAGCACGCCGTGCACGGTCAGCAGATGCAGTTCGTCATCGAGGCTGTGGCCCGCCTGGGTGGCCTGCCGATCGGCCACCGCCGGGCACAGCACCACGTCGCCCAGCAGCGCTGGACCGGGGCCGGCCTCGTCCGGCCGGCGTGCGGTGTCGAGCTCGTCCATCGGAAAGCTCATCACGTCAGTGGGCCCCGGCTCGTCCATCCATTTGACGTGCAGCTCGGTCATCGCCTCGACGTCCATCAGCAGCACCGACAGTTCGGCCAGTGGGTTGATGCCCAGCCGATCAAGGACGTACCTGGCGACCGACACCAAGGAGATCTCGTCGACCCCTACCCCGGATTCGTTCGCGACCTCGATGCTCATCGGGCGATCTCTCCGGCCGCGCGGCCATGACCTGGGCGGCCCGACGAGCCTCGGGCCAGCCGCCGCTCCTGACGGTCGGGAGCGGGCGCGGTGTTGGTGGCATCCCAGCGGGCGTAGGCGTCCACGATGTGCCCGACCAACCGGTGCCGTACCACGTCGGTGGAGGTCAGCAGCGAGAAGAACACGTCGTCGACGTCGGTGAGAATGTTCCGGACGACCTGCAGGCCCGAGCGCTGGCCACCCGGCAGGTCGACCTGGGTGACGTCCCCGGTCACGACGATCTTGGAGCCGAACCCGAGCCGGGTCAGGAACATCTTCATCTGCTCGGGCGTGGTGTTCTGCGCCTCGTCCAGGATGATGAATGCGTCGTTCAGGGTGCGTCCGCGCATGTAGGCCAGCGGCGCGACCTCGATGGTCCCGGCCGCCATCAGCCGCGGGATGGACTCGGGGTCGAGCATGTCGTGCAGCGCGTCGTACAGCGGACGCAGGTACGGATCGATCTTGTCGGACAACGTTCCGGGCAGGAACCCCAACCGCTCACCCGCTTCTACTGCCGGGCGGGTCAGGATGATCCTGTTGACCTGCTTGGCCTGCAGCGCCTGCACCGCCTTGGCCATCGCCAGGTAGGTCTTCCCGGTACCCGCCGGCCCGATGCCGAAGACAATCGTGTGCTGGTCGATGGCGTCGACGTACCGCTTCTGGTTCAGCGTCTTGGGCCGGATGGTGCGACCACGGCGGGAGATGATGTTCAGTCCCAGCACCTGCGAGGGCGAATCAGCTGCGCCCCCCGGGTCGGCGAGCATGCCGATGGTCCGGCGTACGGCATCCGGGGTGATCACCGAACCGGACTCCTGCAGGGCGAGCAACTCCCGAACCGTCCGCTCCGCGAACGCGACCTCGCCGGCGCTGCCCCGGAGCGTGACCCGGTTGCCGCGGACATGAATATCGGCGGCGAGGTTGTCCTCGAGCAGCCGCAGCAGGGAATCGCGGGACCCCAGCAGCCCCACCATCTGCCGCTCGTCGTTCACGACCAGCGTCGACTCGGCGTTCGACCGGTCCGCTACCGTTGAAGTCGCCGCTGCCGTTGATCTCGCCGGGCCGCCGGCACCGCGAGAGGCCGCGTCGTCGGTGGCAGAACCCGATGGGCCGCCTGTCGGAAGGTCGCTGCGAGCGGCGGCCGAGGAGGGATCCGGCACCTGGTGCACTGCCTACTTTCGCTGGTCTGGATCGTTGAGCACGATCGCGTCGAGCCCGTCACGCGTCGGAGCGGGCCGGTTACTACCTGACGATTCTACCGTCGGAGTGTCCGGTCGAGACCAGCTGATTGATCTTTCCTGCGGTTCGCCCGCGGCGAACGGCACTCGGGCCACCGCGACCACATCGGTGTCCGCGAAGTCGGTGCCTTTGAACAGCAACGGCTCTGGTGCCTTTGACCAGCAACGGCTCTTGCGTGTCCCTGGCCAGCGCATGGTGATCGCCCGACGAAACAGGTCCGCTTCTCGGTCCCCTGACGTCGAGATCAGCCCGGCGGCCATCGGAACCGGCGCCCGCCCAGCAAGTGCAGGTGGGTGTGGAAGATGATCTGACCGCCCCCGGCCCCGGTGTTGAACAGCAGCCGGTAGCCGGCGGCGACGCCCTCCGTTTCGGCCAGCGCCCCGGCCGTCACCACCAGCGCGGCGAGCCCGTGCGGATCGTCGGCGGCCATCTCCGCGGCGGTCTCGTAGTGCGTGGTCGGCACCAGCAGGATGTGCGTCGGCGCCTGCGGATCGATGTCCCGGAACGCCACCACCTGATCGTCCCGGTGCACCTCGTCGGCGGGGATTGTTCCGGCGACGATCTTGCAGAACAGGCAGTCGGCACGGCTGTCGGGCATGGGGTCAACATATCGAAAGCGACCGTCGAATCGCCGGACCGGCGGGATCGGGTTGTCCGACCACCGGCTGACGACAATGGCGCGGACGCGGGACGGCGACGTCGACAACGGATCTGCACAGCACCACGCGCGATGGACGAACGCGCCGGTGTGCAGGTCATCGCGGAATGATCCGGCTCCCGACTGCGCGGTTGTCGGTGTGCCCGGTGACGCGCAGCCGGCCACCCGTCGTCGGCGCTCGGCGTTCAGACCATCCGTAACAGCTGGTCGCGGCAGGCGTCCCAGGCAGGATGGTCGACATCGATCAACTCGTAGTGACCGATTCCGGGCAGCACGATCAGCTTCACGGGGTCGCCTGCCATCCTCGCCGCCTCGAAATACCGTTCGGATTGGGAGAGCGGAACCGTGTCGTCAACTTCGCCGTGCACGCAGACCACCCTCGCGCCGTCGCCGACATTGGCCAGCGGTGACGCGTGGTGGTAACGCTGCGGCAACGAGCGGGCCTCGCCCTCCATCAACGCGACGACGGCACCGTCACCCAACCGTTCCGTCGAGGCCGACACCAGATCCAGCAGCCCGGCCTGAGTAACCGCCCCGACCACCGGCACGTGCGCCTCCCCGGGCCCGACCGACCCCGACGTGCCGGCCCGCAGCGAACCGCGATGCGCGAGCCAGGCCGCCAGATGGCCGCCGGCGGAGTGACCGATTGCGGCCACCCGGTCCAGCAGCAACGTCCCGGCGGCCAGCCGTTGGCCGGGGCCGGCCAACGAATCGACCGCACGGGCCACGTCGGCCAGCGTGGTCGGCCAACCGCCGCCCTCGCCCACCCGCCGGTATTCGATCACCGCGGCACCCACCCCGAACCGGGTCAGATCGCGACCAAGGGGTTCGGCCAGCTCGGCGCCGTACGCGGACCGCCAGTAGCCACCGTGGATCACCACCGCGATCGGGATGTGCGCGCCACCGGGCAGGATCAGCCGGACGGTCTGGCTGGGATGCGGTCCGTAGGCGTATTCGTGGGTGGTGATCTTCATGGCCCGCTCCCTTCCGGTATGTCGCGAGCGGGGTCCGCTGATATCTCTGATGCCGCCGGCTTGTCCCACCGGTGGGTCAGCACCCCGAGCGCTCCCAACGCCACAGCACCGGCGGTGGAGGTGCGGAGCACGTCAGGACCCAGCCGGACCTCACTCGCACCGGCCGCTCGCATTGTGATCCGTTCGTCGTCGGTGATGCCACCCTCGGGACCGACCACCAGCAGCAGATCACCTGCGGCCGGCAGCAGCACACCGCTCAGCGGGTCCTGCGCCGCATCGTGCAACACCAGCGCACCGGCCGCGTTCCGGATGTGCCCCGCGACGGCAGCGGTCGACGCCAGTTCGTGCACCACTGGCACGTAGCTCCGGCGCGACTGCTTCGTCGCCTCGCGGGAAGCGCTCTGCCAGCGGGCGCGCCCGCGATCCGCCCTCTCGGCGGACCAGCGGGCCACGCACCGGCTCGCCGCCCACGGCACGATCTCGTCCACCCCCGCCTCGGTGGCAAGCTCGACAGCCAGTTCGCCGCGGTCACCCTTCGGCAACGCCTGCACCAGGATGACGCGCACCGCCGGGGGCTCGACCTGGCGGGTCGCGCCGACCTGCACCGTCAACTCTGCATGCCCGACTTCCAGCACGGCGCCGGCCGCTCGGGTGCCTAGCCCGTCGGTGAGCACCAACGCTTCGCCGGCGCGTAGCCGGCGCACGGCGGCGGCATGCCGCCCCTCCGGCCCGGACAACCGGAACTCGCCCGCCGCGGGCACCCGATCGACCAGGAAGAACGGACCATCCGTCATCGCAGGATCCAGCCGGTGCACCCCGGCGACCCCGGCTCGCGGAGTGCGCCGCTCACCGCCCGGCGAACGAGTCGCGGAGCCGGGAGAAGAAGCCCCCGTGAGCCCGAGCGGCCAGTTCCGGCTGCTCCTCGCCGCGGAGCGTGGCCAGCTCGCGGAGCACCTCTGCCTGTCGAGCGTCCACCCGGGTCGGCGTCACGACCTCGATGTGCACGTGCAGGTTGCCGACTCCGGATCCGCGGAGCCTGGGCATGCCCTGCCCGCGCAGGGTGATCACCGTGCCGGATTGGGTGCCCGGCTGGATGTCCAGGTCCTCGACGGATTGCAGGGTGTGCAGAGCCATCGACGTACCGAGCGCCGCCGCCGTCATCGGCACATGCACGGTGCAGTGCAGGTCGATGCCGTCACGGGTGAATCGCTCGTGTTGCAGCTCCTGGACCTCGACGTACAGGTCACCAGGGGTGCCGCCGCCGGGGCCGACCTCACCCTGCCCGGCCAGCCGGACCCGGATGCCGTCGCCGACCCCCGCCGGGATGTTCGCGCGCACGGACCGGCGGGCCCGCACCCGACCGTCACCGTTGCATTGCCGGCAAGGATCCGGGATGACTTCCCCGTAGCCGCGGCAGACCGGGCAGGGCCGGGACGTCACAACCTGTCCGAGCAGCGACCGCTGCACCTGCTGGATCTCGCCGGCCCCCTTGCACGTGTCGCAGGTCATCGGGGTGGTGCCCGGCGCGGAGCCCGAACCCTGGCAGACCGAACAGAGCGTCGCGGTGTCCACGGCCAGGTCCTTCGAGACCCCGGTGGCGCACTCCTCGAGCGTCAACTCGATCGGGATGAGCGCGTCGTCACCCTGCCGGACCCGCGAGCGCGGACCACGAGAGCGCGCACCGCCGCCGCCGAAGAAGGCGTCCATGATGTCGCCCAGGCCCATGCCACCGAACGGATCGCCCATCCCGCCAGGACCGCCGGGGCCGGCGCCCCCGCCACCGGGCGACAGCGGATCGCCGCCGAGGTCCACCACCTGACGCTTGGCCGGGTCGGACAGCACCTCGTAGGCCGCCGTGACCTCCTTGAACCGCTGCTGGGCAGCCGGGTCCGGGTTCACGTCAGGGTGCAGCTCTCGCGCCAGTTTGCGGTAGGCCCGCTTGATCTCATCCGCCGATGCGCCCTTGGGCACGCCCAACAGGCCGTAGTAGTCCCGTGCCACGCTTTGCACCAGTCGCCTTCCCGCGGACGCCGGTCCGCACCCTGCTCTGACATCCGCCGCGCGGATGCCGCTTCGCCTGTTCGTGTCGCCCGTTGCTATCGCCTGTTGGTGTGCCCAGCGGGTCCGGCTCGCGTCACCGGCCCGCGACGATCTCCCCGACGTATCGGGCAACGGCGCGGACCGCGGCCATCGTCCCCGGGTAGTCCATCCGGGTGGGACCGACGACCGCCAGGCCGCCCATCAACGTGTTGCCACTGCCATACCCGGCAGACACCAGCGCGGAGGTGGACAGATTCACGTCGGCATTCTCCCGCCCTATCGACACCATCACGGCGTCCGGGGCTTCCAGAGCGGCCAACAACTTCAGCAACGTCACCTGCTCGTCCAACGCCTCCAGCACGCCGCGCAGACTGGCCGGTTGGTCCGCCCAGGCGCCCGTTGCATGCGACGTGCCGGAGAGCACCAGGCGTTCCTCTGGGTGTTCGACCAGCGCGTCGAGCAGGACGCTGACCGAGGGGACCACCACATGGCGGACCGCAGGATCGGCCAACGCAGCCAGGTTCGTCACGGCGGACGCGGCCTCCGCCAGCCGGCGGCCCGCGACCTGGGCGGCGAGCAACGAGCGCAACGTCGACAACGCATCGTCGGTGACGTCCGCGTCGAGTTCGACCAGCCGCTGCTCGACCCGGCCGGTGTCGGTGATCACCACCAGCAGCAGTCGGCGGGAATCCAGCGCGACGGCCTCGACATGCCGGACCAGCGAACGGGCGAGCGTCGGATACTGCACCACCGCGACCTGCCGGGTCAGCTGGGCCAGCAACCGCACCGACCGGCGCAACACGTCGTCCAGGTCGACGGCCTCGGACAGGAACGCCTGGATGGCCCGACGCTCACCGGCCGACAGCGGCTTGACCTGCGACAACCGGTCGACGAACAGCCGGTAGCCCTTGTCCGTGGGAATGCGTCCCGCAGAGGTGTGCGGCTGCGCGATGTACCCCTCGTCCTCCAGCACGGCCATGTCGTTACGGATCGTCGCGGGCGAAACGCCGAGCTGGTGACGTTCGACCAGCGATTTGGACCCCACCGGTTCGCGGGTGGCGACGTAGTCGGAGACGATCGCGCGGAGGACCTCGAATCGTCTGTCGTCCGCCGTCATGATCACCTCCCGGGCTGACCGACCGTCCACCCGCTCGGTGTGGTGACGGCGCCATCAGTTCATCGACGGCTGGCACTCCGGTCGCCGCTGTGCCAAGTGTAATGGCCGTCGGGGACCGCAGCGGCGGCCCGGCACCGGACGGATCGGCATCGCAGCGGGCACGGCGAACACGGCGGAGTCGGGGCAACGACCGCTACTCTGAGACGCAGCTGCCGACGGAGGGCGCCATGATCTTCAAGGATGTTCGAGAAGGTCGCCCGTACCCGGACCACGGCCTGGCGATGCGTGACTGGGCGCGGATCCCGCCTCGTCAGATCCGGATGGATGTGCTGGTCACCACCAAACGCGAGCTGCGGCTGGACACCCTGCTGGACGAGGACTCCACGTTCTACGGTGACCTGTTCCCGCACGCCGTCAAGTGGGAAGGCGAGATCTATCTGGAGGACGGTTTGCACCGCGCGCTGCGCGCCGCCCTGCAGCAGCGGACGTCGATGCACGTGCGGATCCTGAATCTGGACGCCGGTGTTGCCGCCGCCGGGCACTCCGCTGGACTGGGTGACGCGCCGCCCGCCAACCATCCCGCTCCGCAGGCCGGGCGTCCTTCGCGGCGCCCGCCGGTGGTCTCCCCGCGCTGAGCCGCGGGGCCGGGTTACTCGGCCAGCCGCAAGGCCAGCCCGTCGGCCAACAACCTTCCCGTCACGGTGAGCACTGCACGCCCGGCTGCCAGCTCGCCGGGTCGGAGCAGGCCCCGTACCGCAGCATCGTAGGCGTGGGCGTTCCCGACGTCCGACAACCGCTGCAACGCCAGTCCCTCAGTCAGCCGCAGCCCCAACAGGATCTCCTCGAGGCGGCGTTGCGCGGGGTCCAACACCTCGCGCGCGTGTCCTGGCGACCGCCCTGCAGCAAGTGCCGCGGCGTACGTCGCCGGGTGTTTGACGTTCCACCACCGGACCCCGCCGACGTGCGAGTGCGCGCCGGGCCCGATCCCCCACCAGTCGCCGCCGGTCCAGTAGGCCAGGTTGTGACGGCACCGGGCATCAGGGTCCGCAGCCCAGTTCGACACCTCGTACCACTGCATCCCCACGGCGGTCAGTTCGTGCTCGGCGAGCAGGTAGCGGTCGGCCAGCACGTCGTCGTCGGGCATCGGCAGTGCACCGGACCGGACCTGCCGGGCCAGCCGGGTGCCCGGCTCGACGATCAGCGAGTACGCGGACACGTGGTCGGCTCCGCTGGCCGCAGCGGCCCGCAGGGAGTCGACGAACTCGGCGTCGCTCTCGCCGGGCGTGCCGTAGATCAGGTCCAGATTGACGTGCTCGAAGCCGGCCAACCCGGCCCAGCCGACCGCGTCGAGTGCGCGACCGGGGGTATGGGTGCGGTCCAGCACCCGCAGCACGCCCGGCGAGGTCGACTGGAGGCCGAGCGAGAGCCGGGTGAAGCCCGCCGCCCGCAGCTCTTCCAACAATCGCGGATCGGTCGACTCCGGGTTGGCCTCGGTCGTCACCTCCGCATCGGGCGCCAGCCCGATCCGGTCCCGCACGGCGGTCAACAGCCGGGTGAGCGGACCGGCACCGACCAGCGACGGGGTACCGCCGCCGACGAACACCGTGCCGACCTGCCGGGTGCTGCCCGACGCGGCGAGAACCTTGGCGGCGAGGTCGATCTCGCTCAGCGCCGCGTCCAACCAGGACTGCGGGGACGCGCCGGCGCCGAGCTCGCCGGCGGTGTAGGTGTTGAAATCGCAATAGCCGCACCGGGTCGCGCAGAACGGCACGTGCAGGTAGACCGACAGGGTGCGGTCGGCCATCCCGTCATACGCCTGATCCGGCAGTGAGCCGCCCGTGGGGACCGGATCGCCATCGGGCAGGGTGGAAGGCACCCGACCAGTGTTCACCACCGCCGGGTGTGTCCCACTCGCGCGAATCCGAGAGGTTGCCCATGGCCGAGTTCGTCCGGACCGAGACCACCGTGGGCGTTGCCTGGATCACGCTGGATTCCCCGCACAACCGCAACGCCCTGTCTGCGCGGGTCCGGGCCGAACTGTCCGCGGCGCTGGACGCCGCGGCCGCCGACGGTGACGCGCGGGTGGTGGTGATCGGACACACCGGACCGGTGTTCTGCTCCGGCATGGACCTGAAGGAGGAAGCGGTCGCCCCGCCCGGCGCGGAGGGAGTGCGGGAGCTACCGGCGATACTGCAGCGCATCGCGCGATGCCCGAAACCGGTGATCGCCCGGGTCGGCGGTCCGGCCCGGGCCGGGGGCCTCGGCATCCTGGCCGCCGCCGACATCGCGGTGGCCGCCACGTCCGCCACCTTCGCCTTCTCCGAGGTGCGGATCGGGCTGATCCCGGCGGTCATCTCGGTGCCCGTGCTGCACCGGGTCACCCCGGCCGCGGCGCGCGAGTTGCTGCTCACCGGGGAGCCCTTCGATGCGGCTCACGCGCTGGAGATCGGGTTGGTCAACGCCGTCGCCGATGACGTCGACGCCGCGGTCGCCGGTTACGTCACTTCCTTGCTGCGCGGCGGACCAACGGCGCTGGCCGGGACCAAGACGCTGGTGCTCGCCGACCTCGACGACTCCGACGAGCGGTACGCGGCTCTGCTGAAGATGTCGGCCACCCAGTTCGCGTCCCCGGAAGCCCGCGAGGGAGCCCGATCGTTCGCCGAGAAGCGTTCGCCGGCATGGGTTGTCGACTGACCTGCTGTACGGGCCGCGGTGGGTGGTCGGGTCGGGCGGGCGCTTCGCCGCCGGGCTCAGCGGGTCAGCGGGTCAGCGCGACGATGATCGCGACGAGGACCAGCACCAGCAGCGCGAGCGACATCCAGCGCCTCGTCAGCACCGGCAGCGGGCGGCGGCTCACGGGTCAGCCTTCATCCGCTGCCCGACGGCACTGGTGGCGCCGCCCGATGCCAGCCTGATCGGCGACGTCTGGTCGCGTCGGCTGTGCCACGCCAGCACGGCCTCGACCATCCGGTCGATCAGGCCGGCCAACAACCAGCACAGCGGACCGAGGACCGCGAGCAGCACCACGACCTGCACCCAGTAGGACTGGCCGGCGATCCATGACTCGATCGCGTCGACGACGTCGAGAACGCCCTGCCAGGTCACTCGGCCAGCGTATCGGCGTCGTGGGTCGGGCCCACGCGCGAGAGCTCCTCCCGCCGGCCGCCACCCGCTCGCCGACGTCGCCCGCACCGCAACGAGAGCGCCGAACGGTTCTCGCCGGTGCCAGTCACGGGTACATGGGGTCACCCGAAGAACCCCCGAATCGGCAGGGATCTACTGTGACGCGCATGCTCGCCCTCTACGCCACCGCGCCCGATCCCAACTCTCCGCTGGACAGCGTTGCCGTCGGCGAACGGCCGGAACCGGATGTCCCGGACGGGTGGGTGCGAGTCCGGGTACGGGCCGGCTCACTCAACCGGCATGATCTGTGGACCCTGCGCGGGGTCGGCATCAAGCCGGACCAGTTCCCGATGATCCTGGGCTGCGACGGTGCCGGCGTCACCGAGGACGGCCGGGACGTGGTGATCTACCCGATCGTCGGCGATCCGGGGTTCAGCGGTGACGAGACCACCGACCCGTCGCGCACCCAGCTGACCGAGAAGCATCAGGGCACGTTCGCCGAGTACGTCGTCGTCCCGGCCCGGAACCTCGTGCCGTTGCCGGGCTCGATGTCGCACCCACAGGCGGCCACCCTGGGAACCACCTACCTGACCGCCTATCGGATGCTGGTCACCCGCAGCGGGTTGCCCGCCGGGTCGACCATCTTGGTGCAGGGCGCCACCGGTGGGGTGTCGACCGCGCTCATCCAGCTCGGCCGGGCGGCCGGGATGCGGGTGTGGGTCACCTCGCGCAGCGAGGCCGGGCGGGCCCGAGCCACCGAACTGGGCGCTCATCAGGTCCTCGAGCAGGGCGCGCGGTTGCCCGAGCGGGTCGATGGCGTGTTCGAATCGGTTGGCAAAGCCACCTGGACGCACTCGATGCGGGCGGTCCGTCCCGGTGGGGTCATCGTCTGTTGCGGGGCGACCAGCGGTCCGGATCCGTCGGCCGACCTGCAACGGCTGTTCTTCCTGCAGATCTCGGTGATCGGATCGACGATGGGCACGCTGGACGAGTTCCGCCGGCTGATCGCTTTCTGCGATGCCGCGGGCGTTCAGCCGATCGTCGACCGCACCTACCCGCTCGAGCAGGGTCGGGAGGCGTTGGAGCTGCTCGAGAAGGGGACGCCGGGCAAGCTCGTGCTCACGATCTGACGCGCGCCGGAGGTGCGGTTCCCGACGCGCGGACCGCGGGTCCCGCACGGTGCTCAGCGCGCTCGCACGCTTGCTCATCCAGCAGGTAGAGCATCGCGCGAGCGCGCTGAGCAGGGACGACGCGTTGATCCCCGGCAGGCCGAGGCGGGTGACACCCAGATGACTGACGATCCGGCGTTCCTCCTGCGTCAACCGACCCTGTTGGGCGAGGCCTGCCTGATGGAGCCCGAGGACAGGCTCGCCGAACCGTTCCACGCGTTCCGCCGGCAGGCCCGGCGGGACGGCCTGGACCCCTTCGGCGCGAGGGCATGATCACCACCGCTCCGCGACCGCCACGCCGGGCCGCCATCCCGCTGGCCGGGGTGCTCGGGTCGACGGCGCTGTCGATCACCGCCAACAGCATCGTCGCCGTCGCCGTGCCCTGGCTGGTGCTCGAACGCACCGGCAGTGCCGCGCTGGCCGGGTTGGCCGGCGCGGCGGCCATCGCGCCGATCGCGTTCTCCGCGGTGTTCGGCGGGGCGCTGATCGACCGTATCGGCCGACGCCGGTCCAGCATCGTCGCCGACGTGCTGAGCGCCCTGGCCGTCGCGGCGATCCCATTGGCCGAGCTGACCGTCGGGCTGGGTATTCCCCTGCTGCTGGTGCTGGTGGCGCTCGGCGCGGTGTTCGACAGCCCCGGCGCGGCGGCCCGGGAAAGCCTGCGGCCCGACGTCGCAAGGCACGCGGGCGTGCCGCTGACCAGGCTCAACGCCTGGGGCGAGGCCGCGGAAGGGATCGGCTATCTCGCCGGGCCGGGCCTGGCCGGGGTGCTGCTGATCGTCATCGGTGGCTTCGGCACGCTGTGGACGTCGGTGGTGCTGTTCGGCCTGGCCGCGATCCTGACCGCCGTCACCATCCCGCGGCACTTGGCGCCGCGACCACGACCGGAGCCCTATCTGCGGTCGGTGGTCGAGGGCCTGCGCTATGTGCTGCGCGATCCCACGCTGCGCGCGGTCACCCTGACCGCGGCCGTGCTCTGGGTGTTCGTGTTGCCGTTCGAGACGGTGGTGCTCAACGCGCACCTGCAGGCCACCGGTCAGGCCGCCGCGTTCGGCATCATTCTCGCCGCCTACGCGGCCGGCGGCATCGCGGGCGCACTGGTCTACGGCGCCTTCGCCAACCGGCTGTCCAGCCGCGCGACCCTGGCCGGTGGGCTGGCCGCGGCGGGGCTGTTGCTCGGCGCGTTCGCCTTGCTGCCACCGGTCTGGGTGATGGTGGCGCTCGCCCTGCTGGCAGGGGTGGTCACCGGGCCGATCAACCCGGTCTGCTCGCTGATCATCCAGACCCGGACTCCGGAACGGCTGCGGGGCCGGGTGATCGGCAGCTACACAGCGTTGTCCCTGGCGGCCGGTCCGTTGGGCTTGCTGGCCGTCGGCCCGCTGGTGGACGCCTACGGGCCGGCGATCGGCTTCACGGTCATTGGCGTGGGATGCCTGCTGGCCGCAGCGGTGGCCGCCGTCGCCCGCGGGCTTCGCGGGCTGGGCCGACCGGATCCCGGGGAGCATGTGCTGGCATCCTCCGGACCGACGTCATCGAGCTGAGAGCTGGGATCCGGCTCTGGTGCGCTCAGCCGAAGATCTCGTCGAAGAAGGCGCGCATCGCGGCCCAGGAGCGGCGGTCAGCGTTCGGCTGGTACGCCGAGCCACGCTCGGGGGCGTTGACGTCGGGGTTGGTGAAGGCGTGCATGGCTCCGCTGTAGCTGACGAGCTGCCAATCGACGCCGGGCGCCGCCCGCAGCGACTCCTCGAATTCGACGATCTGGCTGTCCGGTACCACGGGGTCAGAGCCGCCCGCGAGTACCAGGACCTTTGCCCGGATGTTGGCCGCGTCCTGTGGTGCGGAGGTGCTCAGCACGCCATGGAAGGCCACCACGCCGGCGAAGTCGGCGCCGGACCGAGCCAACTCCAACGCGACGAAACCGCCGAAGCAATAGCCGATGACGGCAATTCGGGTCGGGTCGACCATGGGATGAGCACGCAACTGTTCCAATCCGGCCAGGGCGCGGGCCCGCAGCAGCCTCGGATCCTGATAGAACCCGCCGGCCACCTTCGGCGCGTCCTGCATGCTGGGCCGGATCCCCGCGCCGTAGATGTCGGCGGCGAGAGCCACGTAGCCCAGCCGGGCGAGCATCTGGGCACGAGCCTGCACGTACCCGCCGACCCCCAGCCAATCGTGGATGACCAGCACCCCGGGCCGGCGCTCCGTGGATGCGGCGTCCAGCGCCACGAAGCCCTCCAGCGGCGTGCCGTCGAGCGCATAGTCGACGGAACCGGTCTGGATCACCGCGCCGGCGGGGGTCGGAGTGCCCGCCAGGAGTTGGGCGAGTGCTGGGGACTGCGACGACGCCTGGCTCATCCGGTTCCTCCGTGCTGGATGCGGGTTGGTGACGATCGGCACCGCTGATCGGCACCACTATGGTCCACGCAAGCCGGGCGAAGCGGCGAGCAAGGCCAGCAGCAGGATCAGGACGGCGGAACCGGGCAGCCCGGTCGCGAGGCTCACTCGCAACATCGAATGCTGTCGCTGCTGATAGCGACCCCGCCGCAGCACGGAGCTGAGCTGATCGGCCGGACGCCGCGGACGGAACAGCCGAAGGGCGATCAGTGCCAGCAGCGGGAGCTGCAGCACCCAGATCAGGGTCCCTGCGACGCCCACCAGTCGCAGGTCGGCACCGAGCGCGAGGGAATGCCCGAGCGCGATCGCGTAACTGAGCGCGGCCAGCTGGTGGACCACCAACCAGGTGCGCCGGCCGATCCGATCCCGGAAGTAGTCCGATCCCGGAAGTAGTACGAGGGACCCAGCAGGAACGCAAGGTAGAGCGCGAGCACGCCCAGGGTGTACCCCAGCGCCTGCGGACCAGGAACGCCGGGAACCAGCGCGACCAACAGCGAGCCGCCGGGCACTCCGAGGGCAAAGGCCAAGGCGTGCAGCAGGGTCAGCGCCAGCACCGCGACGTTGATCTGCCGGTGCAATGCCAGCACGACCGAGCGCCCGGGGGACGGTGCCGACCGGTTCTCCCCGACGCCGGGCGAGCAGTACCCACCGGGATGATGCGGATCAGCAGCCCGAGAACCAGTCCCGCGTAGGCCCAGATCAAGGCGATGATCCCGGCCGCCTGGACCAGCTGGTTCGGATTGCCGGGCGCTCCGCCGCCCGACCGGATCAGGGCCGGCACGCTAACCACCGCGGCCCCGCCACGATGGCGTGAACGTCGCCGACCAGAGCGGCGCGGCGCGCGGAGTAGCTGCCCCGGTGTTGGCCGGCGCGGTCAACGAGCAGGCGGGTCAAAGGGTCAAGTGGCGCTGCGGCCGGGCGTTGGTGGCATCCGGACATGGCGCGATCGGCGAGCTTGCGGACGTGGTGGACCTGCACCGCGTCGGTGTGCCCGCAGATCTCGCAGTGGTTGGCAAGGAGCCGGGAGATCAGTTCCTTGCCCGGGTGTGTCCGGGTCGGTGCGCGGTCGGTGAGGACCGCATGCCTTTGCAGGCACGAACTCTCTCATCCAGGCGGCGAAGGCCCGGGCACGGGGCTACCGCAGCAAGACCAAAATGATCACCATCATCTACCTCATCGCGGGCAAACTCCCCAACCCGTCACCCTACGTAGCCCAC
>JADGOY010000371.1 GCA_017882715.1 Nakamurella sp. | reverse complement strand
ACGTTGCCGCGGCGCTGGTGGGCCGCGGTATCGCTCCGGTCGACCTCGAGGTGCGCCGGGCCAGCCTGGAAGACGCCTACCTGGAACTCACCGACGGGATCCGATGATGCCCCCCGCGGCCAGATTGGGCTGGCTGGAGATCAAACTGCTGATCCGCGAACCGCTCACCCTCGTGTTCTCTTTGGCGCTGCCACTGATCGTGCTGCTGATCCTCGGCGGGGTCTTCGGCAACACCGCCTCCGCACCGGGCCAGCCGGTCTTCTACCGGGGGGTGGGGCCGATGTCGTATTACGTCCCTGCCTACCTCTGTCTGGTCATCGCGTCGGTGTGCGTGATCAGCATCCCGACCCACCTCGCCGGCTACCGCGAGAGGGGCGTGCTCAAGCGTTATCGGGCCGCCTCGTTGAGCATCTGGGTGATCGCCGGCTCCGAATTGATCGTCGCGTTCGCCCTGTCGGCGGCGAGTTCGGTGATACTGCTGGTCGCAGCCCGCCTCGTCTACGACTTCGATTCGCCTTCAGCGCTTCTCGGTGTCATCGCGGTCTTCTGCTACCTGACCGTCGGCTTCACCGCGATGGGACTGCTGCTCGGCGCCCTGGTCCCGACCGCGCGCGCCGCGCAGGCGCTCGGCCTGCTGATCTGGTTCGTGATGTTGATGGTGGGCGGCGCCGGGCCGCCACGAGAGGTCCTCACCGGCGCCATGCAATTCGTCTCGGACGCGACTCCGCTCTGGTACGCCGTCCAGATGATGCACCAGCCGTGGCTCGGGCTCGATCCCGGAGCGTCCTGGTGGGTCTTCACCGGCGTCGCAGTCATCAGCGGTGGGCTCGCACTCCGACTGTTCCGATGGGAATAGGCAGTAGCTCACAAGAAGCCGCACCGTCCACCACCGAACCACCGGACGGACAGCGCAGCTTCGGCCCCCACACGAGGACGCCAAGTCGTTGCCCTCTCATAAAGCGCATCCGTCAAACCGCCGGGTCCTGTCGTCCCGAGTGACAGCGCCGATCCGTGCTCCTGGGCGTAGCGGACGCACGACTGGACATCGTCGGCATCGGCCCAGCGCGCGTTGAACGCGGGCCGACGGTCCACCGGCCCGTTCCGCGCCCGACGGCACGAGTCATAGTCCGGTTCGGCCGGGTCGACCACCCGGCCGTGCAGCGCGGCCTGCAACGGTGTCATCCGTGCGATGCCCCTTCGGGGCCCGGGTCTGCGCCTGCTACTCGCGTCGCAGCGAGGCGACCCGCTCGGCGATCATGATCGTCGGGATGTTGGTGTTGGCTGACGTAATGTCCGGCATCACGGACGCGTCCACCACCGACAAGCCGTCCACGCCCAGCACGCGGCAGTGGCCATCCACGACCGCGCCCATGGCGCAGGTGCCGACCGGGTGGTGGTAGCTCCAGGCGTTGGCCTTGATCCACGCGCGCAAGGCCGTGCCGTCCGCGGGCCGCGGCTCCAGGCGCTCGCCCCTGCTGAGCTCACGCAGCGCAGCACTTGGGATGGCGTCCTCGACCCGCTCGACGGCCTCGACGAGCCGCGGCAAGTCATCCGGGTCGGCGAAGTAGTTGAGGTCGATATCGCCCACGACATGCCCCCGGGAGCGGGGTTTCAGCAGCGCCGCGCCGACGAAGAACACCGGCGGCTCGGCCGGGTCGCTCGGCGGGAAGGGGCCGCCGACCAGGATCTGCAGGTCGGGCGGATCGGTGGCCGGATCCGCCAGCGTGCTGTGCAGCGTGGCGACGAGCTGGAACCGGGCGGCGTCACGCCGCGGACCGTAGTAGGGCAGGTTGATGCTCACCGCCGGGTGGTCGATCAGGTTCATCCCGACGCCGGGCAGGTCGACGCCCGAACCTCGGAGCAGGCCCGGCGAGTGGTAGGTGCCGGTCGAGATGATGACCTCGCCGGCAGAAATGACGTCGCCGCCAGCGAGGCGAACGCCGGTCGCTCGACTCCCGGCCGTCACGATCTCCCGTACCGCTGCGTCCCCGCGGATCCGCAGGTTCGGGCGGGTCCGCGCCGGCTCGAGATGGGTCAGCGCGGTGCTCATCCGGCGGCCGTTCACCGCGTTCACCGGCAGCGGCGCCACGCCCACCGCGTGCGGGGCGTTGTGATCGGCGATCTCCGGCAGTCCGACCGCGCGAAGCCCTTCGGTGGCCGCAGCCGCAATGGCCGACTGCGCGGCGCCCAGGTATCGGCGGATCGGCACCGGCCCGACGGCGCCGTGGTACACGGCTGCGGGGAAGTCGAGATCGCTTTCCAGGCGGATGAAGCTCGGCAACACGTCCGCGAACGACCAGCCAGGTAGTTGCCAGCCGTCGTAGTCCAACGGCGACCCGCGGAGCGCAAACGTCGCATTGACCGCCGCACTCCCCCCGACGACGCGGCCGCGCGGCAGTTGCAGAACCCGGTCTCCGGCGCGTCCGGTCAGTCCCCAGTCATGGGTCGCGATGCTCGGTCCGTGGATGCCGTCGAGCAGATCCGCCGGAACCTGCGCGGCCGGATAGTCTGGGCCGGCCTCCACCAGCAACACCGAACACGCGGGGTCCTCGCTGAGCCGCGCCGCCAGAACGCAGCCCGCGGTACCACCACCGACGACGATCACGTCATACCCAGCCACCATGCATGAACTCTGACCGGTTTCCGATCACAGGGCCAGTTCGCACTCGATATCGCCCTTGTCCTGCTTTGTCCGTCAGTCTGGGCGGGTGATGCTCGTGCCAGTCGGCGTCGTAGCAAGCTCACCTGGGGCGCGATCGTCCCCGAGGAGCGCTGCCTGAGGGAGACGTTCGGGTCCGAATACGAGTTCTATGCGCATCGAGTGCGGAGGTGTGCTTTGATCTGCTGCCCACCGAAGCCGAGGGCCCCGGTAGACGATCCTCGTACGGGACGGAGCATCTTGTCGACCGCGGTTGAGGTCGCAGAGCGGCCGATGTCGTGACCCCTCGGGCTGGGCTTCTTGGTGCGCCGGCTGAACTGGA
>JADGOY010000164.1 GCA_017882715.1 Nakamurella sp. | reverse complement strand
GGTCACGTCCTCGTCGGAAACGGCGCAGCCAGGCCGGAGCGTCCATAGTGGTCAGCACCGGACGAACCGCTACGCCACGACTGCTGCAAACAGCAGGCTCACAACACCAGCGCCTTCGTGGTGAGGATGCGTGGCCAGGTCTCGCTCATGGGTTCACCACGGCCTCCAGCCACCGCTTGAGCCAGACCCTCGCAGCGCCAGCTACCACCACCGCTACCAGGAGCAGGGTTGAAGGCAGCAACACTGCGTCTGTGAGGGTGCGCCTCGCGCTCATGGTTCGATCGTCCCACTGCGATGTCCGATGTCAATGCGCTAATTTGACGCTTTGACGTAGCCATTGTTCATCCATCGTCGGCGCTGCGGGCGGAGTGCGCTAGATTTCGCCTGATGAAACTCAACTCAACCACTGTCAATAACCAAACGACTACGGCGCACAAATGGAGCAGGCAGCCGTTGTCGAGCATCGACCAGTTTCTGAGTGGGTGGCCGCCCTCAAGTCATGAACGCCTGATTGAGGTGATTGAGCACCTCAGGCCCTGATTCTACGAACCAGCTGTCTGCTGGTCATTGTGTGCGGCTGCGGTAACAGACCGTCGCCACCCTGACGCACCTCAGATCTGCACAAGTCCACCCACTTTGCGGATCGCGCGAGAAAACCGGACGGTCTGACAGAATCGGGGTTGAACGATGGTTTTCTGCAGGCAAACACAGCGGTCACACACTTGCGCAGCGTCGCTGACCTCGGAGTAGCATTGCTCCAAATAGCGCCACTGCGGAGGGAGCTGAAGAATGTTCATCAGGACCGGCGTGAACGACTGGATCAATACCGAACAAATCGCCCAGATCACCTGGTACGCCGAGGAGCACGAGTTCGTGGTCAAGTGGACGACCGGATTATCGATTACCGTCAGCGAAGAGTCCGGAGTGCGAGCCTTGGAAGAATTGATCCACAGCGAGCCGCACGATGTACCACAGCCAGCAGAGTACATCTGATCGGATCAGACGATTGGGGTTCGAATCCTCTGGCGCACATTTGGATTGTGTTGCGCCTGACTTCGTGTCGCACTTCTCGGTTTGATCAGACAATTGAACCGGAGATGACCCGGAGATCAGCCGGAGATCAGCCGCGCTCCTCGAGCATCGGCCACTCGCACCTCCGGATGCCGTCAGGGCGTTCCTCGGGGTTCGAGGTGAGTCTGTACACCGGTGTCCGGTAGGGCCTTCGCGATCGCCTCCTCGACGGCGTCGGCCAGGTCGTGACCGCGTTGCACGGTCCATTCCCCCGGCACCAGAACGGTGAACGACACGAAACGGTCCCTTCCCGACGCCCGGGTGCGGAGCTCGACGAAATCCACGTCCGGCGTCCGCATCTGGTCGAGAACAGTTGTCACCTGGGCGACGTCGTCCGCCGGTAACGCGGCATCCAGCAGCGCCGTCACCGATTGGGACACCAACCGGAATCCCGTGACGAGAATGTTGACCCCGACGATCGCGGCCACCACCGGATCCAGACGTTCCCAGCCGGTGAGCGCCACCAGCAGCACCCCGATGATCACCCCGACCGATGTCCACACGTCGGTCAGCAGGTGTTTGCCGTCCGCGGTCAGGGTGACGGAGCGGTGCGCCCGACCGGCCCGCACCAGCAACAGGCCGACAGCCCCGTTCACCGCGGAGGCGACCGTGGAGATCGCCAGACCCAGCCCGACGCTCTCCAAAGCGACGGGATGCAGGAACCGTTGCACCGAGCTGACCAGGATCACCGCGGCCGCGACGAAGATCATCAACCCTTCGATGCCCGCCGAGAAGTACTCCGCCTTGCCGTGCCCGTAGTGGTGGCCCTCGTCCGGAGGGCGCGCCGCGACCTTGAGGGCGATCAGCGCGACGACCGCCGCGACCAGGTTCACCAGGGATTCGGCGGCGTCCGACAGCAGGCCCACCGACCCGGTCAGCACATAGGCCCCGAATTTCAAGGCGATCGTCACCAGCGCCGCCGCGATCGACAGCCACGCGTACCCCGTCAGCCGCGGCGCCGAACTCTGGACTTCCTCCCCTACCTGCGGAAAGGGGATCTTCTTCATGGCCCGAGCCTGCCATCCCGCTCCTGCGCGTGCCGGCTGCGCGACACGACGCGGCGACCGCCGGCGACCGATCGCGGATCGGCGCGCACCCGCCTGCCCGGCGTGAGCTAGGGTCTCGATCGACGCGGGGTGCCACGGCCCGACCGGGGTGTGGCTGAGAACACACCCGTCGCACCTGATCTAGTTCGTACTAGCGAAGGGAACGTCGAAGTCGTGGGAACCACTACCGCCGTCCTCGCTCGTGATTGCGCCGAGGCCCTGCAGGAGCTGCGTGATCGAGCGCCGCTTGTCCAATGTCTGACGAACATCGTGGTGGCGCAGTGGACCGCGAACGTGCTGCTGGCCACCGGTGCCGCACCTGCGATGGTCGACAACCCCGAAGAGGCCGGAGCGTTCGCGGCGATCGCGGGCGGGGTGCTGATCAATCTGGGGACCCCGTACGCCGAGACGGCGGTTGCGATGGAACGCGCCGTGACGTCCGCGACGCGGGCCGGCACGCCATGGGTGCTGGATCCGGTCGCGGCCGGCGCCCTGGCGTGGCGCACCGAGATCGCCCGGAAACTCCTGGCCGAATCGCCGACGGTGCTGCGCGGCAACGCTTCTGAGGTGATGGCGATGACCGGCGGGACGGGCGGCAAGGGCGTCGAGTCGGTGGACTCCCCGGAAGCGGCGCTGCCGGCGGCGCGGGAACTGGCCGGCGTGCACGGCACCGTGGTCGCGGTCAGCGGCCCTGTCGACCACCTCACCGATGGCGAGCGGGTGGTGCGGGTCGGCAACGGCCATGTGCTGCTCACCCGGGTGACCGGTGTGGGGTGCGCGCTCGGCGCGCTGATGGCCGCCTTCGCGGCGGTCGTCGACGACCCGCTGGTCGCTGCCGTGTCCGCCACCGCAACTCTCACCGTCTGCGCCGACTCGGCGGCGGGGCAGGTGCGTGGCCCCGGGTCGTTCGCGGTGGCGTTGCTGGACGAACTGGCGCTGCTGACCCCGCAGGACCTGGCCACCAGGGTGCTGTTGAGTTGACGATGACGAGCCGCGCACCGGATCTCTCGCTCTACCTGATCACCGACACCCGCCTGTGCGGCGCGTTCGGTGTCGCCGCCACCGCGGCCGCCGCGGTGCGCGCCGGAGCCAGCGCGGTGCAGGTACGCGACCCGGACGCCACCGACGACGAGTTCGTCGCTCTTGGCCGTGCGGTGGCAGATGCGTTGCGGGGCTTGGGTGTTGCGCTGATCGTCAACGACCGTGTGCATCTGGTCGCGGCGATCGGCGCTGACGGAGCGCACATCGGGCAAACCGATCTCGATCCCCGCAGCGCCAGGGAGTTGCTCGGACCCGATGCGCTGCTGGGCCTTTCGGTGCAGACCGCGGAGCACGTCGCGGCGGCCCGGCACCAAACACCCTTCGTCATCGACTATCTCGGCGTCGGACCGATCTGGCCGCAGGCGACCAAACCCGATGCTGCGGCACCGGCTGGTTTGCTGCGCCTCGAACGCATCACTGCGGCCAGCCCCTGGCCGTGTGTCGCGATCGGCGGCATCGACGCCGAGCGGGCGCCGCTGGCCAGGCGGCACGGCGCCGCCGGCGTGGCGGTGGTGAGCGCGATCTGCGGGCAACCCGACGTTGCCGCGGCCACCAGGCGGATCAGGGTGGCCTGGGATTCGGCGGCCGGAACATGAACGGGCCCAGGCAGAACCTGCACCGACCACCGGTCGCGCTGACCATCGCCGGCAGCGATCCGTCCGGCGGCGCCGGCATCCAGGCGGACCTGAAGACATTCTCCGCGCTGGGTGTGTACGGCACCTCGGTGATCACCGCCCTGACCGCCCAGAACACCCAGGGCGTGACCGGGATCCACCTGGTACCAGCCGATTTCGTCACCGAGCAGCTCCGCACCCTGATCGCCGACGTGCGCATCGACGCCGTCAAGATCGGCATGCTGGCGACCCGCGAAACGGCCGACGCCGTGGCCGCATTCCTCCGCGAAACCCCTTACGACGTGGTGGTTCTCGACCCGGTGATGGTCGCCACCAGCGGTGATCGCCTGCTCCCGGAGGATGCCGTCGAGGCGATCCGGCGGTTGCTGCCGCTCGCCTCGCTCATCACCCCCAACCTCGACGAGGCCGCCGATCTGCTGCGCACGCGCCGGGCCGCCGACGTGGACGGCATGCTGGAACAGGGCCGGCAGCTGATCGCCCTCGGCGCCCGACGGGTCCTGGTCAAGGGCGGTCACCTGCACGAGAACGCAGCTGCCGTCGATGTTTTCGTCAGCCCGCAGCAGGAGGAGGTGCTGTCCACACCGCGCGTCGACACGACGAACACGCACGGCACCGGCTGCACGCTGTCCTCGGCCATCGCCGCCCTGCGGCCCCAGCGAGGCAGTTGGCTGGAGGCGGTGGCCGACGCCAAGCACTGGCTCACCGACGCGATCACCGCGGCGGAGGTGCTGGACGTGGGGCACGGTCACGGGCCGGTGCACCATTTCCATCGGCTCTGGACGGTGCGCCCGCCCACCGTCTGATCTGGGTTGAGCACCTGAGGGGGACGCTGCCCGACGTGCCGCACCCACCCACGTGTCAGGATCGACGCCATGGGAGACCCGCACGCCGCCGGCCTGCCGCACGGTATCGATCTCACCGCCTTGGTCCGCCGGTACGAACCCGTGATCCGCTACACCCAGGGCGAGTTGTTCTTCCCGACCGCCGTCGATGCCTACGTCGAACAATCCTCGTTGTGGGCGCGATCGGCGGCCCAGCGGGAGCGGTCTCAGGTCATCCCGCACGGCGGCCTGGATCTGGACCGGCTGTGCGGCCAGGCACGCGCCCGCGCTGACACCGAGTTCGAACTGCGCTACGTGCCCGGAGCGCTCACCCGCGCCGAGTCGCGCCAGTGGCGTCGAGATCCCGACCGCCCGCGTTTCCGCAGTACGTCGCGGTTCGCGTCGGTGGGCCTGCTCGGCCGCATCATCGACTCGTTGTTTCGGCTCTCGCTGATCCTGCGCGGCGCCGTTCCCGGTGGCCTGACCGCGGCGCTGCATCGCACCTATTCCCGCTCGGCCGCGGCGTCGCAATTCCCCTACTACGCGCATGTCAGCGCCCACGAGCAGTATGTCGTCATCCAGTACTGGTTCTTCTACGCGATGAACGACTGGCGCTCGACGTTCGGCGGCGTCAACGATCACGAAGCCGACTGGGAACAGGTCTCGGTGTACCTGGTTCCCGTCCAGGGCCCCAGCGCGGAGGACAGCAATGCGGACGTGCCGCCGGGAGGATCCGACGCCGCCGATGTCCTGCGGATCGCGTGGGTGGCGTTTTCCTCCCATGACGAGACCGGGGATGACTTGCGCCGCCGCTGGGACGATCCGGACATCACCTGGATCGACGGCACCCATCCGGTGGTGAACGCCGGCGCCGGATCGCATTCGGGTGCCTGCCTTCCCGGTGAGTACCTCGTCCGGGTCGAACCCCCAGCGCTGCACGGGTTGCTGACGGGCATGTCGCGAGTTCGGGAGATCGTCCTGCCCTGGACCCGTGACCGTCCACGCACCGGGCTGGGCATCCCGTACATCGACTACAAGCGTGGTGACGGCGTGCAGATCGGGCCCGGCACCGGGCGTCCGTGGACGCCGGTACTGATCGATTCCGGGACGCCGTGGGTGCGCGACTTTCGCGGTCTGTGGGGACTGGACACCGACGACCCGTTCGGAGGCGAAAGGGCACCGGCCGGTCCACGCTACGAGCGCAACGGCACCATCCGCCCCTGCTGGGCCGACCCGGTGGGCTGGGCGGGCCTGGACAAGGTTCCGGCGACCCCGGCCCGACAGGAAGCAGTGGAGCAGGGCCGGCTGGCCGCGCTGAAATCGGAGGAAGGCGCCCTGACCGCCAGCATCGCCGAGCAGGAGGAGATCCTCCAGCAGATGGCATTCGGCGCATCGGTACTCCCACCGACGGTCGCCGCGGGACGGCGAGGTGGGATCGGCGCGACCAACCGCGTTCGTGACCAGGAACGCGTCGTCGAGCAGCTGCGGGCATCGCGGCGAGCCGCCCTGATCGAGTGGGAACACATCACTCGGGCCCGGCAGGACCCGCCACCGCCGGCCGACGCGCACGCCCACCTGCGGCACCGGGCCCTGCCCGACGTGGACCCGGCGCGACCCCCCGGGCTTCTGCTGCGCTTCTGGACCGAGGTCTCGCTGTCGGTGCTGCTGGCGCTGCTCGGGTTGGCCCTGCTTTTCAACTACTCCTCGATCTGGCGCGGCACCGTCACCGCAATCCTGATCGTGATGACCATCGAGGCGGTCCTGCGTCGCCGGCTCGCGGTGTTCCTGCTGGGCGTCGTGGCGGTGGGCGCGATCCTGAGCCTCACCATCCTGTTGATCACCAACCTGCGGCAGGGCATCGGCCTGCTCGCTCTGGTCGCTGCGGTCGTCGTCCTGTTCGCCAACCTGCGCGCCTCATTGGGGCGACGGTGACGACCTGATCTGCGCGGCTGGTCGGCAGCTGGGTCCACTGGACCACACCGAACCCATTCCTGCACCGGCTGGCCCAGAGGTCGTGGGCTCGGGCCACGCCACGGCCCCCGCCGCACCCGAACGGCACCCTCCATCGACGCGCGAGCCCACGCGCGCCGGGCGGGCCGTCGGCGCGGCAGCTACGGTGTGGTCGCTGCCTGTCACCGCGACGAGAGGCCATCGATGAAGCAGTCCGTGCTGCGTTCCTTGAGCGCGAAGGACACCGTCCTGGTGCTGGAGACCAAGCGGAAGAACCTGGACAGCCTGGATGAGGACGCCCTGGTCGAGCTGCACGCACGTGTCCAGCGGGCGCGCAACAAGCACGTCAAGAATTACCGGCGAGGCGCTGCCGACCGGGTGGTGAAGACGGGCACCCGGGGCGGCGCCCGGCCCGCCAACCAACGCGACCGGGATCGCGCCGAGGCCCTCGAGGACGCGCTCGCCAGGGTGAGCCGGCGGCTGGCCACCGTCGCCCGGCAGAGCGCGACTGCGCTGCGCGCGGAGCGATTGGCCGCGGCGAGCACTGCCGGGGGCGCCCCCGGCGGCCGATCCGGCGGCACCGGCATCCCAGGCGCCCCTGGCGGCCGATCCGGCGGCCCCGCGAAGGGCGCCAACCGACCGTCCGACCGGGGTGCTGACCGCCGACCCAAGACCCCCGCCCGCAAGAAGCGCGCCGCTTCCTCGGCGGCCGCGGGCGCGCGGCGTCAGGCCCGCAAGGACAGCCGCTGACCGAAAGTGCCGTGGGAAGGCCCTAGTTTCGGCCGCCGGCACCGGCTGCGGCGCGCCGTGCCGGATCCGGGGCCGCGGCGAACGGCAGGGCGATGAGCACCGCCACGGTGAACGAGGTCAGCGAGGCCGACAGCCAGGGATGCCCGATGGTGTGCAGCCAACTCGCGGCGCTGGCCCAGGCATCGGACCAGCCGGGAATGGCCCCGGGATTGACGACCTGATAGGTCACGAAACCCGCGGCCCAGGCCAGCAGCATGCCCGGACGTAAAGGCGCGTCGGCGGCGGTGTTCCAACCGGCTCCCCTGGTCCGTAGCCACGCGGCGATCAGCGCGCCGGACAGCGGGATGAACACCGCGCCGATCAGGTACAGGAAATTGGTGTACTGGCTGATGTCGATCGTCAGGGCCACCGCGATCGCCAGCGCGCCGATGGCCGACGTCAGGATCCGGCGGTCCCACCTGGGGGCCATGTTCTGGATCGACACCGCCGTCGAGTAGACGTTGGCGAAGCTCTGGTCGGTTTCCCTGAGCACCAGGACGGCGAACGCCGCGGTGCCGAGCGGCACGGCCAGGAAGAGGTCGAACACCTGGTTCGGGTCCTGCTGGACCTGGGTCAGCGCGACGACGCCGAGCAGCAGGCAGGCGATCTGCGTGGCGCCGTACCCGAGAAACCCGCCGGCAAAGGCGGCGCGGGTGGTCCGGGAGTGCCGGGAGTAGTCCGCTCCCAGCGGCACCCAGGAAATGGTCAGCGCCACGGCGGCGTCGACAGCCAGCCAGAATCCGCTCCAGGAGCCGGCGACGGCCGGCACCGGATTGCGCAACAACCCGACGGTCAGCACAGCCAGGGCGACGACCACCAGCACCGACACGTACTTGCGCAAGAGGCGAATCGAGCCGAGCGGCCGAATGGTGAGCGCCGTGGTGACGCCTCCGGCCACCAGGATGCACGCCCAGCGCGGCAGGTGGCCACCGGTCAGCGCCAGGAGCCCGGCGGAGATCACCAGCAGCTCGAACACCGCCCAACCCAGGCACTGGACGATGTTCAGCACGGTCGGCAGCCTGGATGCCTTGGCGCCCAACAACCCGCGCAGCAGCACCATCGCGGGGGCGCCGGTGGTGGCACCGAGCACGAGGGAGACGCCGAGGATGACGCCGCCCAGCAGCGAGCCGACCACGATGGCCGTCACCGCGGCCGGCAGGCTCAACGGCTCGGCGCCGATCGGCGTCAAGATCGACAGGGCGCCGGCGAACCCCAGCAGGCTGACCCCGAGATTGCCCCAGAAGCCGAGCTGGTCCAGCAGGCCCAGGGTGCGGGGCGCCGTTTCGGTCAGGGTTCGGGGAGCCTCGGCGCCGGGCTCCGCGACGGGCGGCACCGTCTGGCCAGACAAGGGTTGGGACATGGCTGACTGCCTCTCCCTTCGCCGGTACGAACCGGATCAGGTTCAAGCGGTCGGCGACTGCCTGGTTTGCGATTCACGTCGCAATCAGCAGCCACCCTCTCAGCCCGGATGGTCGGGCTCCCGCGGGATACTTCGAAGCCTAGACGTCGGATCGGAGCTTGGACCAATCAACAGCTGAACGCCCCGTCGCCCGACGCCATCCCGGAGCCGTCCGTGATCATCGCTGAATGTGGGTCCATCTCCATCCCGGAAAGGGACAACCCGCCGACGCGCACCGCCCAGATCGTCAGGGCCTGGTTCAACGGGCAGCCGGCGTGCCATGCGGTTCCCGTCAGCGCCGAAAGTGTCTGCACGGCGCAGCGTTCAGGCCTTCGCCGAATGACGCGGTGATCGCGCTCCGTACGGCGAACGAGCGGCCGCTGCGCGAGCGGCGG
>JADGOY010000370.1 GCA_017882715.1 Nakamurella sp. | reverse complement strand
CTCAGCGACGAGGAACTGACCTGGCACGGCATCACCAGCGACATCGACCCCTCCACCGGCGCAGTCGCCTACAGCCGCGGCGGCGCCCCCGTGAACCCGGACACCATCCTCGGGCACCGCCCCACACCCGACCCCATCCCCGCACCCGCGGGGACGTACCCAGGGGCCCGGCCGGCACTCCTGCCCGCTGGCCCTGGACCGAACACGTCCGCAGCGCCGCCGACAACTTCGACGGGGCTGCGCACCGAACGGGCCAAACGGATGATCGAGACCCACCGGCGGCGCGAGTGTCTCGCACAGCATGCGCCCACGGCCGATACCCAATGGGCGGAGGCCATCATCGCCGCCGACCCACTGTGGGGTCCGGACGATGACTGGAAATTGTTAATCGACCAAACCACCACACAGGCGTCTATCACTGCGCAGCTTGCCGCTGAAGACGCTTGCAAGGAAGGGTCGCCGGAACCAGAGTCCCCGTCCCCAGCGCCTCCGAACGACTCTGAGCCGGTCAACTCCGATCCCAACGATGACGAAGCCGAGCTGGCTGCACTCGAAGCCGATCTGCAGGACCTCTACCGCCCGTAACAACGATGGAGTGCGAGGCGGCTGGCGAAGTTTCACCACCAGCCAGGCGGGTCAGACGGCAGCCAGGCCGGATGAAGGGGCGAGGCAGCCTGTCCGAGCGGACCGGATGAACAGGTGATCGCGGTCTGCAACCGAGCGGCGAGCGCGCTTGCCGGCACGCGGCACTAGAAGGGCGGCCCACTCGTCGCGGGGGCGGCGGCGGTAGTCCTGGTTTCCGGCGTCACCGTGACGGAAACGGCCACGAGCAGCATGGCCTGCCTTCGACTGCTGGTGGAGGTCGGCCCGCTGGTATACAAACCGCTCTACTGCCCGCAATACGTCACGATATACACAGGGTTTGGCTTGACCGCACCAGATCGGCGATGGTCAGCATCTGTCGCGACAGGGGGCCATGCGGGTGCCGTTACAACAACCTGGTCCCGCGTGATCCGAGCGCCGGCTACGAAGGTGTTGGTGCTCGCCGCGAACTTCGGGTCCTCGTCCAGGAGCGTGTTCGATCTCGTCCGGGGGTTGCTCGCCCCCCGACCTCGTGACGTCGTCGCCGACCTCTGGGGCCGGCCGCTCCCCACGATTGGGAACGACCGCATTGGCCGATTGCCTTGCCGAAAACGATGTGCCATTCAGCCGTACACGGTGATTGTCAGTGGTCACGTATTCGGCGTTGGCGGGTGGCATGGCTGTGGTCGTGTCGCTTGGGTCTACGACCTGACTTGACCGGGGGAATCGCGCCCGTGGTGGTGGTGGTTGGTTGCCGGGCGTTGGTTCTGGTGGTGCCATATCGGTTGTCGGGTTTCGGGGGGCAGCGTTTGACGGTGCATCCGGGTGACACCGACCTTTTCAGCTCGGGGTTGTCGATTCGACGGAGCCCGCGACTTGGTACTCCCTCCTGTGTGCCGTGCACGTCTTGGACGCGCCGCCGTTCCGGCGCGACGGCACCAGCCGCATCGACAATCGTCGGGCGGGCCGCCCGACCGGGCACAGGGTCGAACGTCCCCTTCGTGTGCGGATGCCCGATCTCGTTGATCACACCTCGCGGCATGCGATAACGCATGCTCGCGCATTCTTCGTTCGGCCCGCTGATGGGTCCTCATTCTGGTTGGGACTTCCGACTCTGGTTGGCCGGCCGGGTTCTGCGGGAGCGTGTGCCCAGGAGTGGCCGCCGGCGCCCGGCCCGGTCCCTTCGCTACCCGTCCGGCGCGACCCTGAGGAAGCCAGCCGATGTCCGTCGCCGGTTCCAGCCGCAGAGCGCATGGCTGGCTGATCGCACCTGCCGGGCGGGCCCCGTTGACGGCCTCGTCGGTGTCACCGTCGACACCGCTCGAGGATGTCCCGGTCACCCACGAAGATCAGTCCTACGGTCAACGGCCGGTTGGCCGGCTGCCTGTGCTGAATGATGACCACGTTTCGCAGCACCCGCTGTCGGCGGTGGCGGGTTCGGCCGGCCCGGGTGGCGCGGTCCGCGGCACAGCCCGTCGGAGTTCGTGGATTTCGGTCGTGTTCGGGCTGGTTCGGTGGGGCCCCTCGGCCGAGCAGTTTCCGGCAGGTCCGGCGATCAGCCCGCCGGCGATCGGTTCGATCGACCCGGGTGCCACGGAGAACGGCCAGGACTTGATCCAGACCGAACGCCTCGCGGCCGATGCGGCGGCCGCGATGGCCGCTGCGGTCCGCCAAGAGCTGATTTCGCCGGGTTCGGTGTCGCCGGAGGAGCAGTTGCGGCTGACCTTGGCCGACCGTGGTGTGAGCCAGCTGTTCGGGGAGCCACCGCCTTGGGGTGTCGAGCTGCGATCAACGCCCTGGGTCGACGGCACGGACTGACGAACTCGCCGCGGTGACGACCCAGCGCGCCACTGCCGCGGCGGTCCCCAACCGCCATGCGGAACCTGTCCCCGATGGGCGTGCGTTGATCACCAACCATCGACATCAGGGCGTCCCGGCGAAATTCGGGTCGGGGACTGGCTCGGCGCGATCGGAGCGCACCGAGAACCGGGACGCCCCCCCAATTCCCTGCGGATCTCGGTGTTCCCACAGGCCACGTGCGGGGAGACCACCAGTAGGGCCGAAGGACCCTGGCCAGGTCCTGGCAGCCTGGCAGCGAATCGGATTCTGGGGGGGCACGGCATGGCCCGCCTGTGTGTCGTTGGCCTCGATTTCCTGGAAAGGAGATCCTTGCCACCGATCGACCCGGGGAATAATTGGCCGCCAGATGTCAGTAATGTGTCAGTAACCGTGGTGTGAAAGGCGACTCGGCGCAACGCCCCAATTCGGCTCTTCGCTAGATCGGGTGGGCTACGTAGGGTGACGGGTTGGGGAGTTTCCCCGCGATGAGGTAAATGATGGTGATCATCTTGGTTTTGCTGCGGTAGCCGCGGGCTCTGGCCTTCGCGGCCTGGATGAGTGAATTCGTGCCCTCCAGC
>JADGOY010000369.1 GCA_017882715.1 Nakamurella sp. | reverse complement strand
TGTCGACGGAGATTTCCCGGCCGCGCAATCTGGATGCAAGTTCCAGGCTTTCTGGGCTGCCGTGGAATTCTGGCGCGCGCATTTGCGAGGCGTGCAAGCGCAGCGCCTCCAGTTTGGTGGGGAGGTATCGGGTGATGTCGACGTAGAAGTTGGCGTGGAACTTCTCGCGTTCCAAAGACCAGAACAGGCTGGTGTTGTCGTAGGCCAGGACGTAGGGAACCAGATGACGTTGACTGGGCACCCCGGGGCGGGTGGCGGTGATGCACGCCCGGAAGAGGGCTTCGTGGTCCTGGTTGTAGCTGAACGCGGGAATCA
Organism: Nakamurella sp.; assembly: GCA_017882715.1. Lineage (GTDB taxonomy): Bacteria > Actinomycetota > Actinomycetes > Mycobacteriales > Nakamurellaceae > Nakamurella. The sequence continues at coordinate 2,687 of JADGOY010000369.1, read as the reverse complement.
GCATGAGGGTGGGCTCGACATTGGCGATCGACAGGCGGGCGTCCCGTTCGATCAGCCGGACCAGTTCTTTCCGCGGGATGGTGTCCAGCGCGAGGTGGACCGAGTCGTCGGTGTAGATGACCTCCCAGTCGTCGACCTTGAGGAGCTTCATCACCTCGGAGAATTCACGAAGGCGGGTAGCGCTGGTTACCCTGCGCATCGCGGATCCGTCGGCGTTGCTGGCGTTGTGGTCCAACGAGCCCACGGAGATCAGCGATACATAGACCTGACCGCCGAGGTCTTTGATGCGGGCGATGGTGCCGGCGCATCCGTAGGTCTCGTCGTCGGCATGCGGCGCGATCACCAGCACGCATTGCCTGCTGAGAAACTCATCTCCGATGGAATCCATGTCTCCCTCGTCGGGGATCGTGTGCCGATGGGCGCGGTTGGTGGGCTGATTGGTGCGGTTCCAGGGGTTCCCGACAAGGCCGAGGATGCCGTGGTGTTGAGCGTCAGGTGGTGTGTCCGGCCGGGGTTCGACGGTGTTGGCCGCGTCCTGGTCGGTGGCTGCGGCGGTGTTGTCGGACGTCGCCGGGCGGGGCGCCCGTTGCGGACCGCAGGTCGCCGCCGACAACATCTGCAGCCCACAGCGTCGCGACGTGACCATGCCGGCGACCCGGACGCGACGAGCGAATATGGACGGGCGACCGGGTCGCCGAACCCGGCGAGCGAGATCCGGATCCCGACGTGCCGAAGCGATGGGCGCGAGCCGGCGACGAGGGGAAGCGGCGGATACCGTCGCCGAAACCCTTGAGCGATATCACCTGGTATCTCCTCCGACCGGGATCACCGTTGGGTTGGGTATGTCGGCGGAGTCACCGGCGATGAGGACCGGGGCCGGCCCGGCGCGTCGGGTGGGGCTGACCCAGACACCGGAGGACCGGGCCAACCAGGCCATCGGCAGGGTTCGCAGGCACAGGCCGGCGTCGACGACCCGCATGAGCGGGAACCCGAGGCCCAGCAACAGGTATCGGGGCTGCCGCAGCACGCATGCTGCCATGATCGTCAGCAGGTAGTCGGGCAGCAGAACACCGACGAGAACGTCCTGCGGTGTGAGTAAACCGGCCAACCACAAACTCCAGCTACCGGCATCCGGGGCTACGGCCTGCAGCGCGGTGGCCAGCATCGAACCGATCAGCAGGGGAAGGAGCAGGACCAGCAGCAGGCTGCTGAGGAGCAGTTCGACGATGAAGACGGCCAGTGCGATCCAGAACACACCGGTGTGGAAGTGGTGCCGGCGGACGGTCTGCCAGAAGCCCAGGATCCATCGTCGGACCTGACGGACGTACTCCCCCAGGGTGTCCGGGTCCTGGGTGTAGGCGACAGCGGCAGAAGGATGGAACTCGATGCGGCCCAGTTTCTTGGCGTGTATCTCGAAGGTCATGTTGAAGTCCTCGATCACCAGGCCCGCCCCGGTGACGTCGATCCGCTCCAGAGCGCTGGTGCGGTACATGCTGGCGAAACCCGGCACGATGGTCACCGCGTTGGCCCATTTCGCGGCCTGCCCGAACTTCAGCAGCAGCTGCACGATCAGGTACAGCCGTTCGCGGTAGGCGATGAGGAAACGCCCGAGTCGGGAGGGTGACGCGGGGTCGTCGATGGTCCTGGCCCGGCCGGCCACCGCGACCACCTCCGGGTCGCCGAATAGCGGCAGGCCGGTGGTGAGGTAGTCGGGCGACAGATGGGTGTCCGCGTCCAACAGCAACACGACCTCGAATCGTTGACACAGTTCGAAGTGTTCGATGCCCGCGGCCAATGCGCCGGCCTTGCCGCGGTTGGGGTTCAACTCCAGGACGTGGGCGCCGGCGGTCACCGCGACCGACGCCGTGTCGTCGGTCGAGCCGTCCGAGACGACGTGGATGTTCTTGGTGTCGACCAGGCGGGACGCCGCGCGGATCGTCTCGGCGATCACCAGTGCCTCGTTGTGCGCGGCGACCAACACGGCCACATCAGCCGGGGCCGGCGGCCCTGTACCAACCCGGCGGGTCGGCGGACGCTGCCCCCACCGCCGTCGCGGCCGGTGCTCAGCGCGCCATCGACGCCGAATCCCGAAAGCCGACCACCGCCGCCGACGGTGTCGCGGGAGTTGCCGCCGGCGTCGACCGTAAAGAACACGTCCCAGCCCCACCAGCGACCAGAAAGTCGTGCTGACGCCCATCACCAACACAACAATTACCGCGACCACAAATATCTCCGCATCATTGTCCGGGTTCCCCGCTGAACCGAGAAATTCACGCTCGAAGAGCCCGAAGGGTGACCGCGCTCGCCGAGCCGCGGTCCACACCCTATCGTGGATCATCGCGATTACACAGGTCACGCACCGTAAGCGCGAGCCTAGCCAATGGGGGGTCAAACTGGCGTAGAGACGGACGGTACACCCGGTAGGGCGCCGGCGCTCGCGCTATTGACACGGATGGTGACCACAGCTAAACCTAGGCGGAACGAGCGAGTCGAGCGAAATTGCGGCTCGATGCGATGCAGCTTGCTGGACCCTGGACCCTGATCCCGAGCCGATGGTCCCGTCGGGGGACAACGACATGTCGACATGTCGAATTTCGACGTGCCGAATTGTCGACGTGCTCGGGATGAGAAGACGCGGCCAGCACAATTCCATCCTGGTGGGACCAACGAGAGGGGAGTCCGCTTAT
>JADGOY010000028.1 GCA_017882715.1 Nakamurella sp. | reverse complement strand
AGACCGACATCGAGGAGTACCTCACACCAGTCGGCCGGATCCACCGGACTGTGGTCAGTGGGCGTCGGTCTGATCAGGTCGTCCCGCACGCGGTAGGTGCCGCCGGCGCGCGCCCTTCAGGCTGGGAGGGCTGAGCCCGCCGCCATGTCTTTGACCGCGAGCCGCCCGGCCAGCACATCGATGATCGGTCGGAGCTGCATCCACCACTGATCCAGCGGGCGGCGGTTCTCCCAGTCGGCGAGTTCCTCGGAGCGACGCAGCGACAACACCCGAACCCGGCCCTCGTGCATCCCGATCACCGCGCCGCCGGTCATTCGGGTGTCGATCTGGTTGCTGAGCCAATCGATGGAATGTGCGGCCAACCGGGTGGCCAGGATGCGATCGAACGGCGTCGGGGTGCCGCCCTGCTGGGTCTGCCCCAGCACCACCTCGCGCGCGTCGAACAGTCCGCGGCTCTCCTGCTCGAACAGCCGGCACAGGAAGTCGCTGGTGTACATCGGGCTGGCCGTCTCGTTCATCACGGTGAGGAACAGGCGCTGCCCTACCCGGAAGCTGTCGACCATCCGCTCGACGTCGTGCGACAGATCCCGGAGGGTGACGCCCTCCTCGTGCAGGTAAACCCGCACCGCGCCGCCGGACAGTCCGCTCAGCAGGGCGAGGTAGCCACAGCGGCCGCCCATCGTCTCGACCACGAAACACCGACGGGACGCGGTGCCGGCCTGCCTGACGCGGTCGATGGAATCGACGATCAGGTTGAGCGCGCTGTCCGCACCGACCGAAAGTTCGGAGTTGGGGATGTTGTTGTCGATGGTCGCGGGCAGGCAGATCGTCGGGATCTGGAAGGCGGGGTAGCGATCGCGCTCGTTGTTCAGGGTGTGGGCGGCCTGGAAGGCGTCCCATCCGCCGATGATCAGCAGCGCGTCGACCCGGTTCTGCTCCAGCCCGCGCCCGATGGCGTACAGGTCCTTGACCGTCGGTACATTGCGGCTGATCCCCAGTTCGGCACCGCCGCGGCTGGTCCAGCCCTCGACATCGCCCCAGTTCAGTTCGCGGACGTCCCCGTCGATCAGGCCACGGAAGCTGCCCGCGACGCCGAGCATGGTGTGGCCGCGGTGCAACCCGAGGCGGACCGCGGCATGGACAGCGGCGTTCATTCCCGGAGCCAGACCACCGACATGGAGCAACGCGATCCGGGTGGGTCGATCCTTCCCGGTCACGCTGGGCAGGGCGTGCGAGCTGGAGTGGAAGATGTGCACCATCTCGGTGTAGGTGTCGCCGCGCATCGCCAGGGCGGTGTCGTAATCCCTTGCGGCGATGAGCTTTCCGAGCTCTCGCGTCTTGGCGACAGACTCCATCAACGGCACTTTGCACACCCGGTTGTACTGGATGCCGATGAGCTGCGGAACGCTGTGCGGAGTCGCGGCCATCACGTCCTCGACCGCCGTGTAGCCCAGGATCGAGCTCATCGACCGATCGAAGGCGCTGGGTGCGCCACCTCGCTGCACATGGCCGAGGATCGTCACCCTGGTGTCCTCGCCCAGCCGGTCCTCCAGGAGCTGCCGCACGCACTCGCTGCTGATCGGTCTGTTGTCGCGGTCGTGCGCTCCCTCGGCGACGATGACGATGCTGTTACGCCGACCGGCGGCCCTGCCGTTCTTCAGCACCTCGCACAGGTCGTCCTCCCAGCCGGGGCCGGGCGGGTCCTCCGGGATGAGCACGTACGCCGCGTCGCCGGCGATCGCGCTCATCAGGGCCAGGTAGCCGCAGTGCCGGCCCATCACCTCCACCACGAAGCTCCGCTGGTGGCTGGCCGCGGTGGAGGCGATCGCGTCGATCGCCTCCACGATGCGGTGCAGCGCCGAGTCGGCACCGATGGTCATCTCCGTGCCGATCATGTCGTTGTCGATCGACCCGACCAACCCGGCGATCATCAGCGCGGGATGCCGGTCGGCGATCTCCTTCCCGATCGCTCCGTCGGCGAGCAGTTCGGCAACCAGGGAAGGCCATTCCCGGCGTAACGCGTCTGCTCCGCTGAGGCTGCCGTCACCACCGACGACGATCAGCCGGTCGATGCCGCGCAGCAGCAGGTTCAGCACGGCCCGGCGCCTGCCGTCACGCTCCCGGAAGTCCGCGGAGCGGGCGGTGCCGATCACCGTGCCGCCTCTGTTCAGGATGCTGCTGACGTCGTCCCAGCTGACCGAACGGATGCGCTCCCCGCCGTCGACGAGACCCTGGTAACCCTCGAACACGGCGAAGATCTCGGCCCGCTGGTGCAGCGCGGTGCGCACCACCGCCCGGACCGCCGAGTTCATCCCCTGCGCATCTCCGCCACTGGTCAGCACCGCCAACCGGACGGTTCTGGGGTCAGCCATCTCGTGCGCTCCGATCATGATCGACAACGGGTTCGGCGCGACGCTCGGCGGCTTCGTCATCGGCAGAGCGTCTGGGTGTGGGCCTGGGTCGATCATCCGGTAGGTCGGACCACCCCGCCCTTCCGGCGGTCACCGAGCGGGTACGACGGTCCGGGTGCAAACCCGCGGCCAAGCGGCCACCCATTCGGCCTACTGTGACGCTACGCTGAGCTGAATCAATAAAGGCGGGTGATCGGCATCGAACAGCTCCGCTCCATCGCGTTGTTCGACGGACTCAGCAACGATCAGTTGCGCGAGCTGCTGGCCGTCGGTGAAGAGCGGCGGTTCCGCCCGGGTGAAGAGCTGTTCCATGAGGCTCAGCCGGCCGACCACTGGTGGGTGCTGCTGGACGGGACGGTCGATCTGCTGCGCCATGTCGGTCACGAGGACACGAAACTCGGCGTGATGAACGCGCCCGGCCAGTGGGCCGGTGGTTTCCAGGCCTGGGATCCCCACGGTGTGTACATGGCGACAGGTCGGGGCGCCGCGCCCGGCCGGGTCCTGCGGGTGCCGGCCGAGCAGTTGCGGGACCGGGCGAACGCGTGGTTTCCGTTCGGCGTCCACCTGATCAGAGGCCTGGTCCATACCGTGCGGAACATCGAGTCCATGGCACGCCAACGCGAAGCTCTCGTCGCGCTCGGCACCCTCGCGGCCGGATTCGCGCACGAGATCAACAACCCGACGTCGGCGGCGACGCGCGCGGTCGACGCTCTGGAGTCCACCTGCGAGGACCTGCTGTCCGCTCTCGGAAAGCTTGCCGGACAATCGATTTCGGCTGAGCAGTTCGTTGCCCTCGACCTGCTGCGCCGAGAGATCGAACCGGCCGCCGCGAGTGCGGATCCGTTGGTCATTGCCGATCGGGAAGATGCCCTGTCGGACTGGCTCGCAGAACACGGCGTCGACCGGGACTGGATCATCGCGCCGCCCCTGGCTGCCGCCGGGCTCGACATCGCCTGGTGCGAACGGGCAGCAGCGCTGCTCGGCGGCGACGCTCTCGGGCCGGGGCTGGAGTGGATCGCGAGCTCGCTGTCGACGGCGACCCTGCTGTCCGAGGTGAAGGAGTCGACCCGGCGCATCTCGGATCTGGTCGCGGCGGTGAAGTCCTACTCGCAGCTCGACCGTGCCTCGATGCAGTACACGGATGTCACCGAGGGCATCGACAGCACCCTGGTGATGTTGGCCCACAGACTCAACGGTGGGGTCAGCGTCGTGCGCGAGTACGGTGCCGACGTGCCGCGCATCGAGGCGATCGCCGGTGAGCTGAACCAGGTGTGGACCAACCTGATCGACAACGCCATCGACGCGATGAACGGGACCGGGACGCTTCGGGTGTCCACCCGCGTCGCCGACAACGGCGTGGTCGTGGAGATCGGCGACACCGGCCAGGGCATGACACAGGACGTGCAGGCCCGCGCCTTCGAACCTTTTTTCACCACCAAGGGTGTCGGAATAGGCACCGGCCTGGGTTTGGACATCTCGCGGCGGATCATCGTGGAGCGGCACGGCGGCGAGATCGGGATCGAGTCCCGGCCGGCGGAGACGGTCCTCCGGGTCCGCCTCCCGCTGCGGGCCCCGACCAAGCGCTGATCTTCCGGACGCCACATCGCACGGCCGTTCAGCTGTCGGGCTGTCCAGGTTCGACAAGGACGTCGGCCGCTTCACCGCTGCGGTCCACAGGCCCGGGTTGATGCCGACGAACAGCAACCGCAGTGGATCGGGGATCAGGTCCTCGACGGGGGCGCCGCGGCACTCCTCCAGCTGCGCGCGGGTGAATCCCGCTGGGCGCCGCGCTGCCGCCATGATCAGCCGGAGTCGTGCGCGGACAGTTCGCGAACCGCCAGTTCGCGCACGGCCGTCCGGTCCGCCTTGCCGGAGGCGCGCTGGGGAATGTGCGTGACGAGCAGCAGGTGTCTGGGCGCGGCGGCAGGTCCGTGTGCGTAGGTCGCGGCCCTGCGCAGGGCCGCCAGGTCGGGTTCCTTTCCGGGACGGGCCTTGACGACCGCGACCACGGCCGCGCCCCACTCGGGATCGGGGACGCCGGTGACCACCACCTCCACGACGCCGGTGACCCTGCTCAGGATCGACTCCACCACCGCGGGATCGATCTTGATCCCGCCGGTCACGATGACCTCGTCGGCGCGGCCGACGATACGGATCGGGCCGACGGAGGTCAGTGCGAGGTCGTCGGTGAGAAAGGCGCGGACGCCACTGCCAGCATCGCGGGCGAATGCCGGGTGACGGGGCATGTCGCGGTAACCGCGGGCCACCACCGGGCCGGTGATACAGACGCGTCCGACACTCCGCGGTGGGGCGTGACCGCCGGACTGGTGGACGCGCGCCGAATCGTGTTCGCCCTGATCGCGTTCGGGGTCGATCGTCACCGATACCCCGTCCAAGGGCACCCCGTCGTACACGCACCCGCCGCTGGTCTCGCTCATCCCGTAGGTCGTCACCACCCTCGCGCCGGCCTGCTCGGCATCGTCGATGAGCGCCAACGGTGTCGCCGCACCGCCGACCAGCACAGCGGTGAACGTGGTCAGTGCGGTCGTCGCATCCGGATCCGCCAACACCCGGTGCAGCTGGGTGGGCACCAGCGAGGTGAACCGGGCGCCCGCCGGCATCCGGTGCACGGCAGCGGTGAACATCTCGGCGGTGAACGGAGCCGCGGTGTCCAGGATCATCGGGTCGACGCCGGCGGCAATCGAGCGCAGCAGCACCTGCATGCCGGCGATGTGATGTGCCGGAAGAGCGAGAAGCCAACTACCGGCATCGTTCTCGTCCTGGGCATAGGCCAGGCCGGAGGAAGGCCGAATTGGCATCAGCCGCCGCCGGGTGCCTTCGATCGACGCGGCCAGTGCCGACGCCGGCAACAGCGCGCCCTTGGGTACGCCGGTGGAGCCGGAGGTGGCCATCACCAGCACGGTCGGGTCGTGCGGGTCGTCCTCGGCCGCGGCCAGTGCCGCACCGGCGGCAAGAGCTGTTGTCAGTCTTGCCGTCTCGGCAGGGTCGTGCGCGGGGACGGGGAGCAGGGCTGGGCCATTGCCGGCCATTGCCCAGCGCAGGCGCGGCAGCAGGTCCAGGATGCGCTCACCGGTCGGCACCGGCAGCGCCTCGACAGTTCTTGCCATGACAGAAGTTCCGGGATCTCTGCGCAGTCAGTACGCCCACGGAAATGGCGAGAAGTCCGCGGGTCTCTTCTGCAGGAACGAGTCTCGGCCCTCGGCTGCCTCGTCGGTGCCGTAAGCGAGCCTGGTCGCCTCGCCGGCGAACAGTTGCTGGCCGACCATGCCGTCGTCGGCGAGGTTGAACGCGTACTTCAACATGCGTTGTGCAGTCGGCGATTTCCCATTGATTTCCGATGCCCACTGCAGTGCAACGGTTTCCAGCTGATCGTGAGGTACAACCTGGTTCACCGCACCCATCGCGTGCATCTGCTCGGCGGTGTATTCCCGGCCCAGGAAGAAGATCTCACGCGCGAACTTCTGGCCGATCAGCCGGCTCAGGTAGGCTGACCCGTACCCGGCGTCGAATGAGCCCACGTCCGCGTCGGTCTGCTTGAAGCGGGCGTGCTCGGCGCTGGCCAGGGTGAGATCACAGACCACGTGCAGGGAGTGGCCACCGCCGGCCGCCCAGCCCGGAACCACCGCGATGACGATCTTGGGCATGAACCGGATCAGCCGCTGCACCTCCAGGATGTGCAGGCGGCCTGCCCGTGCCGGGTCGGGGGTTGCGGAGGTTTCCGCGGTGCCTTCCAACGCGTATTGATAGCCGCTCCGGCCGCGGATCCGCTGATCGCCGCCGGAACAGAACGCCCACCCCCCGTCCCGTGCGCTGGGGCCGTTACCGGTGAGCAGCACGCATCCGACATCGCTCGTCATCCGGGCGTGGTCCAATGCTCGGTACAGCTCGTCCACGGTGTGCGGGCGGAACGCGTTGCGCACCTCGGGCCGGTCGAAGGCGATCCGGACGGTGGGCAGGCCCGTTTCGGTCGCCGTCGGTGCCCCTGGCCGGGGGCCGACGTGCCGGTGGTAGGTGATGTCGGTGAAGTCGAAACCCTCGACCTCGCGCCAGCGGGTCGGGTCGAAGATCGCGCTGACGGCGGCGGTGCCCATGTCGGTCAGCCTACGATCGCTGCCCCCGCACCCGTCGCACACCCCTGTGACGGTGACGGCCGCCTCAAACAGCACTTCGGCCAGCGTCTCACCCAGCCACGCCGCGTATTCCCCCTTGCTCCAGCCACGCCGGCTCACCAGCAGGTCCCAGGTCTGCACGCTGTTGATCGCCCAGATGATGTCCCGCGCACGCTCTGGGGTGAGCCCGGGCCGCAGCGCCCCGAGGGTGGCGAGTTGACCGGCCCAGCCCTGCGCGCCGACCAGCCGTTCGCCGTCGGTGATCTCCAGATGGCGGCGAAGGTCCGGATCACCGGCCGCGGCACCGGCCAAGCACCTCGGACATCAACGGGCCGAGGCGCTCCGGCATGGAGTCGGCGAGATGTCCGTAACCGGTCAGCAGGGCCCGCAGGTCCGACCGCTTGCCGACGTCCTGGACGTCGCTGCGCTCGGCGAACGGCACCGGCTCGTCGTCGCCGACCAGTCGCACGTCGCAGAGCCGTTGAGCAGCTCGGCCTTGGAGCCGCACGAGTTGTACACGGTCTGTTTCGACACGCCGGCAGCGCCGGCGATCGAGGCGATGGTGGTGGGGCCCGTAACCGTGTTGGCGGGAGAGTCGTTCGGCCGCATCCAGGATCCGGAGCTCAGTGGCCTTCGCGGCCTCGTTCCGGACGGGCGGTGGCGGCGGATCTTCACCGGATCCGAACACGGCGCGGACACGTTCCGAAGACGGTTCCGGCAGGCTGACAGCACCGGACCGGAAGCGGGCTGGCCGCGCACAACGAAGGAGCGTCCGTGGCGTCGAAGAGAACCCTCAGAGCGGTGATGACCCGAGCCGTTCTGGTGGCGGGCCTGCGTTCTGGTGGCGGGTCTGGGCGCCGCCGTGGCGCTGGCCAGCCCCGCGGCTGTTGCGGACACCGCGGTGGGCAAGCCTGCCGTCTGCCAGCATCTGGACAAGATCCAGCAGCGTGACGGCAAACTCGTCGCCCGCCTCGGTGCCGACGCGAACACCCGTGGCTCGATCGCCTGGCTGAAGGCCAAGGCCGACGCAGCCACCCAGGCGGGGCAGACGCAGCTGGCGGCGATGTACACCGACCGGGCGTCCCTGCGCAGTCAGGCACTGGACACCCTCAACGCCATCGGCCCGGATCTGACCACCCTGATCAAGGCCCATTGCTCCTGAGGATCGGCCCTGGCGCTCACCGGTCGGCGCGGCGCTGGGACGCGCCGCCCGCGCAGGGCGAGGCTGTCCTCGGACGCCCGGTCGCCAGGTCCATCCGGGTCACCTCGCAACAGCGGGCGAATCTTCCCGTTATCGCTGACTCGACCGGGTGAGCACACGGCGCGAGGGTGGTCCGTTCGCCGATGTTGGTCAAGGCTGGGAGGATGAGTCGTTTGGGTACTGCGTCGCCGGGTCGCGCCTTGGATGGGCTCGACGCCGAGTCGCGCGTCCGTTGCGGTGACGCTTGCCCGGATCGGACACCCCGCCGGGTCCAGGACTCGGCAGGCATCGGATGACACAGCCACCCACCACGCACGGGACCGGCGTTCGCCCAGGGGTGGACGGGGCGGGGCACCCGACGCAGGTCCGGCGACCGACCCGAGTTCGGCGAGCGACCGCCCAACGTCCGGTGACGGTCTGATCAACCCCGACCGCCCGATCAACGGGGACCGCCCACCGGCCGACCGCCCGACCGACGACCCGGCCAGCGACAGCCCGACCAACGGCGGTCGCCCGGCCGGCCCACGGCACCGCAGCGGGAATCCCCCTCCAGCATGCGGGTCCGGTTGATGGTGCTCGTCGTCGCGGTTGCCGGAGTGCTGGCGGTGGTCTGCAGCATTGCTGCGGTGCTGCTGGTCCGCGGGAAGTTGACCGATGCCGGCACCGTGATTCTCGCCGATCAGGCGAACCTCGTCGCGGCCCAACTGCCCGCCGATCCGTCGGCGAGAGACAGTGCGCTGGAATCGTTGTCGGCGGTCCTGGACGGTCAGGGCATCATCGTCGTACCGATCGGTCCGGACGGCTCGCTGCCGGCGTCCGACCGGCTGGCGGTGCGGGCCGCGCGGGACGCCGGAGCGGGCCGGGCCTTCGGTGGAGCCTCCGTGTCAGGAACGTCCTCGGTCGGAGATGACCTACGGCTGGTGGAGGCCCGGTCCACCGCGACCGCAGTTTCGCCCTGGTGACCTTGGCCGATGGCGCGGTTCCGCAGCAGGACTCGTTGGAGCGTCGGTCGCTGGCTGCCCTTCTCATCGGCACCGTGGTAGCCATCGTGATCGGCCTGTTGGTCGCGCGTTCGCTCTCCGCGTCGTTGCGCCGGACAGCGGCCCTCGCCAAGTCGATGAGCCGCGGGAACCTCGACGTCAGAATCCCGGTCACCGGACCGCGCGAAGTCGAAGAGGTATCCGCGACCCTCAACGGGCTGGCAGATGCCTTGCAGCGCAGCGGATCTGCGCCGAGCGCGCCGACCCGATCGGTTGCCGGCGAGCCGACGGACCCAGCCGATCGGATCGTTGTTCCGGTCCTGGCGCCCGACCCTCGTCCGGGCGTGGCGCCGACCGACGAGTTCGCGGGTGGGGCCCTGGTGGCATCCGACGGACTCGTTCCGCTGGCGCAGGAGTTTCCTCACCCTGAGAGGGACCGACGCCGCTGAACTGGCCGGCCTGGTTCGAGCAGGGTGTGCTGCGCGAGAGGTACTTGGGGCGCAGGTGGGGCGGCGCCGGTCTTGGTCTGGCGTTGGTGCACCGCCTGGTCGACCAGCTCGGCGGATCGATCGTGGCCTCACCGGCCGCGGAGGGTGGCGTCGCCACGACGATCCGGCTCCCGGTCGCGGCCGGTGCGGCACCATGACCGGGTGCCCAGCGACACCAGTGACCTGCTCGCGACCGCCCGGGTGTTCGCCGTCCCGCTGATCCAGCGGTTCCGTGGTGTCACTGTGCGCGACGGGCTGCTGCTGCGCGGCCCGGCGGGTTGGGCCGAGTTCGCGCCGTTTCACGACTATGCCGACGCCGAATGCGTCCCGTGGCTGCGGGCGGCGATCGATTCGGCGACGAACCCCTGGCCCAGCCGGGTCCGGCGGCAGATCGAGATCAACGTCACCATCCCGGTGGTGAGCCCGGAGCGGGCAGCCGAGTTGGTCACTGAGTCGGGCTGCCGGACCGCCAAGGTGAAGGTCGCCGATCCCGGCGTGCCCGTGCAGGCGGACGCGGCCAGGGTCTGTGCGGTGCGCGATGCTCTCGGCCCAGCCGGCCGGATCCGGGTCGATGCCAATGCCGCCTGGACGGTCGAACAAGCCGTCCGGGCGATCGCGGTGCTGGACGACGCAGCAGGGGGGCTGGAATACGTCGAGCAGCCGTGCCGGTCGTTGGCGGAGTTGGCTCTGGTGCGCGGCGCGGTGAGGCCGCCGATCGCGGCGGACGAGTCGATCCGCCGAGCCTCCGATCCAGAGCGGGTTGCGCTGGCCGGAGCGGCGGACATTGCGGTGATCAAGGTGGCGCCGCTCGGCGGAGTGCCTGCGGCTCTTCGGGTTGCGCGATTGGCCGGCCTGCCGGTGGTCGTCTCGTCCGCGGTGGACACGTCGGTCGGCCTCGCCGCCGGCCTCGCTCTCGCCGGGGCGCTGCCCGAGCTGCCCTACGCCTGCGGGCTCGGCACGAGGGCCCTGTTGACCTCCGACGTGACCAGTAGCCCCGCCCGTGCGTCCGGCGGGTTCATCGCCGTACCGACGGTGGCGCCCGAGCCCGACCGATGGGCCGACGTCAGGGCGGATGAACCGACGACCGCCTACTGGTCGGCCCGGCTCCTGCGGGTCGCCCGGTTGCTGGAACCAGCACAGCCGGACCCACCGCTACCGAAGTGATCGGGTCGTGGATGGTGATCTGTGTGATGTGCCACCAGCCCGCCGGCGGGACCTTCGTCCCTGGACACGCGGCTGCCCTGCGGCGCATTCTCGCGCCATGACGCAGTTCGAAGACGCGGCCTTCTCCGACATGACCGACGAGGAGGCGTGGGAGTTCCTGCGCGAGCACTTCTTCGGCCGGCTGGCCGTCAGCGTGTCCGACCAGCCGGAGATCTTCCCGTTCAACTATGTCGTTCAGAACGGAACGCTGGTCTTCCGCACCGCGCAGGGCACCAAGCTGGCGGGCCTGACCGTCAACGAGCACGTCGCCGTGGAGATCGACGGATACCACGTCACCGGCGGCTGGAGCGTCGTGGTGAAGGGGCGGGCTCACGCGGCCGAGTGGGGCGAGGATTTCGAACTTGCCCAGATCGCCGGGCTGAAGCCGTGGGTAGGCACCCGCAAGCCTGTGTTCGTGCGTATCACCCCGGACCAGGTCACCGGGCGGCGGTTCGTGTTCGGGCCGGAGCCCGACGATCTGTAGCCGACGATCTGTAGCCGGTGAATGCCATCGCGTCGTCCTGCTTGCGCACCGTCGGGCTGACCGGGCCGGCTGTCGATGTCGCGCGGGACGAATCCGAGCGCCTGCTGCCGATCGCCCGTAACCCAGCCCAGTGCTGATCGGGTCCGCGAAAGATCGGCGGGTACCACGAACACGCGGACGGGCAATGCGGGTTGCCGACTGGACGGAGGATGACCCTCTCGGTCATCGGTACCGGGCGACCGGGAGGCTCCGGAGCTGCGACGCAATCGCCTCGCGGGCGGACAACTCGAATCCGCTGCTGTCCGGTCGCCGCCAGCGCAGCACGGCTTGGGCCAGACCGAGTTCGGCGGCCTGTTCAGCTTCGGTGCGATCAACCGGCCAGGCATCCGAGGCCACGTTGTTCGCAAGGGTTCGAGCCATCGGCAGGTAGCGCTGAAACACCGCGTCCTGCGCCGCCGCCAGCGTCCGTGGAGCCTGCTCGGCCCGCGCGCTGGCCAGAACCGACCACACGTCCGTGGTTGCCGCTGTGGCCCGCGTGAACCGACGGTCCGGTTCACGCCGTTGTTCGGGCATCACCGCGGCACGCGGCCGAACGGAGTCTCGTGCGGGAATGGCGAGGTCGTGGCATCGATCGCGCCGTGGCGAGTTCGAGATGTAGTAGATGTAGTAATTGTCGTACCTCTCCTCGGTGTGCGGGGCTGGCAGACCACAGCGGACACTGACGTGGAGACCGATTTGCCGACTGCCGGAATTGTCGGGGTACGTAACCTTTAGCCAGCTTCATTGTGACACCTCGGGGGAGATCTGTCACCCTTCGCTGCAATTTGCGCTACTGTGTGTGACCAGTGGTCACAGCCCGAGAGCGAGGCGACCAGGCAGCCGGGTGTGGGCAAAGTAGCTGCGTGGAGCGGTCGCGGACCGGAGGAACGTTCCGGGCCGCTACTCAGCGGTTGATGGTGGCAACCGGCCGGGAGTCTGGTCAGGGCGGACGACCTGGTTAGGACGCTTGGGACACCGCCGCCTCGGCATCGCCGGCCGACCCGGCCCCGCTCCCGCTGCCCGTCACCGGCGCGGCCCGGGTTCCGGTCACCGGAGTGTCGGTGATGCGGTTCCTGGCCACGAACCGGAACCGGTCTCCGCGGAACACCGACCGCGTCCATTCGGCCCGCTTGCCGGTGGAGTCCCAGGCGGTGCGGTGCACCAGCAGCATCGGCAGGCCGGTGTCCACCTCCAGCAGGCCGGCCTCGACGGGGTTGGCCAGGGACGTCTCCACGACATCCTCGACCGCGACCAGGGTGATCCCGTAGGCCTCACGCAGCGTCTGGTACAGCGAACCGCGGCTTTCCAGTTCCGCCCGCAGCCGCGGCAGAGTGCCTGCCAAATAGGCGATCTCGTGCGCGATCGGTTCCTGCGACTCGCACCGAAGGCGCTCCACCCGGTGCACGGTCGAGCCGGCTGGGACGTCGAGGTGCTGGCGCAGTTCCGGGCCGGCCTGCTCGCGGCTGATCTTCAGGATCCGGTTGCTGGGGCTGCCGCCCTGAGCCTGCAGGTCCTGGGTGAACGAGGTCAGCTGCCGCACGTGCACGATCTTCGGGCGGGCGACGAAAGTGCCCCGGCCCTGGGTCCGCTCGATCCGACCGTCCACCACGAGCTCGGCCATGGCCTGCCGAACCGTCGTGCGTGATGTCGAGAATCGTTCCGCCAGTTCGCGTTCGGTGGGTAACGGAGACCCGGGGGGCACCCCGGCGATCAGGTCGAGGATCGAATTCTTGACCTGATAGTACTTCGGGACCTTCATGGGCTGGGGTGACGCCTTTCGATCAGCGCGGGGGTCCCGTCGGCCACTGCCTCGGGGAGAAGATCGGTCGCCAGTAACAAATCGGATGCTACCCCTTGACGGCTGTATTGGTCTATGCCAATCTAGTGCTCACGCGCGTTGGTCTATACCAATCCACACATCAGGCCAGACCACCTCCGGTCCCCCGGGCGGGGCGAGCACAGAGGGAGCGAACACAGTACATGATGCGCGGTCGACCGCATCAGCGCGGTCTGCGCCGGCGCGGTCTGCGCCGGCGCGGCCGGGTGGACACGCCGGGGCAGGAGGAGCGGCTGCACCGCCTCATCCAGGCGCAAGCCCCGGGCGCGGCAGTCCGCATCGTGCACGACACGGCGCTGATCCTGGCCGCCGCGGACGTGGACCACGGCGTCGCGCTGATCTCCGGCACGGGGTCCGTCGCCTGGGGACGCGCCGCCGACGGCCGCACCGCCAGGGCGGGCGGCTGAGGATACCTGCTCGGTGACGAGGGCAGCGGCCACGCGGTCGGTCGGCAGGCCGTGCGGTACGCGCTGGGCCTGGCCATCATCACCAGTGCGGCCACTGCGCTCGCCGCGCTGGTGAGCACCGTCGCCGAGCGGCTCGGTCTGACCGGACCGGTCGTCCTCGGCGGAGGGCTCGTCGTTCACCAGCCGCTGTTGCAGGACCAGCTGCGCGCGGGCCTGGCGGTCAACGGTTGCACCGACATCCGTGTGCTGAAAAGCGATCCCGCGCACCGGGCGTTGCGGATAGCGGGCCAACTCGCTGCCGCACCCGCCGCTTGAACTGCCGTCAACTGAACCGACACAGTCACTCCGATACGAGGACACCCGTGACCACCGTGATCGACACCCCGGCCGATATCCCACCGACACCTCCAGCACCACAGCAGAGCTCGCCCCCCGGGGCGCTGATGGCCGCGGAAATCCGGCAGCAGCCGCAGGTGTGGCGCCGGTTGCTCAGCGAAGGCACCGCGCAGATTTCCGAGGCCGCAGAGCTTCAATCGCCGCCGGCCGCGGTTCGTGCTCTTCGTGGCCCGCGGCACCAGCGACCACGCGGCGCTGTACGCCAAATACCTCACCGAGATCACCCACCAGTTGCCCGCCGGCCTGGTCTCGCCATCGACCATGACGGCCTACGGCGCGAAGCCGGATCTGCGGGACGTGCTGATGATCGGTGTCTCCCAATCCGGCGGTTCCCCGGACCTGATCCAGTCATTGGAGGTCGCCCGAGCTCAGGGTGCGCTGACGGTGGCCGTCACGAACAAGGCCGGTTCGCCGCTCGCGGAGGCCGCCGAGGTGCATATCGACGTCCTCGCCGGAGCCGAAAAGGCCGTCGCCGCAACGAAGTCGTACACCGCGCAGCTGCTGGCGCTGTACCTGGTCCTGGACCGGGTCCGCGGCGGCGACGGGTCCGCAGCGGCCCGGCTTCCCGAACTCGGGGAGCAGTTCCTGAAGCAGGAGGACCGGATCGCCGACCTGGCGCAGCGCTACCGCTTCGCCTCCCGGCTGGTCACCACTGCACGCGGGTATTCCTATCCCGCTGCGCGGGAGGCGGCGCTGAAGTTGATGGAGACGTCTTACCTTTCGGCGCAGGCGTTCTCGGGCGCCGATCTGCTGCACGGACCGCTGGCGATGATCGAGCCGCAGGTCCCGGTGCTGACCGTGGTGGCCCGCGGCATCGGTGGTGACGCGATGGACCAGGTGCTGCCGCGGCTCACCGAACAGGGCGCCGACGTGTTCTGCGTCGGCACCGCCGACGCGGTGCGGCACGCCACCGCGGGCGTGGTCATTCCCGAGGGCGTCGCCGAGGAACTCTCCCCGTTGCTGGAGATCCTGCCGTTCCAGCAGCTCGCGAAGCACCTGGCGGTCGCCCGCGGTGCCAACCGCGACGCGCCCCGGAGGCTGCGCAAGGTCACCGAAACCCTCTGAAACCGCGGAACCCGTGACCGGGCTGCGCCTGCCCGTCGATCGCCCGGGCGTTGCTGTCGTTGATCACGCAGCCCGCCGTTGTCGGCGCGTCGTCGGCGTTTCGCGGGCTGCGCACCATGATCAACGCCCAACTGGTGCGGCCACCGCGACGGCGGCGGGAGCAGCAACGGATGACCCGCCCAATGAAAGGACCCCCGAGATGCTGCTGACCGCGGCCACCGTGATCGCGCAGGACCAGCCGCTGCAACCCGGCTGGATCCAGACCGACCGCGGGCGGGTGACGGCCGTCGGCGCCGGAACCCCGCCCCGCACAGTCAATCCGGACCTCGGGGATCTCGACCTCGGCGAACGGATCGTGGTCCCGGGGTTTGTCGACATGCACGGGCACGGCGGTGGGGGAGGTGCGTTCCCCGCCGGCGACGCCGAGCAGGCCAGGGCCGCGGTGGAATTGCATGGCCGGCACGGCACGACCACCGGCATCGCCTCGCTGGTCACCGCGAGCCCGGACGACCTGCTGCGGATCGTGAGCGTGATGGCGGATCTGACCGAACAGGGCGTGATCGCCGGTACGCACCTGGAGGGGCCTTGGCTGTCCGACGGGCGCCCCGGCGCGCACGAGCAACCGCAGTTGCGTGACCCCGACCCGGCCGAACTGGATCGGGTGTTCGCCGCCGGGCGCGGCACGATCCGGATGGTGACGCTGGCCCCTGAACGCGCCGGTGGTCTGGACGCCGTGCGCCGGGTGGTGGGTGCGGGAGCGGCCGCGGCGGTGGGGCACACCAACGCCAGCTACGACCAGGCCCTGGCCGCGATCGAGGCGGGGGCGACCATCGGCACTCACCTGTTCAATGCGATGCGCCCGGTGCATCCCCGCGAGCCCGGCCCGGTGATCGCGCTGCTCGAGGATCCGCGGGTGACGGTCGAACTGATCACCGACGGAGTGCACCTGCATCCAGCGTTGTACCGGGACGTTGCCCACGTGGCGGGGCCGGACCGGGTGGCGCTGGTCACCGACGCGATGGCCGCGGCCGGTCTGGCCGACGGCGCCTATCGGCTGGGAGCGCTGGACGTGACCGTCGCCAACGGGGTGGCCCGACTGACCGGTTCGGACATCATTGCCGGGAGCACCGCCACAATGGACCACATTTTCCGGTATGCGGTGCGGCACAGCGGGTTGCCGCTCCTGGACGGTGTGCTGGCCGCCGTCAGGCAGACATCGGCGAACCCCGCCGCGGCGCTCGGCCTTGCCGAGGTCGGGCGGCTCGCGCCAGGGTACTGGGCGGACCTGGTGGTGCTCGACGCGGACCTCGCGCATCCTCGAAATCGGATCGGGCACTCGCGCAGTCAGCTGAGCATGGGGCGGAGCGGCTCCCGAGCTGCACCATTGTGGGCGTCGACCCGTCACCGCGTCTCGTTACCAGGGCGACCGAACTGGCCGCCGGCAATCCGTCCATCACCTTCCAGGTGGCTGACGGCGCGGATCTGCCGTTCGATCGGGAAGAGTTCGACGTGGTTCTGCTCCACCGCGTCCTGTGCCACGTGCCGAGTCCGGATCAGGTGCTGGCCGAATCCTTCCGTCGTGCGGGCAGGTGGTGCGCTGACGGTCTTCGAAGGCGACTACGCGACCATCACCCTGGCCACCGGTGCCGATGGTCCATTCAACAGTTGCGTCAGCGCGTTCCGGTCTTCCTATATCAACGACCCGTGGCTCGTCCGCCGGTTGCCGGCGCTGGTTCGCGCCGCGGGTTTCCGGCCCGGCCCGCTCCGCAGCCATGGGGTCATCCAAACGGACGACCCCAACTACCTCCTCAGCGTGGCCGACCGCGGTGCAGACGCCCTGGCCCGGTCCGGGCGCATCGGTGGCGAACTCGCGGAAGCGCTCAGGGCCGAGGCCCGTCGGAGGGTCCGGACCCACGAGTTCTTCGGATACATCGGCTACGCCAGCCTGATCGCGGTCAAGGCACATTGAGCCGCCTACGACTACCGGTCGGCGGCGGGTCAGGTCGTCCGCCATCCGCGGATCGCCGAGGTCATCGGGCTGCGGGACCTCTCGTCCCTGACCTGGACATCACGGATCAACGACGGGTCCGAGCTGACCGTGCCCCCCGGGCGGAGCATCACGATCGCGCCCTGCACGAGAATCCGATTCGGGTCTGCGGAGGGCATCATCGAGCGGTAGCGCCGATCGACGTCGGGTGGTGAGCTTGCATCGCAGGAGCCCGCCGGGCGACTGCTCGCGCGCTGACGGCCCCGGGACGAGGATCTGCCGGCCGGCTTCGTGCCATCGCCGAGGTGCTTGTCGGCTCCCGACGTCGTTCACCACCGCAGCTTCCCCAGCTCGATGCCGGCCGGTCCCTCGGGGGGAGCTGGTCACCTTCAGTTGGCGCGCGCTGGTCGGTGTTCAGTCGCCGTCGACGTCGACCGGACTGCGAGTGGCCGCCGCCGCGTACCTGGCGCTCCGACACGGACGGGCAGGGCACAGACGCACCACGCACGAGGGCTGACGTCGGCATCGACGGTCCTGTCTCTGGTGGGACGCCCGTCAGGCAGGCAGCTTGGCCGACCATAGGCCCCGTGACGGGATTGACAGCGCAGCAGATCCGCCCCGGTTCGGCACCGCCATGCGGGGTCTCGAGCGCCGGACCTGAACAATGGCACCCGTGAACCCGTCGACGGCGCTGGCCCGCGTGCTCGTCGACGAGCTGATCGCCTGCGGTGTGACGGAGGCCGTGCTCGCTCCCGGATCCCGCAACGCCCCGCTGTCGATGGCACTGCACGACGCGGACGCGGCCGGCCGGTTGCGCCTGCACGTCCGGATCGACGAGCGCACCGCTGGGTTCCTGGCGGTGGGACTGGCCCGCGGTTCGGGAGTGCCGGCGGCGGTGGCGACGACGTCGGGCACCGCGGTGGCGAACCTGCACCCCGCAGTGCTGGAGGCGCATCACGGTGGGGTGGGGCTGGTCGTGTTGTCTGCGGACCGGCCGCCGTCGCTCCGTGACGTCGGCGCCAACCAGGCCGTCGATCAGCGCTCGCTGTTCGGTCCCGCTCTCCGGTTCTTCCACGAGTTCGCTGTGCCGCAGCGGGGTTCGGGACAGAATGCCGCGTGGCGGGCGATGGTGTGCCGGGCCGTCGGTGCCGCGAGGGGTGCCGGGAGGGTGCCCGGCCCGGTGCAGCTGAACCTGCCGCTCACCGAGCCTTTGCTACCGGATCCCGGCGATGACGGCGCGCTCGAGGGCTGGCCGGAGACGCTGGACGGCCGCGACGGACCGTGGACGCGCATGGCCGGGTTCGTCGACGGCCCGTCCGTACCGCCGCCCCTGCCGGGTGAGCGGCTGCTGTTCCTCGCCGACCTGACCCATCCATGGGCCGCTGCTATTGCCTGCGCCGGTCAGGTCGTGCTGTCCGAGGCCGGCGGCGCGGCCGGTTCGGCGGTTCTCGCCGCCGGCATCCACCTGCTCGCTGCCCCGGAGTTCCTGGATGCGGCCAGGCCGGATCGGGTGATCGTGCTCGGCCGTCCGACGCTGTACCGACCCGTCAGCAGGCTGCTCGCCGACCCACGGGTGAGCGTCGACGTGGTCGCGCATCCCCAGAGCTACGCCGATCCGGCCGGCACGGCACGGCTGGTGGCCCCCGGCCGGCTCGATGTGGGCGCGCCGCCCGACCCCGGCTGGGTGCAACAGTGGCGCTCGGCAAACCAGGCGGCGAGTGTCGCGGCGCATTCGGTGATCGACGACCTCGACGTCGCGTTCTCACCCCGGCTGGCCCGCGACCTGGTCGCCGCCCTGCCGGAGTGTGCCACGCTCGTTCTCGGGTCGTCGCAGGCGCCGCGGGACGTCGGGCTCACCGCTGCCGCGCGGGACGGCGTGCGGGTGGTGGCCAACCGCGGGGTGGCCGGGATCGACGGGGCGGTCTCCACGGCGGTCGGGGTCGCGTTGGGCGTTGCGGCTGTCGACTCCGAGACCGATGCCGGGCCGACCGTCGCGTTGATGGGGGACCTGACTTTCCTGCACGACATGACGGGGCTGGTGATCGGCCCGCACGAACCCCGGCCCGATCTGACGATCGTGGTCAGCAGCAATGACGGCGGGGCGATCTTCTCCACGTTGGAGCCCGGCGAACCGCCGTATGAGCGGGCGTTCGAGCGGGTGTTCGGCACGCCCCACGGTGTGGAGTTGGCACGTGTGGCCGAGGCATGCGGTGCCGAGCATGTGCTGGTCTCCAGCGCGGATGAGTTGGCCGACGCGATCGTCGATCCGGGTGGGATACGTGTCGTGGAGGTGCCCACCTCGCGGACGGAACTTGCCCCGACGCTGCGCCGGTTGACCGAGGCGGTGCGGGCGGCGGTGACCGGGTAGGCGGGATATAGCTTGTCGCAGTGGATTCATCGTTCGACGACCCGGACACCCCGATCGCGAGCCGCGCGGGCAAGACGGTCATCGAAGGTGGCCACGGCCGCTCCCGACTGCTCGGCGGCCAGGAGAACGCAGCAATCCGGTAGTTTCAGTCCGGCTTCGGCGCGTAGCAGTGCCAGCCGCAATGCCGCTGTGCGTTCGATAGGTATGGCCGCGACCGCCAGTTGCTCCAGCGCGGCCAGTGCGTGGTCCACCATGCCGGCTCGCGACGGACCGACAAGTACCTCGGCCATGGTCACGACGCTGGCCGCCAGATCCTCTTTCTCCGACGCCGTCAGCAACAAGCCGGCCCGGTCGTGATGGAAATCGGTGGCGTCCAGATGTGCAATGAGAATTGACGCGTCGAGGATTATCACTCCGGCCAGTCCGCGCGCAGGTCCTTCAGGTAGTCCGCGCCATACGCCCCGGTCAGCGAACCGCTGGTGCGCGCGATCGCGTCTCGCCGTTGGGCGGTCGCCGATTCGTCCTGCGCCGAGACCGCTCGATGCCCCTCTTCCACCAAACGCAGCAACAACTTTCGTCGGTTGCCGCGCTCGTCCGGCCAGCGCCGCGCAGCGTCGTCCAGGGCTCGGGCGACGTCGTCGGTTTCGGTGATGACGATCCGAGGCCGCGTGGTGGGCATGCCCGAGTGTAACACCGACGGATAGGTGTTGCACCGACCAGGCGGCCCTATCAGAACTCCGCCATCGGCCCGTGCCAGGTCTCGTTGGCGGAGCGCACTCTCACCAGTGAGCGCGGGCGCCTACCGTCGAGCGTGGCGCCGAAAGGAGTGCGACGATGACCGAGCGAACCGGAAGCGACCAGCAGTCGGACGGTCCCCGCCCGGTGTGGACCTGCCCCCGATGCGGCCACCGGTTCGTCAGCGCAAACATCTGGCATTCCTGCTCGCATCACGACGTGGACGAGCACTTCGCCGGCCGACCTACTGCCCTGCGCGCGACCTTCGACCACTGCGTGGACGTGCTGGCACAGGTCGGTCCGATCACGGTCATTGCCCAGAAGACCCGGATCGTGATCATGGTGCGGGTTCGTTTCAACGGCGCGGTCGTCCGGCGCAAGTGGATGGATTACAGCATCGCCCTGCGGCGCGAGGTTTCTCACCCGCTGCTGCGCGGCGTCGCATGGTACAGCCCGCGGTGGGCGGCGCACACCTTCCGGTTCACCGGTCCCGCTGACGTCGACGACTCCATCGAGAACTGGCTGCGGGAGTCCTATGCCGTTGGCGCCCAACAGGACTGACTCTCGCCCCTGCAGTGTCGGGACCGGGTCACAAATGACGGGGCACGCACGGCAGGCAGGTTCGGGTCGGCCCGGGTGAAAGTCCCCTTGCCTGTCGGTACGAGAGCTGACCACGTGCCCCGGCCGGGTCATGATCGCTGCGACGGTATTCTTTGAAGCGTTCTCACCTCACGGACCGAGATTGGCAATCAATGTCCAGCAGCTGCTTCGCCCAGCCGTGGGGGCGGGGAAATGCGGTGCCCGGCCGGCGGTGGGAGGCTGCCGGGGCGAATTTTCTCGCGGTGGTCGCTGGGGCGAAACAACAGGACACGCGGGTGAAGTGCGAGCTCCGGCATGTCCGTTCCTACACGTGTCCGGTAGCGGAGAGGCTCGCGAATTGGGCTCTCACATCCTCGTCGAAGTGCGCCTGGCGCCAGTTGTCCGTCTTCACGATCGTGCGTAGTGATCTTTCATGCATCCGACAGAGTACGGCTCTCCTGGCATATCTGTGGTCTGGAGCGATTTCTACCGGCGGCTGATTTCTGCGTTCCATCGGCCATGCCAGTGTCGGTATTCTTGGCGGTATCCCTGGTTCTTCTTCGGTTTTTCTCAACGACGATCGTCGGCGGCCGGCCAGCATCCTCTCGAGCAACGCAGATATCTGCAATGTCAGCTCCTGCGAGGTTGTACCGAGTGATCCGCACCGCGCCTCCAACGGACCGTCGAGCCACAACGTGACCAGGCCGATCGCGAGCGCCCACACCATTCCGACGAGTGGACCGGGGTCACCGGGCGGGGCGGTTCCGTTGCGCTGGCATTGGGTGGGGTGGGGGCTGCCTGCTGCGCCCGCCGAACGGAACACCTCGATCGAGGTCATCCGCCGTATGATGGCGGCCGAGATGCCGGCCGTACCGAGAATTGGCTTCGCCGTGGTGGATATGCCTGATGTGGCGATCGCGCACCGGATTGCCACGGCGATTCCAGAGGCAGCCGGAAATCGGTACATTTGCGCCGGCGAGCACATGCGGATGGACGAAATGGCGGCGATCCTTCCGGCCGAGTTCGGTCCGCAGGGCTACCGCATTCCCGCCCGCCCCCTACCGCACTGGCTGATGTGGACGATTGCCCGATTCGACAAGACCATCCGGCTCGCGCGAGGGCTACGTCGGCGTGCAGGCGCTGGTCAGCGCTGACAAGGCCGAACGGGAACTCGGTTGGGCCGTTCGGAGGTGCGGGAATCCGTCATCGACACCGCCGAGAGCCTGCTGCGCTACGGGTCGTACCGCGACCCGGCAGGGACAGACGCGCCAGCGGAGCGGCAGCGGTGCGGTCGGCATAGTGTCACGAAGGCCGCGGCGCCTGGTGGATCCCTGCCGCCGGCTGAAACGATCGGTTGGCGCGCAACAGAACTCAGGATCAAGCGCGAACGACGGCTCAGTCCCGCGCCTCGAGGGCATCCCGGATCGGGATCATCTTGATCTGTGCCTCACGCGCCTCGCTCTCCGGGTCGGAGTCCGCGACGATCCCGCAGCCGGCCATCAGCCGCACGCTGCGGCCGTTCACCTGGGCACAGCGCAGCGCGATCGCGAACTCACCGTCACCGCTGCTGTCCAACCATCCGACCGGCGCAGCATAACGGCCACGCGTCATCGGCTCCAGGTCACGGATCACCTGACGGGCCGCGGTCGTCGGGCTGCCGCCCACCGCGGCAGTGGGGTGCAGACGGGCGGCGAGTTCCAGCGCCGACGGTGCGTCCGTGTCCAGTCGGCCGGTGATGTCGGTGGACAGGTGAGTCAGGTTCGCCAGCTCCAGCGGCACCGGGGCCGCGGGGACGTCGAGCTCGACACAGACCTCGGCGAGCACGTCGGCGACCGAGCGCACCGCGTAGGCGTGTTCGGCGATGTCCTTCGCGCTGCCCATCAACTCGGCGGCGACGGCGTCGTCGGAGTGCTGGCGCCAGGCGGTTCCGGCCAGCACCCGGGAGGAAATGGTGGCGCCGATCCTGCGGATGAGCAGTTCTGGGCTGGCTCCCAGAAGCCCCTCGACCGCGAAGGTCCAGCAGCCTGGATAACCATCGGCCAGGTGCGCTAGCAGGAAGCGCTCGTCGATCGGCCGGGCCGTCGTTGCCTCGAGATCGTGTGCCAGCACAACCTTCTCGAGCTCACCGGCGCGGACCCTGGCGGCTGCTGTGGTGACGGCCGAGGTGAAGCCGGCAACCGAGAGTTCGGCGTCGGCGTAGCTGATCCGGCCCGGCGAGCGCACCGGTGCCGGACGCGGCCAGGAGGTGTCGTCCATGCAGGCGGGGCCGATCAGCGTGCTGAAGCTGACGTCGCCGCGGCGGCCGAGCACCACCTGCGGAACGACGGCGACGGCGACGTCGGAGTCGTCGAAGCCCAGCGAGACGAAGGCGATCGGTCCGCTCCCGGGAATCCCGACGGCGTCATCCACCCGCATTTCGGCGGTGACCTCGGCGAGCCACTCCTGGATGCGCGCGGCGGCGTGCGGCCCAGTGGCGGTGAAGCGTCGATGGACGCCCCAGCCGGCGAAGCCCTCGCCGCCGCGAACAAAACACAGCGCCCCCGTCGGGCGGGTCAGCGAGGCGATGAGGCCGATCGACTCCGTGTGCATTCGGGTGACGGCCGTCGTCAACAGGCGGGTGGTGGGGACGGCAGTCACGAGCGCCAAGCCTAGCCGCCCCCCGCCCGGTCTCTGTGCGATGAAGCTCTCATGCGGTCGAGGGCACCGTCAGCAGGGAGAAATCCGCCCGGGACCCTGCTGACGGTGACACCGACGAACGTCTGCGAATTGCCAGGGCCGCTCTGCGACGGGCCACCCGCGGTGCCATCGATGCTCGCGGGACCGGCCCGGCCGAGGTCGCCAGCCCTACACTCGACGGATGGCCGCCAATGCCGAGGCCGGCGCAGAGGTCGCCCGCACCGACGTGGCCACGACCGTTGCCGCCATCGCTCAGGCCGCCACGACGACCGCTACCACCGCGGCGGCCCGGAGATCGGACCCCAACGGGTCGGCGAAGACGATCGCCACCAACCAGGCAGCCCAAGCAATTGACCTCAATACGTCAGCGGAGCCGACCGACCCCGCAGAGCCGACGGACCCGACAGAGCCGACGGACCCGAGAGAGCCGACCGCCCCGACAGAGCCGCCCGACCCGACAGAGCCGCCCGACCCGACAGAGCCGACGGACCCCGCAGAGCCGACAGAGCCGACCGACCCGACTGCGACCGCCGAAGAGACGGACACGGGGACGGCCGGGACGGCGGCGGACCCAGATAAACCCGTTCGGCGGCAACGCATCTGGCGCGGGACGGCGCGGGGGATCGCGCTGCTCGCGGTGGCGATCACCGTGATGATGATTGCCCTGGCGATCGGGATGCGGTCCAACGACGCGGCGATCGATGATCATCTGGGCACCGCGACCGCCACCGTGCTGTCCGTGTCTCCGCTGCGCACCGGTATCGAGTTCGTCGACGCGACCGGGGCCACCATCCGTCCCGAGGTCGGCGTGCTCTACCCGGGACTGTTGACTCTGGGTGAGCAGTTCGTGGTCGAGTATTCGACGCAGGACCCGCAGATCGCCAGGGTGGCCGGCCGGACCGCTTCCGTCGGCACGATCATGATCGTGCTCACGCTCGCCGGTACCTGCCTGATCGCGGCGCCGCTGATCTGGTGGTGCCGGCGCCGTTCGAAACTGCCGTTGCTCCCGTACCGTCGCGGCACGGCACCGTTCGTGCCCGCTCCAGCGGTGCCCTCGACCTCGACCGAATCGGAGGTTTCCTCTCCGGCGACGAGCGCGGCGGCGTCGGGAGCGTGGCCACGGGCTCGGTAGGCTCCACCACCATGAGTAGGGCCGGGCTGGAGAAACAGCCACACCAGGTCGCAGAGATGTTCGACGCCGTGGCGGAGCGCTACGACCGGACGAACACGATCCTGTCCGGAGCGCAGGACAGACGCTGGCGCCGACACACGGTGCGCGCGCTGGAATTGCTGCCCGGCCAGAAGGTGCTGGACGTCGCGGCCGGAACCGGGGTGTCCACCAGGGCACTCGCGGTCACCGGCGCCTGGTGCGTGGCGACGGACTTCTCGCTGGGCATGCTGTCCGCGACCAAGGACCCCACGCTGCCGCGGGTGGCGGGCGACGCCTTGCACCTGCCGTTCGCCGATGCCACCTTCGATACCGTGACGATCTCGTTCGGGCTGCGCAACGTGGAAGACCCGAGCGCCGCGCTGGCCGAGTTCGCCCGGGTGACCCGCCCGGGCGGACGCCTGGTGGTGTGTGAGTTCTCCCGGCCGCGGCCGGCGCCGATCCGCTGGGGGTACCGGTGGTACCTGCACGCCGTGCTGCCCAGGCTCGCCAGGCGCGTGTCGTCCAACCCGGAGGCATACACCTACCTGCAGGAAACCATCGACGCTTGGCCGGATCAGCCCTCGCTGGCGAGGCTGATCACCAGAGCGGGGTGGACCGACGTGAGATGGCGCAACATGACCTTCGGCGTGGTCGCCCTGCACCGTGCGGTGCTCGGCGAGCCCTGACCGCAGTCGCAGGCAGGGAGCGAACGAGCCCATGCGCAGCTCGAGGAGGCGGCGATCGGTGAGGTGAACATCTCGTGGTCGCACCCCGGAGCGGTCCCGGTTCATAGGTCCGGTGACGCGTCCTACACTGATGGCGCGCCACCTCGTGAACGAATTCACAATCTCGATCGCATGGAGCCGGGGCCTGCCGCCGCATCGCCCCTCGGCCTGATGACGACCGGTGCGGAGGACCGATGAGCCAGTCGAACGCGGTGCGAAACCCCGACAACAACGCCGACGTCATCGTCGTCGGCGCCGGGCCGGCCGGTTCCACCGCGGCGACCTACCTGGCCCGGTCGGGGGTCGACGTGCTGTTGCTGGAGAAGTCGACGTTTCCGCGCGACAAGGTCTGCGGCGACGGCCTCACCCCGCGCGGCGTGAAGCAGGTTCTCGCACTGGGTGTCGACGTGTCCGGTCCCGACTGGCTGCGCAACAAGGGCCTGCGGGTGATCGGTGGCGGGCGCAGCCTGGAGCTGCCCTGGCCGGTGCTGCAGGACTACCCGGATTTCGGCCTGGTCCGGCCGCGCCGCGATTTCGACGACATCCTGGCCACTCTCGCCGTCAAGGCGGGCGCCCGGATGCGGGTGGCAACGACCGTCACCGCGCCGATCCGCGACGATCGGACCGGCCGGATCGCCGGCGTCACGGCCAAGACACCCGAGGGTCCTACGGAGTTCTCCGCGCCGCTGGTGCTGGCCTGCGACGGCGTGTCGGCGCGGGTCGCGCTGGGCATGGGGATCAACAAGCGGGACGACCGCCCGCTGGGTGTGGCGGTCCGCCGCTACTACCGCAGCCCGTCGCGGTCCGACGACGACTACCTGGAATCCCACCTCGAGCTGTGGGACAGGTCGGGAGAGCGCGGCTCCCAACGCCCCAAGCTTCTACCCGGCTACGGCTGGATCTTCGGCCTCGGCGACGGCACGGTCAACGTCGGCCTCGGGATGCTCAACTCGTCAAAGGCCTTCGGCAAGACCGACTACCGGGCGCTGCTGCGGACCTGGCTGGATGGCACCCCGCAGGAGTGGGGGCTGCGCGAGGAGAACGCGCTCGGCCCGATCGGCGGCGCCGGCCTGCCCATGGGCTTCAACCGCACCCCGCACTACGCGGACGGCCTGCTGCTGGTCGGCGACGCCGGGGGCGCGGTGAACCCGTTCAACGGCGAGGGCATCGCGTACGCCATGGAGTCCGCCGCTCTTGCCGCGGAGTCGGTGCTGCAGGCGCTCGGCCGGCCCGCGGGCGCCAGCCGGGAGGCGGCGCTGGAGGGCTACGCGACCGCGATGAAGGAGCACCTCGGCTCGTACTACCGGCTCGGCGGCGTCTTCTCCGCGCTGATCGGCAAGCCGTCGGTGATGAAGACCGCGACCCGGCTGGGGCTGCCCCGAAAGGACCTGATGTATCTGGTGCTCAAGATGCTCGCCGGGCTGTACGACAGCCGCGACGGAGACTGGGCCGACCGTGTCGTCCGCTCGCTGAACAGGGTGGCGCCGAGTGTGTAGCCGCCCGTTGACGGCGGGTCGCGGGACGCGGGGGAGGATATCGCCATGGTGAGCATTTACCTACCCATCGTCATCCTGTTGATCATCGTCGCGGGCTTCGCGATCACCATGGTCACCGTGGTCAGCGACGGGCTCGGGCCCCGGCGCTACAACCGGGCCAAGCTGGACGCCTATGAGTGCGGTATTGAGCCGACGCCCCTGCCCGCGGGGACTGCGGGACGGTTCCCGATCAAGTTCTATCTGACCGCGATGCTGTTCATCGTGTTCGACATCGAGATCGTGTTCCTCTACCCGTGGGCGCAGTCGGCGATCCCGCTCGGTGTGGTCGGGCTGGTCGAGATCATCCTGTTCATCGTCACCGTGGCGATCGTGTACGCCTATGCCTGGCGCCGCGGCGGGCTGGACTGGGACTGATTCCGGTACTGATTCCTTGGGAGCCGGTTCGGGCGCCAGGGGAGTGCACACGCAATCCGTACGTCGAGAAGGGAGTACAGGGCAATGGGTCTGGAGGAGAAACTCCCCAACGGCATCCTGTTGACCAGCGTCGAGAAGCTGGTCAATTGGACGCGGAAGGCATCGTTGTTCCCGGCCACCTTCGGGTTGGCCTGCTGCGCGATCGAGATGATGACGACCGGCGCGCCGCGGTACGACCTGGGCCGGTTCGGCATGGAGGTGTTCCGGGCCTCGCCCCGGCAGGCCGACTTGATGATCGTCGCGGGCCGGGTGAGCCAGAAGATGGCCCCGGTGCTCCGGCAGATCTACGACCAGATGGCCGAACCCAAGTGGGTGCTCTCGATGGGCGTCTGTGCCTCGTCGGGCGGGATGTTCAACAACTACGCGATCGTGCAGGGCGTCGACCACATCGTGCCGGTGGACATGTACCTGCCCGGCTGCCCGCCACGCCCGGAGATGCTGATCGACGCGATCCTGAAGCTGCACGCCAAGATCATGGACGAGCCGCTCGGGCCGAAACGGGCCGCCGAACTGCAGGGTCAACGCACCGATCTCGTCGCGTCGTCCGTGCGGTACGGCAAGCTGCCGGCCCCGATCGGTACCCCCCAGGTCAATATCGACCAGATCAAAATCGACCAGGACACCACCGACCAGCCCAATGCGGGCCGATCATGACCGAGGACGCCAAGCCAGGCAATCAAGTCGCACCGCCGAGCCACGGCGAGCAGGTGGCCCCGGCGGCCTCCGGCGGGGCACCGACCAGCTCCACCGGTGGCAATGACAGTGCCCAGGGCGCCAGCACCGCCGCGGGAAGCTACAGCTCGGTGGACACCCCGAGCGAGAAGCCGTCGGGCCCCGACGCCCCGGCGCGGGCCGGCGAGTCCAGTGCAGTCGCCGAACGGGGGCCGCACCCGACACCTCCGGTGGCGGCAACAGGGCTGGAGCGCACCGGGATGTTCGGCGTTCGCGGCTCCGGCGATACCTCCGGGTACGGCGGGTTGGTCGTCGAACCCTACACGCCGATCCCGGCCGAACGGCCCTACGGCGGCTACTTCGACGAGGTCGCAGACGCGCTGGCCGCGGCAATGGCGCAACGGTCCATCCCGCCGCAGGCGATCCTGCAGACCACCGTCGCCAACGGCGAGATCACCTTCTACGCCGCGCGTGACCACCTCACCGCACTGCTGTGGGCGTTGCGTGACGACGAATCGCTTCGGTTCGAATTCGCCTCGTCCGTCTCGGGTGTCGACTACGGACCGGGCGTTCCGCGTCGGTTGCACGTGGTCTACGAGCTGATGTCGATGACGTACCGGCGGCGGATCCGGGTGGAAGTTGCGGTAGGAGCCGACGACGCTCATGTGCCCTCCGCGGTCGCGGTGTACCCGACCGCGGACTGGCATGAGCGGGAGATCTGGGACATGTTCGGCATCGCCTTCTCCGGCCATCCGGGACTGACCCGCATCCTGATGCCCGACGACTGGATCGGGCACCCGCAACGCAAGGATTACCCGCTCGGCGGGATCCCGGTGGAGTACAAAGGAGCCGAGATCCCTGCCCCGGACCAGCGGAGGTCTTACTCATGACCGACACTCATTCCCCGGCCGGCGAATCCGGCCCCGGTCACACGGAAAACCGTGCACGGCAGGGGTTCTCGACGGCTTTCTCGGAGGACTTCCTGCCCGGCGGCGCGCAGGACACCGCAACTCGGTACCGCGCGGAGAACGCCGCACAGGATTCCGACGACGTGCGCCGGGCCCGCGGCACGGACACCACCGAGGGCCGGATGTTCACCATCACCGGCGGCGACTGGGATGCGCTGCTGGCCGAGACACAGTTCGAGCACGACGAACGGATCATCGTCAACATGGGTCCGCAGCACCCGTCGACCCACGGGGTGCTGCGGCTGATCCTCGAACTCGAGGGCGAGACCGTGGTGCAGGCCCGGTCGGTGATCGGCTACCTGCACACCGGTATCGAGAAGTCCTGCGAATACCGGACATGGACGCAGGGCGTCACCTTCGTCACGCGCGCGGACTATCTCTCGCCGGCGTTCAACGAAACGGCCTATTGCATGGCCGTCGAGAAGCTACTGGGCATCGAGGTTCCACGGCGTGCCCAGGTGATCCGGGTGCTGCTCATGGAGCTGACCCGGATCTCCTCGCACCTGGTGGCGATCGCGACCGGCGGCATGGAACTCGGCGCGCTCACCGGTATGACGGCCGGCTTCCGGGAACGCGAGGAAGCGCTGCACCTGATGGAGTTCCTCACCGGACTGCGGATGAACATGGCGTTCGTCCGGCCCGGCGGGGTGGCGCAGGAACTGCCGTTGGAAGCGATCGACCACATCAACCAGTTCATCGCGGTGATGGAGTCGCGGCTGCCCGAGTACGACAAACTGCTGTCCGGGCAACCGATCTGGAAGGCCCGCATGCAGGGCGTCGGTGTGCTCCCGCTGGAGGGCTGCATGCAGCTCGGCATCACCGGGCCGGTGTTGCGCTCGGCCGGACTGCCGTGGGATCTGCGAAAGGTGATGCCGTACTGCGGGTACGAGGAGTACGAGTTCGAGGTGCCGACCTCGACGGACGCGGACTGCTACGCCCGCTTCCTGCTCCGGCTGGCCGAGATGTGGGAATCGCTCAAGATCATGAAACAGGTTGTCAAGCGGCTCGAGGAACCCGGTCCGGTGATGGTCGGGGACCCGAAAATCGGCTGGCCCGCGCAACTCTCGATCGGCGCGGACGGCATGGGGAACTCGCTGGACTACATCCGCAAGATCATGGGTCAGTCGATGGAGTCGCTCATCCATCACTTCAAGCTGGTCACCGAGGGTTTCGAGGTCCCGGCCGGGCAGGCCTACGTGGGCATCGAGAACCCGCGCGGCGAACTCGGCTGCCATGTGGTGTCCGATGGTGGCACCAGGCCATTCCGGGTGCACCTGCGCGACCCTGGATTCGTGAACCTGCAGGCGATGCCGGCGATGGCCGAGGGCGCGATGATCGCCGACGTCGTTGCCGCCGTGGCCTCGCTCGATCCGGTGATGGGTGGGGTCGACCGATGACGACAGCGAGCGAGCACCGCAGGCGCCCCGGGCGCCGAGGAGCGGAACGAGCGCGGAGTCGAGGAATGTCACCGAT
>JADGOY010000368.1 GCA_017882715.1 Nakamurella sp. | reverse complement strand
CTCCCGCACCACCCTGACACTCCACAGCTGCAGCGTGCGTCCCTGCTGAACCGGGCAAGCCGTAACGGTCAGCCGGCCAGCTGTCACCGGTCGAAGGAAGTTCGTGACATTGGAGACCCCGACCGCGAACTGGCCGCGGTCACCGACGGCGGCGCTGGCACCGACGCTGGCGGCTGACTCGATCG
This sequence comes from Nakamurella sp., assembly GCA_017882715.1. Taxonomy (GTDB): domain Bacteria; phylum Actinomycetota; class Actinomycetes; order Mycobacteriales; family Nakamurellaceae; genus Nakamurella. The sequence continues at coordinate 2,835 of JADGOY010000368.1, read as the reverse complement.
CCGCGTTATACACGACGCCCCACGGCGTGTGGTGATCCGCGCCGACCTCGAGGTGCCCCGCCACCTCCGTTGCGGTGACCGTGTCGACCACGAGGCCGGCAGCCCGCACAAATGCGCTGACTGCCTCGTTCCTCAGATCCGGCGGTGGTGAGTCAGGCACGGTGGCGTCCTTTCTGCTCGGATGGTGTCCCAGGCAGGTGTCCAGCGCCAGGCGAAGCACGGCGCCGCTCCATCCGACCAGGAAATCCTCACCGGCCAACCGGGTTGCTTGCACCCGCAGTCGGTCAGCCACCTCACCGCCGTGGGGCCGCCACCGCGGTGGTCGGATTCCCGGGCAACGAGACCGTCGCCCCATACCGGATCCGGGTCGGGCGACAGATCGGATCCGCCGCCCTGGTCGCGGACGGGCACCGCACCGACGGGTTCACCAGCCTCGCGGCGCTGTCGGCCGGCGGAGTCCCGATCGGCTGGGACCGGGCCGACCCCGGTCATCGGACCGCTGATCACCACCGCGATCCTGAGCGTGCTGCGGTCCGCGGTCCGCCAGGTCGGTGCCCGACCACTGGACGCCGTCGACCCCAACCTCGTCGACAACGCCACCGACGCGATCCTCACCGTCGACAGGGCCGCACCTGTGTGCTGATGGCGCCGGGAACCATGCACGAGATGCGGGCGCTCAACCCCGACTGCGATGCCGTCACGTTGCGGCGCCACTGGGGGGCAATGCGATCCAACCGATCCATTCCGCGCCGCCACCGACACGCCCTGACGGCCGCCGCCCTCCTGGTACTGGCAGCGGCTGTCGGCTCGAGATCCATCTGCTCGGCGCAGATCAGCGGGTGTCGCCCGAGTGGACGGTCACCAATGACCCCGCCACGTACCCCCTGGACTGCCACGGCCCTTCGACGTACGCAACGGGAGCCAACATCCAAACCTGCGGCGCAACTACGGACGGCGCCGCGATCTGCTGGGCTCCACCCGGGCAGAACTTCCTTTACTGCGGCGCTGGCCCTTGGAGTCGGACCGTGCGGAGGCTGTATTCGACCCAGACCCTGACCGCGGTACCCACGACGATCGACCCGATGCCCTGGGGGCTCGACCTTGCGGACGGATCCCAATGCGTCGCACGGACCGGCGGTGCGTGGCCCGGTGGTGCGGACGGAACCGTACCCGACTACATCTGCCGTAAGAACGATCCGACCCCGTACGTTCTGGCCGCGCCCGAACAGCAGCCGATCGACAAGTCGAACCCGATCTGGATCGTGCGCGGAGGGAACATCAGCGACAACCCCGCCGCACTTGCCCCGCCGGTGAACGTGGCCGTCCGGACCGCCTACACGCGGCTTGAGGTGCGGTCTGCGATGTGTCGGAGGGTCAACCCGCAAAGCGGGACAGACAGGCCGGGGACCTCGCGATGGACCCGGCGACGACGAAAAAGAGTGCTGTAACGAAAGCCGCCGCTGAGCCGCCGTGTCTGACGACGAAGGCAGGTGTTCACCCATGCTTATTCGCCCGGCTTCCTGGTGTCGATCGCGACGATCTCCTGCGGCTCGTCGGGATCCGGCTCGGTGAAGGCTGCACGGTTGGGCCCGAGAGCCCGAGAGCCCGCCACACGCCCGAAACGAGCGAAGTTGATCAATCGCGGGCCCGGAAGAGTTCTCGGATCTCGCTGGCGGCGGCGGGCCAGAACGACGAGCCGGTGATGGCCAGACCACCGATGGCGATGACCCCTACTGCCAGGTCGACGCTGGTGCGGCCTTGTTTGGCCCAGTAGACGTCTTGCAGGTCGATCAGCAGGGCGGCCTCGTCGGCGATGAGCGCGGTCCCGACACCGTATGCGGCTGCGACGCCGGGGTGTCGTCGGTGCCGTTCCTGACCGCGGACAGCGATAGCGCCGATACCGGTGAGCAGCCCAATACCGAGGTTGTAGTGGTGAAAGTGCCGGCCGCCGACGCTGACTCCGCCGCCGGCCGGGCCGTGACCGTGCCGGATCCAGTGCGTCAACGCGCGGGTGAGACCGAAGGTGATGGCGAACGATCCCCAAGCGATGACGCCGGATCGGCGGCCGGGATCGAGGTGGCTGTGCCACCCGGCGTGCAACCGAGTCCACAGCCCCTCAGCCCGCGGGTTGCCTGATCCGTTCTCGCCTGCTGCCGCATCGTCCACGTCCGCGGACCTTACCCGGCGCCGCGGGACCAGCGCGGTGGAGGCGGAGCCTGCCCTGTGGAGGTTTCCATCCGGTAGCGGTCGGGGCTGACACCGCAGGTCGGCGTTCGGGGGATCGCGGAGTGTCGTAGGTCGTGCAGCGTCCAGCCCCCGTGGCCTGGGTGAACAGGTCGGCGGCCCGCCGGTAGGACAGCCGACCGTCGCCGGTGTCGGGGTCCAGGTCGGCGGCCCGCTGGCGCAAACCTTACGGTCCCGGATTCGCTTGCCACATGCTGTCGGAGACCGGGGGCCCAATCCTTCTCCTTCTCCGCACCGGCTCGATCCCGGTCTCGTGGTGCTGGGGTGTCATCCTCGTTGGTCGGGCAGGCGCAGCCATGCCAGGTGGTTCTCCGGGCGGGCAAGGGGCTCGCGCGGAGCGCGACCGCGTAGCGGCTTGGCCCTTGCGGGGCCGGAGGTTCCCTGGCATCCCTGGGTGGCGGCCGGCAGCCGAGGATGACACCCCCTTGCCGACCCGCACTCAACCGCACTCAACCGCATTCGGCAGCGTTTTCGCCCATCCTCGGAGCGAGAGCCGGGGGCGTGGGGGCAGGGCCCCCGGGGTGTTTCGTCAGGTGCTGTTGTCCGCTGGCGCCACCGGGCGTCAGCGCGGGATGTCCGTGTCTTGCTCAG
>JADGOY010000367.1 GCA_017882715.1 Nakamurella sp. | reverse complement strand
CAGCGGCAACCAGGAGGTTGCCCCCCTCCGACGTCCCGTCCGCGAAGAACGCAGTGACGCCATCGTTCCCGGCGCTGAATCCGGTCACCCGGTGACCGATGACCGATCACCCTCCATGTGTTTGTAGATGAATTTCCGGCGTCGGTCCCGCTCGGTCTTTTGAGTGGCGGCGGTGAAAAGGCACGACGCTCAGCAATCCACCGATGGGTGTAAAAGCGGACAAGGTATCCAATTCCCGTGCCAACAGTTCCCAGCGCACCCGCTTCTGCGTTGGCTTAATCAAGGTGCTGGCGAGAATCCCAATGAAAACGAAGAACATACGGAAGATCACCAAGCCGTCGACATAATCGCTGCCTGCGGTGCTCCGCGGCCCGGTGCACGATCTCCGGGGCGTCACGTCGGACGATGCGGGTGACACGCTCTTTCGCGTGCCCTTCCGGCAGCCGGGAGAGAATCGGCAACTCCGTGTCGAGCCGACGCCGAAGCCTGGTCTGCACTGTCAGGATGTCGGCGACAGTCACGACGCGACGAGGGCGACCATGGCGCCCAGCGCCGCGGTGGTGATCGGTACCCAGGGCTCCATCGGTGCCTCGCCCCTGCTTTGTGGCTCATGCCATCCGCCTGGAGCTATTCCAGAGTCGCCGTGTCGGTGCCTCGGCTTTTCCCCGAGCGGGGTATTGCTGTCCGGGACGGCGCGAGCAGCAACCCGTTGGCCGCGACGGTGACGTTCGCCCCTGGGTAGACGGCGAGGACGTCGCGGAGCTGCTTGAGGATCACGGCTTTGAAGTCGCGGAGCCGGGCGTAGTCACTGCCGAATTGTTCGGACATGGCCGCCCAGGGGACGAGTTGGGTGCGTCGGACGTAGCCGAGCCGGTGGGAGAGCCAGACGAGAAGGTCGAGTTTGAGCGGGGAACCGGAGAGTGCACCGAGCGCGCGGGTGTCGACGGGCACGGGCGCAGAGACGATGGATTCGTAGAAGGCGGGGGCAAGGGTGATGGTGGATCCCCAGAGCGGGTTTTTCCCGCCGCGGTCATCGTTGCCGTACCAGAGTTTGTAGGTGGTGGCGACGCTGAAGTGGGCGCCGGCGATCCCCCACTTCGACTCGCCGTCTCGGTTGTCTTCGACGTACATGGAGGAGGTCAGCAGCCGGCGCATCTGGTCGTTGAGCCTGGTGATGGTGCCGTTCTTGCCGCCGGTGGGCGACAGGCCGAGGCGGTCCATGAAGTCGCTGAGATTGCTGCCCAGTTGCAGGACCGGTGATTGAGTGCGGACGGCTTCGGTGCTCATCCAGGTCAGGATGTACCGGGGCAGCACGCCGTACGGGTAGCCGGATTTCTCAGCTCCTTTGGGGCCGGTCATACCGGGGTTCACCCGCAGGGTGAGTGAGCCGTTGCGACGGATCCAGAGGCTGGTGTCGCCGGGATCTTTGTATGGCAGTGAGAGCTGCGCCCAGAGCCGGGCGGCGTACCCGACGGCGCCCACTTCCCTGGCGTCTTCCATTTCGATGGCCGCCGCGGCGTCGAGCAGGTCGCGTTGCCGATTGGAGATGACGATCGGCTGGGACTCGCCGAACAGTGCTGGCGGGTTGTCCGCCGCGTTGGGTACGGTAGCCATGGTCGTTTCCTGTCCATAGGAGCGGTCCGCGCCCCCGAGGGCTTCCGACTCTGCGGGGGCATTTCACTGTCTTCAGCCGCCCACGGTGGCACGGCCTGAACCCATCATTGGGTTGGACACGCCGTCTGCAGCGCATCCGCAAGTTGTTGGGCGAGTTGTCCACGCATGAATGGTCGCGCTGATCGTTTCCGCTGGTCAGATGGCACAGTTACCCACGCATAAGCGGTCGCGCCAGTGGTTCTTGCAATCAGCGGCGGGTCGACCAGACAGTCTGCAGCGAGGTCGGAGCTGCGCATAAACGATCGCGCCCGGCACCTGTCTCGAGCGGGGCGAGATCACCCCGACTGCGTCGGAACGTCCGCATAGATGGTCGCGCCCCCCGTCACCGCCTTAGCTGAACCGATCACGGGGTCGTGCGCATAATCAGTCGCGGTTGATCTGGCCGCGCGGACGCATAGGCGGTCGCAGGAGCCGTCGACTATCCCCGGTGCGGGGCCGCCTCGACGCTCCCCCGCACCGACCGGAAGCCCGTGCCGTGCCGCGCCTTGCCGCGCCGTGCCGCGCATGAATCGTCGCGCCCGCGCGTCCATGCCCGACCTCGAGTTGTCCCCGCATGGACGGTCGCAGCACGTGGTCCGGCACATTCCGCGCAACGCATAAGCCATCGCACCCGACACTCGACACGGTTTCCGCGCATACCTGGTCGCGCGTTTCCAGTGTTGGCGCAGGTAGGCGACGTGCTCGATGATCGGGCCGGCCTTCCAGTCACCGCCCGAGGGAAAGGCGTCCCCGCATGGAAGGTCGCGGCCGTTCGCGCATACCTGGTCGCAGCGAGGTCCCCGTTCCCGCAGATCAAAGCCCACTTCCGGGCGCTCCCCTGTAGTTCCTTCTCCTGTAGAAGAATCCAGTAGTTTCCGCTCACGCTGAGTTCGCCCGCCGCGACCAGTTATCGGGGTGGGGACAAAACATCTTTAGGAAGCCGCTTCGCGGCGCGGCCTTATGTGGGGCCGCGCCGGCCCCACGCCCTTCGCGTGTCGGTGGCCGCGCATCGCTCGCTGACGCTCGCTGCGGCCACCGATCCGACTGATACGGATCGCCTGCCCCGGCCAGACCACCGACCACACCGGCAGGCGACACGGATCCCGCCGTCCATGCGTGGAGCCAACTCGCGGGCAGGCCCGCATCAGTCGGATGGGGCGGGGGTTGAGCCTGGGGTCAGCTGTCCCCCGCCATCACGTAGGGGTGCTGGTAAGGAACGTGTCACCAGATCCAAACGGTCGTGGTCTCGGTGCCCGGTTGGCGGGTTTGGAGACCGGTTCGCTGGTGATGGTGCTGCGGAATGATGATCGGCCGTGGCCCGGTCGATGGAACTTGATGAGCTGGTTGAGCATTGGACGCTGCTCGTTGACGA
>JADGOY010000163.1 GCA_017882715.1 Nakamurella sp. | reverse complement strand
CTCGGGGAACGCGGTCGCCACCCTGGTCATCGCCGGCCGGGTCAAGGAAATCGCCCGCCCCCAGGTCGACCGGGTCTTCTCCGGTGAGGATCCGTTCGACGACAGCGACATGCTCGACGAACACTCCGCTGCCGAGCACCGTGAGGACGTCGACGCGTACAAGGAACACGCCGCTGCCCACTGACCGAACCGGCTACCGATCGACCGGCCCGCTGACCGAACCGGCTACCGATCGACCGGCCCACTGACCGAACCGGCTACCGATCGACCGGCCCACTGACCGACCGGCGCGTCTACCGTGAAGCACAGGCCACTCGATCGTGCACCACTCGATCGTGCGCCACCGGCGCGGATCCGCCCCCACCACGGCGAGCCCGCTCGGCTCGCCGTGGTGGGGGGCATCCGTATCGGGCAAGGCCCTGTGTGACCCACCTGAATCCGCAGCCCGAAGCAGACTCGATCACCGCAGACTCGATCACCGCAGACTCGATCACCGCAGACTCGATCACCGCAGCCCGAATCACCGCAGCCCGAATCACCGCAGACTCACTCACCGCAGCGAAAGGCATCTCGCCATGAGCCCCGCACTGATCGCCGACCACGCAGCCGTCACCCCGGTGCCGTGGAAACCGTATGACCTCACCACCACCGGTGACGGCGTGCTGGCCCGCATTCACGCCCGGGGCAGCGCGGTGTTGGCCTCCCCGAGCATCAACCGGGGCACCGCCTTCACCCTGCAGGAGCGGGAAGCCCTGGGACTCGCCGGTTTGTTGCCCACCGGGGTGAGCACCCTCGAGGGTCAGTTGCGGCGGGTCTACGCCCAGTACCTGCAGCAGGCCAACGACCTGCGCAAGTGGGTCTATCTGGCGAACCTGCGGGATCGCAACGAGGTGCTGTTCTACCGGCTGCTCACCGATCACATTTCCGAGATGCTGCCGGTCGTGTACACCCCCACTGTGGGGCTGGCTATCGAGCGGTTCAGCCACGAGTACCGTCGGCCCCGCGGTGTGTTCCTGTCCGTCGACCAGCCGGAGGGCGTCGAGACCGCCTTCCGCAACACGGGTCTCGGTCCCGACGACGTCGACTTGATCGTGGCCACGGATTCGGAGGGCGTGCTGGGCATCGGTGATCAGGGCATCGGCGGCATCGAGATCTCGATCGGCAAGCTCGCCGTCTACACCGCGGCCGCCGGTGTGCATCCTCGCCGCGTGCTGCCGGTGGTGTTGGACATGGGCACCGACAACCTGAACCTGCTGACCGACGAGATGTATTTGGGTGCAAGGCATGCCAGGGTTCGTGACGGGCGTTACGACGAGCTGATCGACGCCTACGTGAGCACCGTCAGGAAGCTGTACCCGAACGCGATGCTGCACTGGGAGGACTTCGGCGCGAGCAATGCCCGCCGCATCCTGAACAAGTACGCCGACCGGGTGTGCACGTTCAACGACGACATGCAGGGCACCGCGGCAGTGGTGCTGGCTGCGGCGTTCTCGGCGGTCCGCGCCGCAGGGTCCCGGATTGCCGATCAGCGTGTGGTGATCTACGGCGCGGGCACCGCCGGGCTGGGCATCGCGGACATGATGCGCGAGCAGATGATCCGCGAGGGACTGTCGCCGCAAGAGGCGACCGCGCGGTTCTACGCGATCGGCAGCAAGGGGCTGATGGTCGACGACGCCGACGACCTGCTGGATTTCCAGCTGCCCTACGCACGTTCCCGCGCCGAAGTCGCCGGCTGGGCCGATGCCTCCGACTCGGCGGGTATCGGCTCCACCGGTCCGAGCGGTGCCCCGGGCCCGGTCGGCCTGGCCGAGGTCGTCTCCCGGGTGCACCCGACCATCCTCATCGGCACCTCCACGCACGCCGGGGCTTTCACCGAAGCCATCGTCAAGGACATGGCGGCGCACACCGAGCGGCCGATCATCATGCCGTTGTCCAACCCGACCTCGAAATGCGAGGCTCTGCCCCAGGACCTCATCGCCTGGACCGACGGCCGCGCCCTCACCGCCACGGGGAGTCCCTTCGCCCCGGTCGTCCTTCGCGATCGGACCTATCAGATTGCTCAGGCCAACAACGCGCTGATCTTCCCGGGACTGGGCCTGGGTGTCACCGTCGCCAGGGCCGCCCGGATCAGCGACCGGATGATCGCCGCCGCCGCCGATGCGGTCGCCCGGCTGTCCGACGCCGGCGCACCCGGTGCGCCACTTCTGCCGCCGATGCAGGATCTGCGCACCGTCTCCGCCGCCGTCGCGGTGGCCGTCGCGACCACCGCCGCCGACGAGGGCCTCGCCCAAGCGGCGATGGACCACCCGATCGAGCAGGTCCACCAGGCCATGTGGCGCCCCGAATACCCGAAGATCGAAATCTCGCGCTAGAGGATGTGGACGGTGTCCGCTCGGCCGCGTCATCGGGCGAGCGGACGCCGCCATGAACACCGCCGGCGACTTCGGGCCGATCGCGTCGGGCACCTCACAGGCGGGCCGAGTCCGTCCGGCGGCTGACGGCCTGGTGGCCACCGTCCATTCAGACGATCTCGCCACCGTGCGGCATCCCAGCACGCGGGCGCTCATTTCAGGTCAATGCTTCGCGGTTGCGCGGGCCGAGAACCGGTTGGCCGCCCGGGCCGCCGCGATAACCGGGGTGCCACGGCCAATGCCCTCGTTGGTCGGCGTGCACGACTTGAATAGCCCGGAGGCTCGGCCCGAACAGTGCGGCCGCCCAGTGCAGGTGCGCCGACGGCTCGGCCAGTTCGACGAATTCCACCAGCGGGCCGCCGACCAACTGCTGCTGCGTCCCGGGCTCGGGAGCCGCGTCGTGCAACAGGTGTGCGGCCATGTCGTTGAGCAAGGCCGAGGCCGACGGGAACGTCATGCCCGTCAGCACCAGCTCCGGTTGCCCGAACCGGGAGAGCCCGACGGTGTAGGCCCACGGCGGTGACGTCCTGCCCGGCTCGATGCCCTGAATCGCCCAGCCGAACCGTTCGATCTTCATCCGCAGCCGAGCCTCGTACTCTGCCTCGGTCGCCTGCGGGTTGTCGCACTTCCAACACATCTCTTCCTCCCCGAGTTGCTGTCGGGAGGACTGTGCACCACGACACCGACAGTGGCCGTCAGCGCCGGTGAAGCTGAGCACCAAACCGGGAGCACACCCAGCCGCCACGGCGACGCGGCCGGGCCGCCTCGCGCTCCAAGGAAGGCAATGGTGCTTCCACTGTGCGGGAGAGCGACCCGGAGTCGGCATCCGATCGGAGAAGCTTGCGGTCGTCCTGGATCACGTCTGACGTCCCAGGCTGGACGAGCAGGTCGACCGAAGCCCGCTCGAAGAATGCCCACTGGGAGGCGAGGGATGAGCCTGTACGAGGTTCAGCAGTGCCTGTTCGACTATTTGCGCGTGTTGGAAGACTCGAATACACAAGGCCGACCGGAGATCGACACCGACGGCTATGACCTGACCGTCACTGAACGGGAAGCGTTGGAGAACAAGGACATCGGCGCCATTTGCGCGATGGGAACGCACCCGGTGATCGTCAACGGTTACTGCCGTGCGCTGGGGTGCAAGAGAGCCGACTTCCGCCCGCTAGTGGCGCCTTCCGGGTTCGGCGGTTCGATGTGAACACCCATGAAGACCTCCCATATATAGACAGTTGTCGATGCCTCATAGTGCGTCATAACATCGATACTTGTCAATACGTTGGCGTATGCGGCCCACCTAGATCACGGTCGCCGATGCGGGACCGGTCCAGTCCCCGTAGCCCAACAGGTACGCGCGCGGTTCGCCCACCACCCGGGTGCCCTCGACAGTCACCCGCCCCGAGATGCGGTGCAGCGAAGGCGGTGTCAAGTGCCCGAGACCGGGACGGAATCCCGTGCACCAGATGGTGACGTCGGCGCGCTGCACGCTCCCGTCCGCCCAGGCCGCGCCGTCCGGGCTGAGGGACCGGAACAATGCCCGGGCGGTCAGCACGCCCGGTCGTTCCACACCGACCTCGGCCACCTCGGCAACGACGAGTACTCCGACGGCGAGAACAGCCGCAGCGACGCCCACCCGTGCTGCCACGCCCCGCCCGGCGACGGGTTCGCATCGAGAATCACGAAGTCCCGGTGCGGCTCGAACCCATTGCGGCGCAGGTAGTACCCGGCCGCCCAACCCGCCTGACGCCGCCGACCACGAGCACCCGAAACGGTGCGCATCGGTAAGGGCGGGCGGCCACCTCTGGCAACCTGCTTTCGTTCGCTGCGGCGCCCGGCCGGGGCGGGTCGGTCAGGACTCACCAGGAGGGTGTCGGCGAGTCCGCGGACCGGGCGGCGATGTCCCTCATCGGCCCAGTCGCCATCTGCGACTTGCCACCGTTCTTCACACACACGAACAGCACCGAGGGCTTGGCCGTCGTCATGGACTCCCATTCCGGGTCGGTCAACGGCGGGGATCGTCAGGCCGTGGCTGGGAGCAGTTCGGCGATGAGGTCCTCGACCCGGCGGCGGATGTCGTCGCGGATCGGCCGGACCGCGTCGATGCCCTGCCCGGCAGGGTCTTCCAGTTCCCAGTCCTCGTAACGCTTCCCGGGAAAGATCGGGCAGGCATCACCGCAACCCATGGTGATCACTACATCGGAGGCATGCACCGCCTCGGTGGTCAGCACCTTCGGCTGCTGGGCCGAGATGTCCACCCCGGCCTCGGCCATCGCGGCGACCGCGGCCGGGTTGACCTGATCGGCGGGCAGCGATCCCGCGGAGCGGACCTCGACCCGACCGCCGGACAAGGCGGTCAGGAACCCGGCCGCCATCTGCGACCGACCGGCGTTGTGCACACACACGAACAACACGCTGGGCTTGTCGGACACTCCTCATACCTCCTGGGTGACGATGCTGGACGAAACTCTCGACTGACGTGGGACTATCGCAAGTGCGGGCGGTCTCCGGGATCAGCCCCAGCACCAAGTCCGACTCCGGGCGCGACGCCGACGATTCGGACGGCAACGGACAGCGGCACGGAACCCCGGACGATCCCGACGCCGTAGCCAGGGCAGGCCTCGGCGAACAGCCGCCGCGACAACCGGACCGGGCACCCTTGACGTCTGCCATGGATCAACCATACTTGACTCACTAGCTGTGGAGGTAATCGGATGACTGATCTGGAACGCAGGGCGAAGGTACATGCGGCGCTGGGGGAACCGGCGAGACTGGCGATCGTGGATCGGCTCGTCCCCGGAGACGTCTCCCCGGGCGAGTTGGCCGAGACGTTCGGATTGGCCACGAATCTGTTGGCCCACCACCTCAAGGTCCTGCAGGAGGCCGGGCTGGTCCGCCGGGTCCGGTCCGAGGGCGACCGCCGGCGCTGGTACGTGCAGCTGCGCCTGGAGGATCCGCTGGTCCGCAGCATGGTCGCCACCGGTGGCGGATCCCGTGCCCTGCCGGTGGGAAAGGTGCCGCGGGTGGTGTTCGTGTGCACCCACAACTCGGCCCGCTCCCAACTGGCGGCCGCGTCCTGGCAACGGGTCAGCCAGATCCCGGCCGCGTCGGCCGGTACCCACCCCGCTGCACGGGTCCACCCCCGCGCGGTCGCCGCTGGACGCCGCCACGACCTTCGCGTGCCCAAGGCGAGCACCGCGCACGTCGGAGAGGTGCTACGGCCCGGTGACCTCGTCGTCGCTGTCTGCGACAACGCCCACGAAGAACTCGACCGGAGCACGGCCCGGCTGCACTGGGCGATCCCCGACCCCGTCCGCGTCGACACCGACCGGGCCTTCGACACCGCCTACGACGAGATCACCCGCCGCGTCGAGCTGCTCGCCGGCACGGTCAACGCCACCGGTGCCTGAACCGCCCCTCGCGACGAACGCTGGACAGGAGCACCTCATGAGCACCACCCCCGCCACGAAAAGGGCCCAACCTGGGACAGGGTGTTCGATGCCCCGGCGCGGAAGGTGGGGCGGCGCCTGGCGGTGCTCGAGCAAGTGGCGGACCGTTTGGAGGCGCTGTTGGTTCGCGGGCTTCACGGGGCTTTACGTGAGGGCTATCAGTCGTCGAACAAAGCCGGGGACCTGGACTAGGACGGAATGCTCACCGTGATGGATCAGGAACGCGAATGACCCACCCTCGACGTAGTCGGCGATGGCCGCTGGTTGACGCAGCGGCGCGTCGATCGTGACGTCGCGGTCGTCGGTGAGCGGGGGCGGGTTGAACGGGTGCCGTCCGGGCAGGGCGGTGACGGTGAACCTGTTGATCTGCAGGGCCTTTCCCAGCTCGTATCGGGAGAGTTGGGCCTCCGGGACGCCGCCGCCGCGGGCGATGTCCAGGGTTGATTCGGATCCGTAAACGTGGGCGCCGGTCTGGTTGGCGATGTAGGCGACGTCGATACCGTGGTCGTCATGGCTGTGCGCAGGGAAGATCGCGGCGATGGTGCCGATTTCTGGGCGTGCCAGCCGGGCGTCCACCGTCAGCTTGTCGGTCTTGATCAAGGCCGCGCCGGTCTTCAGTGAGATCAACGCGGTTGTCATGGTTGGTCGGGTGATGAAGGCGTCCACCATGATCTGTGTGTCGCCATCGTCGAATAGCAGCGTTGACGTGCCGTAGAAGGTGACCTTGACGGCCCTGTTGGTGGGCGCACCGTCGTTGGTTTCCAGGTAGAACTCACGGCACGCCACCGGCATCACCGGCGTCGCCGTCACCCTGCCGTCGTTCACCGCCCTCGTCCCGCACATCTCCACCGCGGAGGTCGACCTGCACCTGGCAGCGGTCCTGGTCGTCGTCGGCGCCGCGGGCTCCTTCCTCGGCGCCCGGCTCACCAGCACGTTCACGTCAGGCCCCACCCTCAAACGCATTTTCGGTATCCTCATCGTCGTGATGACCGCCATCAAACTCATCACCATGCTCACCGCCTGAGGCGCCACGAACGGCTGATCTCGGGGGTCCGGAACAGCGGGCCGCGCCGGTGCTGACGTGAACACCGTCACGAGGCGGGTCCCCCTGACCGGCGCTGCCCGGCGATCGGGGCGCGGGCGCGGACCACCGTCGGTCGCACGGCAACTCCGGCCGATCAGCCGAAGCGGCCGGAGATGTAATCCTCGGTGGCTTTCTTCGAGGGGTTGGAGAAGATCTTGGCGGTGTCGTCGTATTCGACGAGTTTGCCGGGTTGTCCGACGCCGGGGAGGTTGAAGAACGCGGTGCGGTCGGAGATCCGGGCGGCCTGTTGCATGTTGTGGGTGACGATGACAATGGTGTAGCTGCTCTTCAGTTCGCTGATCAGGTCCTCGATGGCCAGCGTCGAGATCGGGTCCAGCGCGGAGCAGGGCTCGTCCATCAACAGCACGGACGGTTCGACCGCGATTGCCCGGGCGATGCACAGCCGCTGCTGCTGCCCACCGGACAGTCCCGCGCCGGGGCGGCCGAGCCGGTGTTTGACCTCTTCCCACAGGTTCGCGCCCTTCAGTGAGCGCTCCACGATCTCGTCCAACTCGTTCTTGTGCTTCCGGGCGCCAGCGAGCTTGTAGCCGGCGATGACGTTGTCGTAGATCGACATCGTCGGGAACGGGTTGGCCTTCTGGAACACCATTCCCACGGTGCGCCGGACATTCACCGGGTCCACCCCGGGCCCGTAGAGATCCTCGCCGTCCAGCAGCACCTTGCCGCTCACCCGGCCGCCGGGAATCACCTCGTGCATCCGGTTGAGAGTGCGCAGCACGGTGGATTTCCCGCAGCCGGACGGGCCGATGAACGCGGTCACGCTCAGCGGCGCGATATTGATGGACGCACCCTCGACCGCCAGGAAATTCCCGTAGTAGACGTTCAGGTCGTCGACGTCGATGCGCTTGGCCATGTCAAATCAGCACTTTCAGGAGGAAGGCAGGAACCTGCGGGTCGGCGGGGGGCATTTAGCGGGCCTTGGGCTGGAACAGCCGGGCCAGCAGCCGGGCGCCGACGTTCAGGATCAGCACCAGCAAGACGAGCGTCAGCGCCGCGCCCCACGCGCGGGCCTCGGTGAGGTCGCTGGACGTGGTGCCGGCCCGTTTGCCGAGTTGGTCCCAGACCATCATCGGCAGGGTGGCCATGTCCCCCTGGAGGGGGTCGTAGTTGACCCGCGCGGTGTACCCGACCAGCAGGATCAGCGGGGCGGTCTCGCCGGTGATCCGCGCGATGGCCAGCAGCGAGGAGGTGATCAGCCCGGACATCGCGGTCGGCAGCACGACCTTGAGGATGGTCCGCCACTTGGGGACACCGAGGGCGTAGGAGGACTCCCGAAGCTCACGGGGAACGAGTTTGAGCATCTCCTCCGACGCCCGCACCGAGACCGGGATCATCAGGATCGCCAGCGCGAGCGCGCCGGCGAACCCGAACGGCCGCAGCCCGAACCCGAGCAGCAGGAACGTGTAGACGAACAGGCCTGCCACGATGGAGGGCACGCCGATCATCACGTCGACGAAGAAGGTAACGGCGCGGGCGAACTTGCCCCGGCCGTACTCCACCAGGTAGATCGCGGTGAAGATCCCGATCGGCAGCGCGATGATCGAGGCGATGGCGACCAGTTCCAGGGTGCCGATCAGCGCGTGGTACAGCCCGCCGCCCTCCTGCCGGCTGGTAATGCCGTTCATCGACTTGGTGAAGAAGTCAGCGGAGAACACGCTGAAGCCCTTGACGCCGATGTAGAACAAGATCAGTACCAGCGGCACGACGGCTGCGACAAACGACGCATAGATCAGGGTGGAGGCGAACCGGTCCTTGGCGCGCCGGCGGCCCTCGACGGCGAACGACCACACCGTGAAGCCGATGACGAACACCAGCACGGCGGTCCAGAACGAGGTACCCCAGCCTTCCCAGCCGAACACAGCCTTGAGAATCAACGCCACCCCGACCGCGGCCGCGCCCGCCGCGTAGGGCGCCCAGGACGGCAGCCGCGCCCCGACGAGCGCGGAGACCGTGACCGGGCGGCGCCGCCCGGTCAGCGGGTCCGGTGCGTCGACGGTGGGGGTGCTGGAACGCCCGGTGTCGCTCATGCCGTGAACTCCTTCTTGCGGGCGATGACGACGCGGGCGGCGGTGTTGACCACCAGGGTGATCACGAACAGGAACAGGCCGGCGGCGATCAACGCGGCGATCGCCACCGGGGAGCTACCGGCCTCGCCGAACTTCAACGCGATGGTGGAGGCGAACGTGTCGCCGCCGGGTTCGGTCAGATGCCAGTTGATGACGTACCCGGAGTTCAGCACCAACGCCACCGCGATGGTCTCCCCCAACGCCCGGCCC
>JADGOY010000366.1 GCA_017882715.1 Nakamurella sp. | reverse complement strand
GAAACATAAATGATCTTGAGACCCGATTTTCGAAAATCGGTACCCCCACTGTCGGTAGTACCAACAGTTACCGACAGTTCGGCCCGCCTGAGAGCCCTACGAAACCAGTGCCGTGTTCTGTCCCTGCGGCTGTAGACCGCCGTCTCCGCCCGCCCGTCGCACGACCGCCCGAAAGGACCCCGCACCATGACCACGGCCCGATACCCCGCCGCACCGATCACCAGCGCCAGACCGAACCGGGACTATCCCGGCGCGATCATCGTCACGGTGTCTTGTCCGCTCTGCAGGAAGGGACACGTGCATGGCCTGCCGTCGTCGCAGCCCGACAGTGACGGCACCTTCGGTCACCGCGTCGCGCATTGCACGGACCGTCGCGGCGGTTACTACGTAACCGATCCCGCCGGCCAGGTTCAGGCAGATCCGCCTCAACCTTCGACCACTCCGCCCGCGGCGTGACCGCGCAACTGTCCCCCGACCAGCAACAGTTGCTCGACGAGCTCGACGCGCTGACCCTGCGGATTCACGGACCCACCTGTTACGCCCGGCTGGAGCCCTACGGCCGCGCGCTGGTGGCCTGGGAGCTGGTCTGCGGGCTGCTCGAATCGTTCACCCCACCGATCCACCTGGGCCCGATGCCCGCCGAATGGAGACCATGATGACCACCCGCAGTGCCCGTGAAGCGCACGCCAAAACCGTTCGACTGGAAGCCGTGGCCACGAAAACCGCCACGCACGAGGAGTACCGCGCGAAGGTCCGCGCCGAAGGTCGCCCCGACCCTGGCCCGTGGTCGACGTACGCCGCCGACCTGGACGCCCGGACCATGCACTACGGCATCCCCGGGCACCCGTCGACCCGTCGACAGTTCGCCGGCCACTACACCGAGCAGGAGTTCCAGGCCGCGGCGAAGGCACTGCAGGCGCGCAACAAGGCGATCGATGCGGAACTCAAGGCGGCGCCACCGATGACGCGGGCGCAGCGGGAACACGTCGCGGGATGGCCGGGGGTCGCCGCGGTGAAGGTGCCGGCGTTCGACGAGCACGGCCGGATCCTGTTCACCGGGTGAAGACCGGCGTTCGGCCTAAAAGGGTCAGCACTCAGCGGCGTGATGAGCTGTCAACGTTAGTTGATACGCGATCCTCTTGTGTAAATCCAGGTTGACACTGGGCAGCGGGTCAAGCTCGGATCCGCCGACCACCAGACGTTCTCGGCTTACGTTCTCAGCCTGAACCGCCGGTGATGTTCGGGTCCGCAACCGGCGGCACTAGTGGCGCCCCGGTGGACCGGTTCTTACGGTCGGAACAGGATCCTGAACGGGCCAATCAGGCGCCGCAGGCGCCTACCGGATGAGCCGTTGCGCCGCAATAGGTCACGCCGCCGATGGTCAGTACACCGCCGCCGAGAGCGATGGTCTGCGGCGAACCGACGGCCATCTCGGGAATCGTCGACAGGTACATGCGCAGCTGCCAACCGTCGCCGAAAGGCACGAGCACGCCCTCGGCGGTCATCGGCGGGGCGTCGAACGGCTTGCTGTAGTCCCGCATTGAGATCTGCACCCTGCCGTCCGAGGTCACCACGGCTCCCCGGGAATGCCCGGACCATGACCCCAGGTAGGAGGCGATGGCGCCGGCCGAGAACGAGTAAGGCGTGAACACTAGGTCCAGCGGCGGCGGGCCGATCACCTTCAGCGAGGTGCCGGTCTGCACGATGCCGACATAGCTGCCCATGGAGTAGGCGCCGCGGGCGTAGGTGACCTTGGCCGAGATGGTGTCACCGGTAATGGACTTCGCCTGCAGCACAGTCACTCCCGCGGGAGTGTCGATGAAGATAACGCCCAGCTGGGTGATGATTGTCCTGCCCTGATCGCTCATCCCGCCGACACCGACAAAGCGGCTGATCGTCGCGGCGCTCGTAGTGGTCGTACCCGTCGACCCGGTACCGGGTGAGGTCACCTCCACCGTGGTGGTCACGACCGGACTCGCCGCAGCCGCGGAGGAGGCCTGCCCAGTTGTCGGACCCGCGGGAACTCCAGAAGCATCGGCGGGCAATGCAATCACCGCCTCACCGGCCGCCACCATCATGACTATCGCCGCCGCCCCGAGCGCCGCCGCAATTCGGTTCCGTCCGCCATCTTTGTTGCCCATGACCGCTCCTGGAAGCTGGTTGACCATGCAGCGCACCGCTGTGGTGCACATCTAGACGTGCGGTTGACACAGCGGTTCCGGCCGAGATGAATCCGTTAGGTGTCACCGGGGCCGGGCGGCTGGAATCTAGGAGATGTCAGATCTTTAGTTTCATTTTGTGCGCTCGTAGTACCGCGAACGGGCTCATGTAGGGGGGCGACCGGAATACGTTCGAAAGGGGCCACCAGGGGCCTGTAGCCCGACACTGGACAACGGCTGGGGCCACCGTGGTATCAACCGGGGCAATCGGAAAGCCTCAAGAAATCAAGAGGGATGCGCACGAATTTGAGCACGGTTTCGCAGTGAAGGCGGTCTCCCTGCTGGTGCGGCAGTGCTGGACGCGGATCTCCTTGTGGGTGCCGACCTTGAGCAGGTGATCACCCTGCGGCAGGTTGCCCAGCGCTGCGGCGTTCGAGCGTTCGAGGTTGAAATACCGACGCAGTCGGCGATGTCGTCGTCGTGCTCCTGCCGGAACAGGTGCAGCGTTTGCGCTTCCTTGATCATCGCGATGGCTTCGGACCCGGCGGGGACGTCGGAGATGTAGGTGCAGCGCGGACACGATGGACACCCCGAGGCGTCAACCGTATTCAGGACACGCTATACGTTACGAAACGGAAGACGGAACCTGTCAACCTGGATTGGCACAGGAGGGTCGTGTCAACTAACGTTGACGGCATGACGCATGAGCAGCGGATGGCCGCAGAAGTCGCGCTGACCCAGACCGTTCGACGGCGAGAACAACTGGAGCGCACCATCACCGAGCAGGTGGCGACCATGCGCGCCGTCGGCGCCACCTGGGATGACGTCGCCCACGCTCTCGGCGTCACCCGGCAGGCAGCACACAAGCG
>JADGOY010000162.1 GCA_017882715.1 Nakamurella sp. | reverse complement strand
CGAGGGTGAGGAGGGCACCGACGAGGAGGTGTTGGTGATCTCGGTTCGCCCGACCGGTGCGGCGCGGTCGCGGTGCTCGCGGTGCGGTCGGCGGTGCCGAGGGTATGACGCGGGTGGTGGGGTGCGTCGGTGGCGGTCGTTGGATTCCGGCACGATGATGGTGTTCCTGGAGGCGCCGGCGCCTCACCGGCGCCTGGCCCGCCCGGCTGGTCATGGACCAGAAAGTCACCACCCAGGCCGTGCTCGCCGAACTGAACACCCGCGGCATCACCTTCCTCACCCTGCGGATGCGCTCACCAGGTCGCCGCCCCGGTCGGTGATCAGGTTCGCGGCGATCATCGCCTTGCCCAGCGCGGTGAGCAGCTTGGTTTGCCGGGTGTGTTCCAGCCGGTAGGAGTAGCTGGTCAGGCCGGTGGTCTTGGGCAGCGCGGTGAGTCCGGCGAACAGCGCGGCGCCGGGGTCGGCGGCCAGGTCGTCGACGTGGGAGACGCGGCGGGTGCCGGTAACCGCCTGACGTCGCGGTCGCGTGGCATCTTCGTTTCGGTTGGGCGAACGTGATGGTGTTCCGGACGGATCGTGGATGCCGGCGAGCCGGAACTGCCCGGCTGGATGGGCACGTCGAACGTCTGCAGCGTGCTGCGGCAGGCTCACCCGGGCGCGAGTGAAGCCGGCCAGGACGCCACCCTTGTCGATGTGGTGACTGTTGCGGCCCTCGACGTGCATCAACGTGACGTATTCGTTGCAGGCCGCGTGCACGTCCGCGAGGGGGTGTGCACCCGTTTTTCAAGGCGCCCCGGTCGCGGCCCCGGTGATGCCGTTGACCAGCAGAATGACTCCGAGCACCAGGAGGACGACCGCGACGATGACCGTGCTGTACCGGGTCATCCATCGATCCGCGGACGCCAGCACCGGTTCCGCGCGGTCACCCAGGATGAGGGGTAGTGCAACGGGCGCGGCGACGCCGAGGCTCGCCACGAGCGCGAACACGATGAGCGCGACAGCCTGCTCACCCGGCAGCGAGGTGGCGTCCGCGATAACCGTCGCCCCACTCACGACAAGCACCAGGTTCTTGGGATTCACCGACGCCAGGGCAAACGCCAATCCGAACGCCTTACCGGCGGTCATCGAGTCGATGGCGGCCATCCAATTCGGCGCCTCCGGGTCCTCACCCGGCCGGGTCCTGGAACGCCACTTCTGAAATGCCCAACCCACCAGCAGAACCCCGAGCGCGATCTTGACGTAGCTCAGCCACCGCGGATGGTCGTTGGGCAGCACGACCACATCCGCCGCGAGGATGACGATGGCCCCGACGACGGCCACGCCCAGGAACCACCCGCCCAGGAACGCCCGCGCAACGCGGCCAGGACGCTTGGTCGCCAGAGCGATCGGGATGAGCACGATCGGCAACGCCGCCAACGCCAAACCCACTGCGATCGGCAGTGCCTGGGCGATGGCCGTCAGCACCATCGCGTCCTATCGACGTTCCCGCCCACGACAGGAATGTAGCTCATGTAGCGGAACAGTCTGCTGGTGTGCCGGTTGCTGCTCTGACCCCGAGCCATCGGTGACGGGCCACCGCCGGTCAGGTTTGCCGCCCACCCTGATGCGTCAAACCAGGCTCGGTTCGCAGCGGTGCGATACGCAAACGTGCCAGTAAAGGGCGGCGACTCCCCATCGGGCTGCATCGTCCGTGCCGTGCCGTGCCGTGCCACGCCACGCCACGCCACGAGGCGACGCGAGAGGCCCGCGTGGGATTGCCGCCGCTCCAGAAGCCACCGGGTCTTCACCCCGTCGGTCCAAGAGTCCGATGCAGTCGCCGAGCACTCGATCACCCTGCGCGACCCCCTGTGACCAGCAAGGAACGAGCTCGCGCGGCGGTCACCGCGGACGATGATGGTCGCCTTCCTCGCGCCACCGACCACCTCACACCCAAACCGTGGGCTTTATCTCAGCTCGAAGCGCACACCGACATCGCCGGGACCCGTCCACCACCGCCTCCCGCCGCCGAGCACCGCACGTGGCGCACCACGTCGTACAGGGCGTCGGGATCGAGCACGATGTCTGGCAGGTCACCACCGTGCCCTCAGCGCTCTTCGCCGCCGTCGCGCTCACCGCCGCCCGCAGCTACGACCAGACCGGAATCGGCCTCGACCGCGGGAATCGCCATGATCGGTGTTGACCTCACCCTGGATGCTGATCACCGCGGGGTTCGTCGTCACCGTCGATGCGAATGCCTGGTGCGCTCAGTCTCGGGGCCTGTCTCCGCCGCGGGTTACCGCCGGGTGGCCGACTGGATGCAGCACAAACTCCGCGCCGTGGAAAGCCAAGCCCGTCAAGCGGGTTCGCAGGCGCCGGTGAAAGAGGTCACTTTGCCGGGAGAGCACCACCGTCCCCCGGGGTAGAGGGGGCACCCAACCCGATCGCATCACGATCGTGTGGAACCTGGTAACCGAGACGGGCCGGTCGGTGGTGTCCAGCGAAGTGTTCAACGCCCTGGCAAAGCAGATTCAGGCGGTGGGCCCGACAGCGAAGGTGCCGCCGCTGGCATCACATGCCGGTGTCGTCGGCGGCGGCCCTCACCCGCTCCTGGCGCGGCCGGCCGGGGCGGATCCGGTGTGGCGGCTGGTCGGTGTTCCCGATCGGCTACCCGCACGCCACCGCCCGGTGAAACGAGTGCACCCCTTGGTCGGCGCACCAGCTGACCCAGGAGAAGGCCAATTCTCCGTGTGTTGATCGCTGCGCTGGCTCTCGTTGTTGGGGGTGCGGTGACCGCTCCTGCCGCGTCGGCCCAGCCCATGGCCACGATGTCGACAGCTGCGCCATACCTCATCGGGGACCGCCCGTCCAGGATGGTCGGACTGGCCGGCACTCGCCGACCCCACCAGCACACCCCCCGCGCCGTGAAACGCACCAGAGGCAAACGCCCCCACCGCGTCTGAGCCTCCGCACCGTCACGTCAGAGCCGGTTCGGAGAGCTGCCAGCGAACGGCACGGGCCGACCCCCAACGCTGAACTGTGACTCGGCGGCATCCTCCTTTGCCACCTGCCACTCGCGTCACCGGCAGACAGCAAATCCCCGGTCATCGCGTTGCTGGCTCCATCACCGGACATTACGCGAGTCATGGCTCGGCCCATGGCCACTCATACGACACCCAGGGCAAGCTGCTGTGCGCGGACGCGGACATATCGGTGTCCATTGCTGGGGCATCTGCGTGATGGTTGATTCCCGAGCGCCTGTCGACCCGATTGAGTCATGACCGGCGAGCACCTGCAGGACAGCCCGTGTCACGACAAGCCTCCATGGACCAGGGACAACCCGCCGCGAAGGCACCCCGCCCAGCAGTTGAGCCAGGACGCAGGCAATACAGCGACCAATACAGCGCGCACGGTACGGCGAGATAGCGGATGTGCTGGACCAGGTGAGGACGCGGATTCGGCCATCCGCCGGCACATCCACACGTGGGCTGGAGGCGGCCGCTCCGCGGCCTGGCCGGCCCGCCACCTGGCAATACAACGAGCGATACAGCGGGCGATACACATGGCGCAATTGCGGCCTGCCGGGAAACAGCCAGCGCGGGCGAGCTGACTGGCGGGCCCTGTCATGCGAGGAGTCCTGCGGTACCACAGGCTGGTGCCACCGTTGGTGCCCGGGCATAGCTCGAGACGGGACCTCGAAGCGCATCTTGACGGCGGCGGGCCCGATCAGGGACTGGCGGCCGCCCCGGTGGGGCCGGGAGTCTCAGACCCCCCACGTCAGCTCTCCGCAGAACCAGGTTCGGGCTGACAATGGCACCTGGCGATACAGCGAGCAATCGAGCGATACAGCGATAATCTAGGCTGATACCTGCAACCACCCGACACCTCGTCGGCTCAGTGGCGCCCGGCGGTCCTGCATGTCAACCAGCACGCCGCGCCGACGAATTCACGCACAGAACGGCCACCGACCATCCAGCGGGGCAACCCGGGGAGGGCAATACAGCGAGCGATACAGCATGCAATTAACGATACAGCACGCAATACGGCGACAAAGAGGTACCAGTGATCGTGGGGGCCGACCACAGTCCGGGTCCAACCGGCATCCGGCCAACAGGCCCAATTGGGCAAGACTGCCACTCCGGTCAGCAATGTGGTTACGGGGAGCAGTCCCGGATAAACATACATGGGCGGCACAAGGTCGTGGTGCGGCGGGAGATGATCAAGCGCGGTATCGCCTGATCCGAATGGCCGGTGACGACTTGGTGTGATGATCGGCACCGAGGTTCACGGCCGAGGTCGCATCGGCTCGACCAAGCACGTTCCCGCATCAAACCGCTCCGTCCTGGAAGCAGGATTCCGAATGTGCCTCAGGCTGGATCCTCGAAGCCTCAGGCTGGATCCTCGAAGCGACGCGATCTCGCCCCAGTCTGAGACCGGGGGCCCAGGAGTCGTTGATCGAGCCCGCGGTCAGGCGACCAGGCCACTGCGGAGTCCCAGCGCGACGGCATGCGCGCGGTCGCGCGCGCCGAGCCGATGGAAAAGGCGCCGCGCATGCGCCTTGACGGTGTCCTCAGAAACAAAGAGATCGCGGCCGATCTCACGATTGGAATGTCCCTGGCTCATCCCGCGAAGAATCTGGAGTTCGCGCTCGGTCGGTCGGTCATTACTCACCACGGGTCGGCCGGTCGAGCCGAACCGCGGGATTGCCAGCGAGCGCATTCGCATGACCACACCCGACTGATCCGGATCCCACATCATCAGGCCATCCGCGCCGCAGGCGATCGCGCGACTCAACGAAGGCCCGTCGTCGCCGGTGCCAAATACGATCACTGCCGCCGCCGGGTAGCGTGCCAGCAACCGCTTCACCGCCTCGACGCCGGCGGGTCGCGGATGTTGGATTCCGATCAGCACCAGGTCCGCCCGATGTGCGGCGTAGGACATGATCAGGCCAGCCGGATCGCTGACGCAGGCGACGTCGACAACGGTCGGCAATGTTCGCATGACAGCGGTCAGAGCACGGCGCGCGTCGCTGCGCTCGTCGTAGATCAGCACGCTCTTCACCATCAGCCGAGACGGCTTGCCCGTCACCTGAGTCATAGCAGCCCCCTACCAGATCAACGGCCGTGTCCCTGCCTGACACCCACGGTGGGTCGAGTGTCGGCGCATGTCGCACAGCTGAGCAGAGTCGAAAGTCCTCAGAAATCGCGCCAACTGGGCCATTGATCGATTCAGCGACCGAAGAATGACACGCAATTCGCCGCAAATGTCGCAAATGTTTGGGCAGGGTGCAGGTCGAACGCTCACGGCGAGCCGAGTGCCGCCGGCCAGATATCTTCCCCATTCGTGGCTTCGCGCTGATCGGCGGTGCGGAGCCGCCCCACGGACCATGCGTGACGGGCGGGTCCGCAGGGAACTCCAGTGGAGGGCAACAGCAGATCACAATCCGCAGGAATCGGACACAGGAATGGCACAGTCATCGGCTGTCGATGGGAAGCTGGCGGAACGCGGGTCACAGTGCTGGGCACGGAGATCTGGTTTGTTGGTCAGCGGCGACCCGTCGCTGCTCGACCGGCTGGCACCCGGTGTTCGACGCCGTCGGCGCCAAGACAATCGTCGCAGGCGACCGGCTCGGGCAAGCGTCGGCGCTCAAGCTCGCGGCGAACGCGTGGGTGCTGTCCATCACCGCGCTGGTCGGCCAGTCGCTGGCTCTGGTGAAGAGTCTGGGGCTCGACCCGCAGCTGTTCCTGGACGCGATTGCCGGCGGCACGACCGACACGCCATACGCGCACGTCAAGGGCGCTGCCATGCTGTCCGCTTCCTACGAGCCGTCATTCCTGCTCGACCGGGGCGATCAAGGACCTCGAGCTGATCGGCGACGCCGCGCAGGCTGCCGGGGTGCCGGTGGACGTGCTGCACGCGGTGCTGGGCAGGTTCGAAGCGGCCAGGCAAGCGGGACACGGATCGGAGGACATGGCGGCGGTCTACACCGCGTCCGTTCCAGGGCCGTAGCGCCCGCCGGCGTGACGACCGGGGCTCCGTTGACCACCGGTCTGCCGCTGCCGCGCGCTGAAGGTGCCCGGCCGCGCGCATCGCGGATTCGTCCAGCAAATTCGTCGCCCGCCATCGTGCATCCAACCATTCGAAACCCGCTGCGGTCGTGGAGAAATCGAAAAGGCAATCCCGCGACAGCGGCCACCAGCCCGGCCCGAATCGGAGGGAGCCCAGGCCGGAAGGTGGGTCAGGCCTCGCGACCTCACGCCGCAGTCGGAACTGAGCGCAACCCGGACGGATCCTCCGGTTACCCACTGGCCCGCGACCGTACAACGCAACCCGGTGATCGAAAGGAGGTCGTCACCATGCCGAATCGCACGTCGTGCCAGCAGGGCACGCCGAACTGGGTGAACCTGCAGACCACCGGCCGCAAGGGGCCAAGTCCTTCTACCGCGGGCTGTTCGGCTGGCGATTCGACGACATGCCGAACCCGGCACAGCAGACCGGGCAGCAAGATGCTCAACCGGCCTACCCGGTGGCGTTCAACGGCGACGGTGTCGTGGCCGCGATCAGCTCGCAGCCACAGGCCACTGAGGCATCCGGACCGGTGTGGACCACCTCCTCGCCGTCGACGAGGTCGATGCCGCGGCGGAGGCGGTCACCGCCGCGGGCGGGACCGTGATGACGGATCCGTTCGACGCCGTGGACACTGCCCGGATCGCCGTCGTGCTGGACCCGACCGGCGCGGCCATCGGGCTCTGGCAACCCCCCGACGGATGACCGCCCACGGCCGCGCCCGCGCGCGGCAGCCGCTCAATATCCATTCCGGCGGCCGATGATGATCACCATTTCGGTGACCGACCCGCAGGTGATCACCGTATCGGGACCGCACCCGGTGTGCCCGGCCCCCCAAGTCCCCGAACGGTGATCACCCTGGGCCCGCGCGAGCTCCGCGCCCGAGCCCAGGCCGACCCCCGCGCCGAAGCAAGAAGGGTGCGCCCAGCGGAGCGTGTCTCGATCAGCAGATATCCGGGCCGAAAGGCCCAGGCCGCGGGATCGTTCGGAGTGCAAGACTCGGAGGCGGCGCAGGTGCCGCCGCCGGGGATGGCACGTGGTTCAAGTCCCCTGACGAGAGATGAGCGAGACGAAGAGGGCCCGGTGACGACAGACCATCTCGCGGCGATGATCCGCGACAACGCTTTACGGTGCGCATCCCGACCGGCGATGCGCTACCAGGACGGTTCGAGCTGGCGATCCATCACCTACGCCGAACTGGGCGAGCAGATTCGCTCGGTGGCCAAGGCCCTCATCCAGTCGGGCGTGCAGGCCGGCGACATGGTGGGCATCTTCTCGCCGAACCGGCCCGAGTGGACCATCGCGGACTTCGCCATCCTCAGCGTCGGGGCGGTGTCCGTGCCGATCTACCCCACCAACACCGTGAAACAGGCACGATATGTGGTGAACGACGCCGGCATTTCGGTGATCTTCGTCGGGGAGCAGGCGCAGCACGACAAGGTCCTGGCGTTCCGCTCCGAAACACTCCAGCTGAAATCGATCATCGCCTTTGACACCGCGACCACGCTCTCGGAAGACCACTCCGAGCATTTCGCGGACCTGCTGGCCAGGGGTGCGGCGTCCACCCGCGACGAGGAGCTCACCGCCAGGATCGACGCCGGCGTCAGCAGCGATGTCGCCACGCTGATCTACACGTCGGGGACAACGGGTGACCCGAAGGGCGCCGTGTTGATCCACGCGAACTTCTTTCACCAGGTGAGGGCCCTGGACGAGCGCTTCAACGTCGGTCCCGGCGACAACAGTCTGTGCTTCCTCCCGTTGAGCCACGCCTACGAGCGGGCCTGGTCGTTCTACGTCTTCGCCAAAGGCGCGGAAAACTGCTACCTGGCCGACCCGCGCCGGGTGGTGGAGGCGATGGCCGAGGTCCGGCCGTCGATCATGGTGAGCGTCCCGCGGCTGTACGAGAAGATCTACGCGACGGTGCTGGACCGGGTGGAGCGCGGGTCGGCGATCAAGGCCAAGCTCTTTCACTGGGCGACCGGCGTCGGCGGGAGATGCCAGCACCGCCGAACCTCCGGTGGTTCGATCAGTCCGGTGCTGCGCGCCGAGCACGCGTTGGCTGATCGTTTGGTGCTCTCCAAGGTTCGTGACGTGGTGGGCGGCGAGAAGAAGGTCTTCGCGGCAGGTGGCGCCCCGCTGTCCAAGGACATCGAAGAATTCTTCTTCTCCGCGGGCGTGCTGATCTGCCAGGGCTACGGTCTCACCGAGACGACCGCGCTTGCAACCTGCAATCATCCCGGCGCTTTCAGATTCGGCACCGTCGGAAAACCGGTGCTGGGCACGGACATTCGGATCGCCAATGATGGGGAGATCCACATCCGCGGCGGCAACGTGATGATCGGCTACCACGGCAAACCCGGGGAGACTGCCGCCGCCTTCCAGGACGGCTGGTTCAGGACGGGTGATCAGGGCGCCTTCGACGACGACGGATTCCTGCAGATCACGGACCGCATCAAGGACATCATCATCACCTCGCAGGGCAAGAACGTCTCTCCGCAGCGCATCGAGTCGCTGCTGGCCAGCGATCCGTACATCGAGCAGCTCATCGTCATCGGCGACCGACGCACGTACCTTACCGCGCTGATCGAACCGGTCTTTCCGATTCTCGAGCGGCACGCCGACGAGCACGGCATCCCCTACACCTCCCGCGCGGACCTCGTCGCCCACCCGCTGGTGATGGCGCTGTACGAGAGCCGGATCCGCGACCTCTCCCGAGAATTGGCGAACTACGAACAGGTCAAGCGATACACCCTGGTGGCCAAGGAGTTCACCCAGGAGGGCGGGCAGCTGACGCCGTCACTCAAGCTGAAACGAAAGGTCATCGAGCTCGAATACGCCGCCGTCATCGACGCCATGTATGATGCACCGCTAGCGGATTCGACCGCACGGGAGCCCCCGCCGCCGACCTGGAACCGACACGGCGAGTAACCATCTCACCCGAACCGATCGATGCATGCGGATGCACCTCGTGAGGCAGGACGCGCTCGCATCCCGCGGCAGCTCCCGTTGACATCCTCAAAATGAACCGGTTTAGCCTCAATCGGTGGACGAGCTAGCTTGTTGATCTTGGATCCGGGCTGACTGTGGGATGCGGGGGGATGGCTTTTTTGGGTGTGGTCGGGCTGCTGGTCTGCCCAGCTTTTCCACTGTTGTTTCCTGGTAGGGCCTTTGCCGGCCGGTTGATGGTGGTTCAGGCTGCGACTTGTCGGGTG
>JADGOY010000161.1 GCA_017882715.1 Nakamurella sp. | reverse complement strand
CCAGAGCCGTCATCCGGGGAGATGAAGCCGTAGCCCTTCTCCGCGTTGAACCACTTCACAGTTCCCTGCGCCATGCTTGCTCTCCTCGAGCGTTGTCCGCGGATGAGCCCGCGGGGTGGAACACCCCGACCGGGTCCTTCTCCGACCGGGGGGATGCGCTTTACCCCGTGCGATGCCGCGCGGACATCAGGAGAAGAGCAACAACGAGGCGAACAGTACCGCCTCACCCGATCGGATCGCTACCAGGGTGGCGGTGGATTTGGGCGGTTTTTTCCCAGGGCTCATCGACGACGATTTCGACGAAAGACCTACGAATCGCCGCCCGCATTCCCGGACCGGCCCGCCCGCACGTCATGCAGCTCATATTTGCCGGCGGCGTCGGCGGCGCCGCCCTTGCGGTACTCGCCGCGACGCTCCAGGGCCGCGAGCGTGGCCACCACCATCGACGGACCGTCGATCAGGAAATGGCGACGAGCGGCCTGGCGGGTGTCGGAAAAACCGAACCCGTCCGCGCCCAGTGCGACGTAGTCACCCGGCACCCACGGCGCGATCTGGTTCTGCACCGCGCGTTGCCAGTCGCTGGTCGCGACCACCGGGCCCGGAGCGCCGCTGAGCGCCTGGGTGACGTACGGAGTCCCGGGGTCGGTGCCGGGATCCAGCAGCCGGGCCCGCTCGATCGTCTCCGCGTCACGGCGCAGCTCCGACCAGCTGGTCACCGACCAGACGTCGGCCGCGACATCCCAGTCCCTGGCGAGCAGTTCCTGGGCCTCCAGCGCCCACCGCACGCCAACCCCCGAGGCGATCAGCTGGGCTCGCGCCTTGCCGTCGCCATCGGCGGCGGGGGACAGCCGGTAGATCCCGCGGAGCAGGCCTTCCACGTCGAGGTCGGCCGGCTGGGTGGGCTGCTGATACGGCTCGTTGTACAGGGTGATGTAGAAGAAGATGTCCTCGCCGTGCGGGTGGTCCGCGCTGCCGCCGTACATCCGGCGCAGACCGTCCTTGACGATGTGTGCGATCTCGTACCCGTACGCCGGGTCGTAGGCCACCACGTGCGGCATGGTGGCTGCGAGCAGATGGGAATGCCCGTCGGCGTGCTGCAGGCCCTCTCCGGTCAGGGTGGTCCGGCCGGCGGTGGCGCCGAGCACGAAGCCGCGCCCCATCTGGTCGCCGATCGCCCAGAACCCGTCGCCGGTGCGCTGGAACCCGAACATCGAGTAGAAGATGTACATCGGGATCATCGGTTCGCCGTGGGTGGCGTAGCTGGTCGACACGGCCGTGAAGGTGGCCACCGATCCGGCCTCGTCGATGCCCTCGTGCAGGATCACCCCCTGCTCGGATTCCTTGTAGGCCAACATCAGATTGGCGTCGACCGCGGTGTACAGCTGCCCCGACGGGTTGTAGATCTTCTGCGACGGGAAGAACGAGTCCATGCCGAACGTGCGGGCCTCGTCCGGGATGATCGGCACAACGCGCTTACCGATCTCCGGGTCCTTGAACAGGTCGCGGACCAGCCGGACGAAGGCCATCGTGGTGGCGATCTCCTGCCTGCCGGAACCACGGAACAGTACGTCGTAGATCTTGTCTCCGGGCAGCACCAGCGGCTTGGCCTTCACCCGCCGTTCGGGCACGTAACCGCCCAGCCGCGCGCGGCGTTCCTGCAGGTACTTGATCTCCTCGGTATCCGGGCCCGGGTTGTAGTACGGCGGGTGGTAGAGGTCGGCCTCCAGCGCCGAGTCCGGGATCGGCAGCCGCAGGCTGTCCCTGAACTCCTTCAGGTTGGGCATCGTCATCTTCTTCATCTGGTGTGTGGCATTGCGGCCCTGGAACGAGGGGCCGAGCCCGAAGCCCTTGATGGTCTTGACCAGCACCACGGTCGGCTGGCCGGAGTGACTGGTGGCCGCCCGATAGGCCGAATAGACCTTGCGATAGTCGTGACCACCGCGCCGGAGCTTCCAGATGTCCTCGTCCGTCATGTCCGCGACCAGCTGCTTGGTGCGGGGATCGCGGCCGAAGAAGTGCTCACGGATGTAGGCGCCGTCGTTGGCCCGGTAGGTCTGGAAGTCGCCGTCGGCCGTGGTGTTCATCAGGTTGACCAGCGCACCGTCGCGGTCGGCCTGGAGCAGCTTGTCCCAGTCCCGGCCCCAGATGACCTTGATGACGTTCCAGCCGGCACCGCGGAA
This sequence comes from Nakamurella sp., assembly GCA_017882715.1. Taxonomy (GTDB): domain Bacteria; phylum Actinomycetota; class Actinomycetes; order Mycobacteriales; family Nakamurellaceae; genus Nakamurella. The sequence goes on along the minus strand of JADGOY010000161.1, from coordinate 7,088 downwards.
GAACGATTCGAGCTCCTGGACGATCTTGCCGTTGCCGCGCACCGGACCGTCCAGCCGCTGCAGGTTGCAGTTGATCACGAACGTCAGGTTGTCCAGGCCGTCGATCGCCGCGACGTGGATCAGGCCGCGCGATTCGACCTCGTCCATTTCACCGTCGCCCAGGAAGGCCCAGACGTGCTGCTCGGACGTGTCCTTGATGCCGCGGTGGTGTAGGTATCGGTTGAACCTCGCCTGCTGGATGGCGTTCATCGGGCCGAGGCCCATGGACACGGTGGGGAACTCCCAGAAGTTCGGCAGCAGCCTCGGGTGCGGGTAGGACGGGATACCACCGCCCGGATGCGACTTCTCCTGACGGAACCCGTCCAGGTCGTGCTCGGACAGCCTGCCTTCGAGGAACGCGCGCGCGTACATGCCCGGCGAGGCGTGCCCCTGGAAGAACACCTGGTCGCCGCCGCCGGGGTGATCCTTGCCGCGCCAGAAATGGTTGAAACCGACTTCGTACAGGCTGGCAGACGAGGCGTAGGTAGAGATGTGACCGCCCACGCCGATGCCCGGGCGCTGCGCGCGATGCACCATGATCGCGGCGTTCCAGCGGATCCAGCCGCGATACCGGCGCTCGATCTCCTCGTCGCCGGGGAAGAACGCCTCCGATTCGGTCGGGATGGTGTTGATGTAGTCGGTGGTCGTCAGCGCGGGCAGCGCGACATGCTGCTGCCGGGCGCGTTCGAGCAATCGGAGCATCAAGTACCGCGCGCGCTGCTGTCCGCCGGCATCGACCATCGCATCGAAGGATGTCAACCACTCGTCGGTTTCCTCCGGATCGATGTCCGGGAGCTGGGCGGCGATGCCGTCCTTGATCATGCGCAGGCGCGTGCGTGACTGGCCGTTCACTGACGCTGTCAAGGCAACTCCTCGTGACTTTCGGCGGGTGGGCCCGCAGGTCTGGCACGCCGTGATGATCAGGTGTCCGTGCCACCCGCGAGGCGCGGGACGACACTGCGCTATCTTCGCGCATTCGACGGTCCCGTCGCTCGTCGGGATGAGCTCTGTCGCTGGTAAGTGCCGTACCGATCTTCACGGGCTGTCGATGCGTGCATAAGGTAGGCGCGCAGGGGACACGCATTTCCACGTGCATGCCAAACACTTCGAAGGGACGCGATACAGGTGAGTGACGTCGCAGGGCGGTCGGTGAGCACCGCTGCCCGGCTCGGTCTGAAGGCCGGGGACACGGTAGGGGAGGCCGGATACGACTTTGACGTCGACCACGACCTGCGGGACGCGATCGCTGATCTGGTCGGATCCGATCTGCTGGACGAGGACGCCGACGACGTTCTGGACGCTGTTCTCTTGTGGTGGCGCGAGGGCGACGGGGATCTGACGGACGCGCTGGTCGACGCGATCCCGTTGCTCGCCGACGACGGCGTGATCTGGTTGCTGACGCCGAAGACCGGCAAGGACGGTTACGTGGAACCGAGCGAGATCGCCGAGGCCACCCGCACCGCGGGGCTGGCACAGACGACCAGTGTGGCCGGTGGCCCGCAATGGATGATCGCGCGACTCGCGCGGCCCAAATCAGGGAAGGTGCGCCGCTGATGGCTCTCCGGGTTGGCGCACAGGCGCCTGATTTCAGCCTGCCCGACGCGAACAAGACCCCGGTCACCCTGTCGTCGTTCCGCGGGAAGCAGGCCGTGCTGCTGGTGTTCTATCCTTTCGCCTTTTCCGGTACCTGCACGGTCGAATTGTGCCAATTGCGCGACGACCTCAGCGCATTCCAGAACGAGCGGGTCCAGGTGTTGGCGATCTCGACCGATACCTCCCAATCGCTCAAGGCTTGGGCGGACATCCAGGGCTACACGTTCCCGCTGCTCAGCGACTTCTGGCCGCATGGTGCCGTCGCGCAGACCTACGAGGTGTTCTTCGACAAGGCAGGCATGGCGCTGCGAGGCACCTTCCTGGTCGACGTCGACGGGGTGATCGCGTTCTCCGAGGCGAACGGACCAGGCGAGGCGCGCGACCAGAGCACGTGGAAGCGCGCGGTTGCGGCCCTCCCGGTGGCGGCGGGGTAGGACGAACGGTGATGCCGGCGACAACGCCGCGGGTTTCGCCGTCGTCGGTCGCGGGTACCGCGGCAGTTGGTCGGTTCCGGATTGGTGGTCAGTTCCGGATAGGTCGGTTCCGGATGGGTCGGTGGCGGCGGTTCGAGCGGGACCGAGGGCTGGTCCGGTTGGATCGGGGTGGGGCGAGCGGTCCGGGTGGAGCCTGCTCCGGAATGGTCATACCGTCTCCGACTGCCGAATGTCGTCACTGCTGGGTGGCAGCCGCGGCGCCGAATCTTGCGCGACATCGACGCCGCCGGCCCGGTGTTCCGGTACCCCCTGAAGTCCATGCCAAACCGTGTGCACAAGCGGTGACCGATCCGCTCGATGACCGTTCGAGAACGCGCTCATGGCCTGCAGGTGGCCGTTGGCAAGTGGGCGATCCACACCCGTTGCCGGGCAGGCGATATCGCCAGGTGTTCGAGCGGGCCCGGACTGCTTGTCGTTGACGTCAGCCGGCGGCATCGAGGAAAACCCAACCGCGGCCACGGCGGCGCCTGGTGAGACCCGGCCGCCAGGTGATTCCGCCGCAATCGAGGCAAGCGTCACACTCCCGCCACCCGGTGAAACAATGGAATATCGGGAGTCCACCCGGTGAAACAATGGAATATCGGGAGTCTACCGAGCCGACTCTGCGCGAGTTGAGAACTGGTTTGACCAGTGCCAGTCCGGGGCAGTGACACAACATGACCGTCGCAGATGACGATCACCGAAGGAGCCTTCTTGACTCGCCCTGCTCTTGTGGACGCCGTGGTCATCGGGTCCGGACCCAACGGTCTCGTCGCGGCGAACGCCCTGGCGGACGCCGGATGGGACGTGCTGGTCCTGGAAGCTCAGCGGACCGCGGGCGGCGCGGTGCGCAGTGCCGAAGTGATCGCGCCCGGTTTCTCCACCGACCTGTTCAGCGCGTTCTACCCGCTGGCCGCGGCATCACCCGTCATCAAGGATCTCGACCTCGGCGCCTACGGACTGCGCTGGGTGCAGGCGCCCGTCGTGCTCGCGCACGTCCTGGACGACGGGCGCGCCGCGGTGCTGTCCACCGATGTCACCACGACCGCAGCGAGCCTGGACGAATTCGCTGCCGGCGACGGGCAGTCGTGGGCGGAGATGTTCGCCCAGTGGCAGCGCATCCGTGACCCCCTGCTGGACGCACTGTTCACACCCTTTCCCCCGGTCAAGGCCGCTGTTCGGCTGTTACGGCGGACCCACGTTTCTGGCGCTGTGGATCTTGCGCGGCTCGCGGTGCTGCCGGTGAACCGGCTCGTCGGGGAGAACTTCCGCGGCGAGGGAGCCGGGCTGCTGCTGACGGGAAACGCGCTGCACAGCGACATTCCGCCGGATGCCGCCGGTAGCGGTGTGTTCGGCTGGTTGTTGACGATGCTCGGCCAGGAGGTCGGGTTTCCGGTACCCGAGGGCGGAGCGGGACGCCTGGCGGGCGCGTTGACGTGTCGCCTGACCAGCGCGGGCGGTCAGGTCCGGACCGGCGCGCGGGTGACCTCCATCGATCTCGCACGCGGCCGGGCGGACAGCGTGAATTGTGCGGACGGCACGATTGTCCGGGCCCGGCGCGCCATCCTCGCCGACGTCGGCGCTCCCTCGCTGTACCGCGATCTGGTCGGGTTGGACCAACTGCCGGCGGGCCTGCGTGGTCGGCTCGACGCCTTCCAGTGGGACCACGCGACGCTGAAGATCAATTGGGCGCTGAACCGTCCGGTGCCATGGACCGCAGCCGGAGCGCACGGGGCTGGCACGGTGCATCTGGGCGTCGATCAGGACGGCTTCAGCCGATTCGCCGCCGATCTGGCGGCGCGCCGCCTACCTGAGAACCCATTCCTGCTCTTCGGGCAGATGACGACCGCCGACCCCACCCGATCGCCGGCCGGAACCGAATCCGCCTGGGCCTACACACATGTGCCGAACGGCATCGACTGGACTGCCGAGGAATTGGCCGACCACGTGGAGCGGGTGCAACACTGCATCGAGGCCCGCGCGCCGGGATTCACCGCCACCGTGGTCGGCTGCCATGTCCAGACCCCAGCGGACCTGGAGGCCGCGAACGCAAACCTGAAGGGCGGCGCCACCAATGGTGGAACTGCACGTATCCACCAGCAATTGTTCTTCCGCCCGACAGGCGGCACCGGGCGCGCCGAAACACCCGTTCCAGGGTTGTTCCTGGCCAGTGCGTCCGCGCATCCGGGCGGGGGAGTGCATGGCGCGTGCGGATGGAACGCCGCGCTTGCCGCCCTGAGGGCAGCAGGTCGCACGGGCGGGCTCCGGCGCCGGCTCAATCGGACGGCGTGGGCCCGGTTGCTCACGACGGGGGTTTGCTGAACAACCGGGCGCCCGACATGGTCGCCGGAGTAGGGCTGATCGATCCAGTCCTCAATAGGACGTCAGGTTGCACATGCCCTCCGTCGAGGCGTCCCAGGCATGGCGAACAGGGCTCGGACCGCGGGTCAGCATGCGCGTGAAGATCTGGTCGCCGCGATCGCGGTCCAGCCCCTGCGACGATGACGAGTCGGGCGACGTCGTCCAGGCAGTAGCCGCTGGCCCTGGAGGGTACGACGCCATCGGCCAGGTCCTCCGCATAGAAATAAGGCGTCGACAGGCGTGGACACCGTCCAGGGTCGTCACAGCCTTGATCAACAGGCTGGCGGGCCCGATAGGTCACGGCCGTGACCAGGGTTCCGAGGCGGATCCGTTGGGTCTGTCCCGCGACGAACCCCAGGGTCGTGGAGGCCTCGAGCATCTCGCTGTCCGGTGTGCTGGCCGGGTCCGCCCGCAGCAGGTGGTCGGCCCACGCAGATTGTGTCCAGGTCGATCTCTTGGGCGTCACGCACGATTTTGGTGAGTTCCGGCCCGAGCCCCGCGTGTTGGTCGGGCCAGGAGTAGTCGGTGATGGTGATGCTGATTCGCATGGGAATCATCGGCTGGCGCTATTCCGCTGCCCCCTCCGCGCTGGCGGCGTAGTCCGCCAGCCCCTTACTGACGATCGCAAGGGCACGGTTGGTGCAGCTCGCGGCCATATCGGTGAGCGATTGGCCGCGCTGTCCGGCGACTGCGGCCCGCCGGATCGAGTACAGGATGGTTCGGTGCACGCCCATCAGTGCATGAGCGGCGGTCAGCGGTTCGGGATCGCCCGGGTTCGCGCCGGTCTCCTGCGCGAGCAGTTCAGCCAGCAGGTGGGCGTACGTGTCGATGAGTTCCGACTCGCGGGCCAACAGCACCGGACTGGCCGCTACGACCCGCGCGGATTCCGCGCCGACCTCACCCACGTCCGGTGCCAGGGCATGATCGGGCTGCCTGAGCATGAAGCGGCCGAACGCCGCGATGGCGCTCTCGCCGGCATCGCGTGTCCCGATCGCGTCGAGCATCGACGCGTAGAAGGTCTCCTTGCCGTCGAAGACAAGGGCTTCTTTGGTCCGGAAATAGTTGAAGACGGTGCCCTCTGAGAAATCCGCCGCGCGCGCCACGTCCGCGACGGTCACCTGCTCGAATCCACGATCAACGAACAGGTGCCATGCCGTCTCGCTGATCATCCGGCGGGTGCGCTCCTTCTTCCGTTCGCGCAGTCCTGAGGTCGGTGGCATGGCTTCAACGTACGCGCAGATTAGAGTTACAGCAAGATTAAAGTTACCCCAATATCAGGAGCGTCCAGGAGGTGGGTTGCTGCTTGGCGCATTGATAGTGCTCGCGGTCGGTGGGGTCGTGGCGCAGCCACTCACCGAACAGCGTGATCGAGGCGGAGGCGTGCTGGCCGCTGCGTATGTGCTGATCCTGGCGGTCGCCGGACCGCTGGTCGCGAGAACCGGTGATCCGTTGGGACGCTGGGTGGCCGCTCGCGTCGCCCGGCGCAAGGAGCGACGCTCTCGCGGTGAGGCCGAGCGCACCGTGGCGCGGGCCACCGTGGGCGCGGACGGGTTCGAACCGCCGACCGCCCGGGTGTAAACCGGGTGCTCTCCCGCTGAGCTACGCGCCCGTGGGCGCCACCTGGACAGCGACGCCATGGGCGAGTATCGCACCCCCGGCCGTGAGCCGGACGCCGTTGGTCATCGACAGCGCTGCGGGAGGCTCCGGCAAGCGCGGCACGCGGTGCGTCGATGATTGTCGCCATGGCCGATCACTGCCGGCTCATCGGCGGCCCGGAGAATCGGGTCATCCGGCTGAGCCCCTACGACGCCGACTGGCCTGCCCGATTCGAGCAGGAGCGCACCAGGATCATCCGCGCCTGGGATCCGATACCCGCCGGGTGGATCACATCGGGTCCACCGGCCGCAACGAACAGGCCTGGCCTCGCAGAAACCCAGCCACGAGACAGGGTCCGTCGGTGGGCGATCGACCGCTACCAGTTCACTCGTTCTCGACTTCCGAGCCGCCTTGACGGAGCCCGGGAAGGGTTGGTGGCCGCTGGATCTCGCGCCGGGGTGACTGTCGGGGTGGTGTTGTAGCGTCTTCGGTATGGGGAAATCGACGGACCTGCAGGCCAGGCGGGCGGCCGAGTTGGTGGATGAGTTGGCGGCGGCGCAGCGGGTGTTGGCGGTGACTCAGGCGCGTCGTGCGGAGTTGATGCTGCAGTTCTCGGAGATCCGTGCGCGGTGTGATCGGCAGGTGATCGCCGAGCGGATGCGGCGGGCGGCGATCCGCGGTTCCGGGCGGGGGAGTTCGGTGCGATGGAGATCGGTTTGGCGGTGCGGGAATCGAAGTACTCGGTGGGGAAGGTGCTGGGGGTGGCGCGACGGTTGCGGGCGGAGACGCCGGATGCGTGGGATGCGTGGCTTGCCGGCGATATCGATCAGGACAGGGCGGTCAGGATCTCTCGGGCGCTGCGGTTGGTGGTGCGGGAGGAGTCGAAGCGGCTGCTGAATCACCTGGTGGTGGATGTGGCGGTGTGTGAGACGGCGGAGTTGTTGGGGCGATGGCTGAATCAGTTCGTGGCGCGGGTGGAGCCGGATCAGAGCGATGAGCGGATCCGGCGGTCGATGTCGGATCGGT
>JADGOY010000027.1 GCA_017882715.1 Nakamurella sp. | reverse complement strand
CACCGCCGCGGCCTAACCAAACACCAATCGAACCTGACCCGGCCAAGAACACACCGGGTCACCTCGCGCTGCCCTCGTTCAGTTGGATTTTCCGGTCAGGACCTGACGGGGCGTCAGGTTCAATCCCTTGCGCGCCACGACAAGGCCCCACCCGAAATCCGGGAGGGGCCTTGTCGGACAGGTGGCTTGGATCAGTGTTCGGACGCGGCCTCGATCTCCGCGGCGGCGTGGATCTCGTCGTCGTAGGAGATGATCCCGGTGTCGTCCGTGGGCGTCAGCAGGCCGGGCACCGACGCTCCGGCCGACCCGAGCTGGTTCATCCGCTTGGGGACGGACGCGCCTTGGTAAGCGAGCGGGACAGGGTGACCGTGGTCATCCACCGACCCCAGCGGCTGATGGACTTCGATGAACTGGCCGTTGGGCAGTCGCTTCAGGATGCCGGTTTCGACACCGTGTTCGAGCACCGCCCGGTCCGAATGCTGCAGACCCAGGCACAACCGGTAGGTCACGACATAGGTGATGACCGGCAGGATGATGGAGCCGATCCGGCCGATCCAGGTCATCACGTTGAGCGAGATGTCCAGTTTGAGGGCGAACAGATCGTTCGCACCGTTGATCAGGTTCAGGATGTAGAACGCCAGGAACGCCGCACCCAGCGCGGTCCGCACCGGCACGTCACGGGGACGCTGCAGCAGGTTGTGGATCACATTGTCCTTGGTGAAAGCCTTCTCGATGAAGGGGTAGCTGATCACCAGCATCATGAACAGCGTGGCCGCGAGTATCGAGGGGAAGAAGACCGCGGGAACCATGTAGTGCCCGAACAGGTTTCGGATCTCCCAGGCCGGCCAAACCCGGACCAAACCGTCCAGGAAACCCATGTAGAAGTCCGGCTGCACGCCCGCCGAAACTTGCGACGGGTTGTACGGACCGAGATTCCACACCGGGTTGATCTGGAAGACGCCGCCCATCACCGCGATGATGCCGAAGACGACCGCGAAGAAACCGCCGCCCTTGGCCGCGAATGAGGGCAGCACCCGCAGACCGATGACGTTGGTCTCGGTGGCCCGCGGGCCGGGGAACTGGGTGTGCTTCTGGAACCAGACCAGCGCCACGTGCACGGCGATCAGCGCCAGGAAGATGCCTGGGATCAGCAGGATGTGCAGCGCGTAGAAGCGCGGGATGATGATGTCGCCCGGGTAGTCACCGCCGAACACTGCCCAGTGGGTCCATGTGCCGATCACCGGGATGGACAGGACGAACGCGCTGACCGCGCGAAGCCCGGTACCCGAGAGCAGGTCGTCCGGCAGCGAATAGCCCAGGAAGCCCTCTGCCATGCCGAGGACGAGCAGCAGCACGCCGATGATCCAGTTCACTTCGCGGGGCTTGCGGAACGCTCCGGTGAAGAAGATGCGCATCATGTGCAGCATCATCGCGAAGACGAACAGCAAAGCCGCCCAGTGGTGGATCTGCCGGATGAGCAGGCCGCCGCGGACGTCGAACGAGATGTTCAGCGTGGACGCGAAGGCCATCGACATCGGCACGCCGCGGAGCTTCTCGTACACCCCGTTGTAGACCGTCTCGGCCATGGAGGCATCGAAGAACAGCGTCAGGTACACGCCGGACAGCAGCAGGACGATGAACGAGTAGAGCGCGGCCTCTCCGAGCATGAACGACCAATGGCTCGGGAAGACCTTGTTCAGCGCCGTCCGCAGCGGACGCGCGCCGTGGTAGCGGATGTCGGCCTCGTCCAGAGCCTTCTGCACCGGAGACGGGCCGGCTGACGCCTTGGTGGGGGTGGTGAGGCGGCTCATCCGCTTGCCTCCTTCGGCTCGGAATACCACGCAGGAAACTTGCCGTTCTCCCAGAATCCGGGACCGACTGCCTCGATGAAGTCCTTGGTTGCCACGAAGTATCCCTCGGAGTCGAGCTCGATCGGGAGTTGCGGCAGCGGGCGGGTGGCGGGGCCGAAGACCGGGAACGCGCCTTCGTAGACGTTGAACTGCGATTGATGGCACGGGCACAGCACGCGCCCGGTCTGCTGCTCGTACAGCGATACCGGGCAACCGACGTGGGTGCAGATCTTGGAGAACGCATAGAAGTCACCGAACTGGAAGCCCTGCTGACCGTCACGGATTCGCACGACCGAGTCCGACCGCAACCGGAAGAGCATGACGGCCGCGTCGGACGCCTTGGCGCCGCCCGGCACGCCCGGGAACACCGTCATCATCGAGCCGGCGGTCATGTCCGCGGGCTTGACCGGGGTGCCGTCGATCTGCACCATCCGGACCTTGGTGCCGTCCGGCGCCGGAGCCCAGGGTGTCACCCAGAGCGGGGAATCCGCGCGCTCCGCCCAGGGGTTCTTGATCAGTCCGCCGAGCACCGGAACCAGGGCGGCCACCCCCAGCGCACCGCCGGCCGCCAGCAGGGAGCCCATCAACATGCCGCGGCGCTTGATGCCGGCCTTGTCCCCGGTGTCGAGCACCTGTGCGGCCAGGGTCTGCCGATCGACCTCGTCCGACATGCCGACATGTCGCTGCTGGACGGCAACCTCGTGCGGCATGATCTTCTTCGCCAGCGAGACGACACCGAGGCCGAACAGCAGGATGGTCGCGCCCAGGGTGAGCCCGATCAACGGTGTGTAGAGCGCGTAGATCCACTGCCGGTCGGAGTACGCCGGCTCGTACTCGGCCGGCCAGAAGATGAACACGAGGATGAAGATCAGGCCGAACAGTGCGGCCAGCAGGAACCACATCGCCACGTGCCGCTCGGCATGCTTGTCGGCCGGGGAACCCGGGACGTAGCGCTCGCCGTACTCGGCCAGTTCCACCCCGTCCAGGGCCATGCCCAGGTGGGCGCGCTCTTCCCGGGACATCGTGCGCAGTTCGTCCTCGTCGGGAACCTGCAGGTTCGGGTTGCCGGTCATGCTCTGGACCCCATCCACAACGTCGCCGCCACGATCGCGCCCATCCCCACCAAGAAGGCGATCAGGCCCTCCGGTGCGGGTCCGAAGCCGCCGGCCGAGTAGCCGCCGGGATCTATCGTCGCCTTGTTGTTCTGGATGAAGGAGATGATCGCCTGCTTCTCGTTCGAGGTGAGCTGCCCGTCACCGAACTTCGGCATGTTCTGCGGACCGCTCAGCATTGCGCCGTAGATCTGCCGGTCGGTGGCCTCGGTCATCGCCGGGGCATACTTGCCCTGGGAGAGGGCGCCGCCCTGGCCGGTGAAGTTGTGACAGGACGCGCAGTTGAGCCGGTAGAGCTCACCACCGCGGGAGATCTCGGCGTCGTTGCGTAGGTTGCCGTCCGGAATTACCGGGCCGCCACCGTTGTCCTGGATGTATGCACCCAGTGAGTCGATGTCCTCCGGCTTGATCAGGGGTTCCTTGGGCTGGATCTGCGCGCCGTTGGCATCGGCGGGCATGCGGCCGCTGGAGACCTGGAAGTAGACGGCGGCTTCACCGACACCGACCAGCGACGGGCCGCGGCCGACCACGCCCTGCAGGTTCGCGCCGTGGCAGGTGATGCAGGTGTTGTCGTAGACCTGCTTGCCGGCGGCGACCTGTGCGGCGTCCACGTCCGCTGCGGTGGCGGTCTGCGCCTTCGGGGCAAAGGTCAGGTAGGCGAGCCCCAGGGCGGTCAGGGCGAACAGCAGGGCAAGGCCGCCGGTGATCCGGCGCACCGCTTTGGAGCGGCGGCGACGTCTCGCCGGTCCGCCGGTGGGCGGTGTGTCGTGGTAACTCATGCGTGGACACCTCGTGCTCGATAGCGGCGGGCGGGTGCGGTGGCCCGGGGGCGCGGTCCGCAGGGACTGCCGGTGGTGCCGATCTTGTTACTACTGCCGAAAGCCGGTCAAAGGATGCTGCTGGAACGCCAAATCGGTCCGCAGTCCGGAGTCCGCGGCCTGCTGCGAGAAGCCGATCATCTGATGATGTAGATCGTGGTGAACAGGCCGATCCAGACGACGTCGACGAAGTGCCAGTAGTAGGACACCACGATCGCGCTGGTGGCCTGCGCGGGGGTGAACTTGGAGACCTTGGTCTTCGCGATCAGGATCAGGAACGCGATCAGCCCGCCGATGACGTGCAGCCCGTGGAACCCGGTGGTCAGGTAGAAGCACGTGCCGTAAGGCGAGGACGACAGGCTCGTATGGTGCTGGGTGACCAGCGTGTGGTACTCGGTGGCCTGACCGAGAACGAAGATCAGCCCGAGCACGAAGCTCAGCAGGTACCAGCGGCGGAGCGCGAACACATCGCCGCGTTCCGCCGCGAACACGCCGAACTGACAGGTGAACGAGGACGCGATCAGGATGATCGTGAAGACCGCCGCGTACCCGATGTTCAGCTCGGTCGGCGGGGGCGGCCACTCGCCTTCGGTCTGCGCCCGGATCGTGAAGTAGACACCGAACAGCCCGGCAAAGAACATCAGCTCACTGGCGAGCCACACGATGACGCCAACGCTGACCATGTTCGGCCGGTTGAGGGTGTGGATCCGGGTGCTGAACGCGGCGGGCCCCGGAGGGCTGGTGGCTGTCGTCACAGGAGGATTATGGACTGTGCCCGGCGATCATGCGCCTGCGGGATCATCTCGGGCGGGTCGCGCCCCCGCAGGGGCGCACAACGCGGCTGGTCAGTCGGCTTCCTGAGCCTTCGACCGGTCGTCGAGATGTCGGAGCGACAGTCGGGTTCGCGAGTCCCGTGACCGGCCGTTTGTCCAGCGCCGAGCGGTGCGACGAGCCGCCGAACATTCGGGCACTAGCATCGTGGCCGTCAGGGATCGGTTTCCGCACCGACCCGTCGTGGCCGTCGCGTGAGCACCACCGCGTGCCCGGTCGTCACCGAAGGTGGGCACAGGATGGGCGATTCCCGATGAGCAATCCCGTATTGCTGGTCTACAGCCATCGGCCCGAGGTCCGCGAGCGCATCATCACCGCGATCGGCCGCCGGCCCGCGCCAGATGTCGGGCGGGTCGACTACCTGGAATGTTCCGGCGTGCACGAGGTGATCATGGCCATCGACGCGCAGAGCGCCGATATCGTGATCCTGGACGGCGAGGCCCAGCCGACCGGTGGCATGGGGATCAGCCGGCAGATCCACCAGGAGGCGGCTGTCGTCCCGCCCGTGGTCCTGGTAGTGCGGCGGGCCGACGACCGCTGGCTCGCCACCTGGGCGCAGGCCGACGAGATCCTGGTCTACCCGTTGGATCCGGTCATCGCCGCGGAAACCATTGCCTCGCTCCTGCGTCGGCGAGGTGGTGAGGTGGTCCGCTCGGCGGGCGACGGGACGGGCGCGCGGTGACCGAGCGCCGATCCTGGCCTGCGTTGCTCACCCGGTTGCTGGCGGGGGAGGACCTGGACGGTTCGGACACCGGCTGGGTGATGGACAAGATCATGTCCGGTGAGGCGACTTCCGCCCAGCTGGCCGGCTTCGCGGTCGCGCTCCGTGCGAAAGGCGAAACACCGGCCGAGGTCGCAGGTCTGGTCGAGAGCATGCTGGCCCATGCGGTGCGGGTGAGTATTCCCGAGCGTGCGGTCGACATCGTGGGTACCGGCGGCGACCGGGCGAATACGGTCAACATCTCGACGATGGCCGCCGTGGTGATCGCCGGGGCGGGGGCGACGGTGATCAAGCACGGAAACCGGGCGGCATCGAGCAAATGCGGTGCTGCCGACCTGCTGGAGGGCCTCGGGGTGACGATCGCGTTGCCCGCCGACGCGGTCGCCGGCACTGTCGCCGAGGTGGGCATCGGGTTCTGCTTCGCTCCCGTGTATCACCCGTCGTTTCGACACGCCGGCGCGACCCGTCGTGAATTGGGGATCCCGACGGTGTTCAACTTCCTGGGCCCGCTGACGAACCCTGCCCAGCCGGCGGCCGGGGCGATCGGCTGCGGTGACGCCAAGATGGCCCCCGTGATGGCCGAGGTGTTCGCCGCGCGAGGAGCGGACGTGCTGGTGTTCCGGGGCGACGACGGCCTGGACGAGCTCACCACCACGACGACGTCGACGGTCTGGGAGGTGCGACCCGGCTCGGTCCGGCAGGCGACGATCGACCCGACGCTGTTGGGTCTCGCCCGAGCGGAACCGGCCGAGCTGCGTGGCGGCGGCGTCGAGGCCAACGTGGCCGTCGCGCGTCGGGTGTTCGGCGGCGAGCCCGGACCGGTGCGCGATGCCGTGGTGCTCAACGCCGCGGCGGGGCTGGCCACTCACGCCGGGCTGACCGGGGACCTGGCGGCAGATCTGGCCGCCGGCATCGAACGGGCCGGCGCCGCGCTGGATTCGGGTGCGGCGGCGGCGGTGTTGGAGCGGTGGATAGCCGTTGGTGCCCGGCTCGCCGCGGGCTGAGCCAGTTCTCGGGGGTTTGTGCGGTCTCGCCGTGGGAGTGGCTTGGCGGTCCGGGCGCAGCGTGTGCCCGCGGACCGAACGTCGTGCCGCCGGCCCTGACGGGGGGTTGGCCGACTTCGTCGTGGCTCTGCGGGGTGGGGCTGCGCTGGTGGGGCTGCGGGGTGGGGCTGCGCTGGTGAAATCCACCGGAAGTGCCTTGCTCCAGTGGGTTTCGCTGATCAATAGCACCTTCTGGGACGGCCGCGCTGATCAGACACACCGTTAGGTGTCCGGTTCGTACGGTATGACGTCATCTTCATCCGCGAACCGCTTCATGCGGTGCCACTATCAGCGGGGGTCGGGCCGGGGTGATGGAGCGAGCCGGTGGTGATGGGATCGGCGCCCGGGGTAATCGGTGATCAATCGCCATTGACCCCTGAAGGTTGAGGTTGAGGCTCAAGGTTCGGCTTCCGGCGGCCCCGCGGCTCGATTGTGCGTGGCATCCCCGAGCTCGCTGGTCAGCGCGGTGAGCCCCATCGCCGTTGTCAGCGCGATCAGCCTTGAAGCAGACGACCAGCCCGAAAGCAGACGACCAGCCCGAAGCAGACGACCAGCCTTGAAGCAGACGACCAGCCTCGAAGCAGAAGGTCCGCCCGATGCAGATGGTCGGTGGCGAAGGGTCGGTAGCGAAATCGCGACGGCGCATGATCAGCGGCGCCCATCCGTTGCGTCAACGAGCTCGCGAGATCGCCGTCACGATCGCCGTCATGACTGCCCTCCGATGAAGCCGTTCAGGATTGCATTCCGATGGAGAACGCGTCGTCGGAGTCCCGCTGAGAGTAGGAACGGAACGCGATGTGCGTGACGGTGCGCAGCACGCCCCGCACCTTGGAGATGTGTCCGGGCACCAGGTCCGCGATCGCCTCGTGGTCCGCGACCCGGGTGATCGCCACTAGGTCGACATCGCCGGCACACGAATACACCTGGTCGACACCGGGCAGGTCCGCGATCTCCTGAGCGGCCTCGGTGATCCGGTCGGCCTCCACATCGATGAGCACGATCGCCGTCACCATGGCCCGGACCTTCCTGTCGCCCTGCAATTCTGTCACTGAACCGGTGCTTGTCTTGTTTGTCACCGACCTGTGTTTGCCCTCAACCTGTGGTGTCACTGACCCTGTGGTTGCGTTCGCGCCCGATGCTATTCCCCGGCCCGCGGACCAGTCAGCCGGATCAAGGTTCGGCCGCCCACCGGCCGCGAGCCATGTCGGCGGCCCGCATGTAGGGCCGCCAGCGCCCGGCGCCGGCGGCCGGGCTGCACCACGGCTCGGAGCTGAGCACCAACCTCGCCCCCGGCCGCTCGATCCAGCGCAGCAACGTTGCTGTTTCCTCCGGGGACGCAGCTGGCAATGGGCCCTCGCCCGGCGGCACCGTCTCCGCGGATGCCACCAATAGGTCGACCACGGGCATCGGATTGACGCCCCGGCGAGCCCGCCCCGCTGATGCGAGCCGGCCATACCGGATCACCGTCAGATCCCATCCACCGTCCTCGTCAGGTCGTGCTACCACCATCTCGGCGATCCCGGCCAGCGCGCCGAGCCGCTGCCTGCGGTCCAGGGCCTCCGCCAGCACCGCCAGCCGATCACGGAGCACCGCGGCCTGATCGAACCGACCCTCCCGAGATATCGCGAGCAGTCGCTCCTTCAACAGACCCAGGAGCTCGTCCGACCTGCCGTCAACCAACTCGGCGATCCGGTCGACGTGTATGCGGTAGCTGGCGATGTCCTCAGCACCGGAGCACGGCGCGCCGCAGCGGCCGATTTCGGCCAGCGCACAGGGGCTGCCGTCCGGGTTGACGCGCCGGATGCGGGCGGTGCACCGGCGGATCGGCACAGCATCCTGCATTGCCTCCATGGCGGTGAGAGCGGCAGCTCGGGAGGTGAACGGGCCAAGGCAGACGGGGGTTCGCGCAGGGGGAGTGCGCACCAGGCTCAATCGCGGAAACGCCTCGTCGGTGACCACCAGCCAGTGCAACCGCAACGGCGCGCGCGACCGACGGTTGTACGGGGGCTGATGGGCGGCGATCAGCCGCTGTTCCCTGACCTCGGCCTCAAGCACGTGGGCGCACTCGACGTGGTCCACCCGCTCGGCGAGCATCACCATCTGCCTGATCCGACCGCGGGTCTCGGCGGCCGAGAAGTAGGAACGAACCCGCTGGTGCAGGTTGCCCGATGTTCCGACGTAGAGCACCTCATTCGACGGTCCCCGGAACAGGTAGACACCCGGTGTCGGGGGAAGGTGGTCGGCAAGCCGACGTTTGCGGCGCCGAGCGGGAGAGACATCTCGGCTCGCGTCCTGGAGTTCGGACAGGCTGTGCACGCCCAGCGCGCCGAGCCGTTCGAACAGTGCGTGCAGTACGTCGACCGTCGCCTTGGCATCGGTCAGCGCACGGTGGTCGGGGGCCACCCGTGCGCCGAGCAACGGTGCCAGGGCAGCCAGGCGCACGCTCGGTGCCTCGGTCCGGCTGAGCACCCGCCGCGCCAATCGCACCGTGTCCACCACCGCCGGCCGCGGCCATGGGAGGTTCAGGTGCGCGCAGGCCGCGCGCAGGAATCCGATATCGAAACCGGCGTTGTGCGCGACGAGCACGGATCCGCGGATGAACTCGAGAAATGAGGGCAGCACGGCGCCGATGCGCGGGGCGTCGAACACCATCGAGTCGGTGATCCCGGTCAGCATGGTGATCTGTGGCGGGATCGACCGGCCCGGGTCGACCAGCGTGGCGAACTCGCCGAGCACCTCCCCGCCGCGGACTTTGACCGCGCCGATCTCGGTGATCGCTTCCGTCCGGGACGAGCCCCCGGTGGTTTCGAGATCGACCACCACGAAGGTGATCTCGCGCAGCGGATCGCCCAATTCGTCGAAGCTGCGCTGGGTCGACATCATTGCGCGGCGCTCTGCGCACGGGGCCGGTGAAGGCGAGCCACTCCCCGGTCCGCTGCGCGGAGTCCACCCTTGACGGGAAGCGGCCCAGCCGAGACCTGCTGCGGCGCGCGAAGGCCCGTCGAGCGGGCGCTCATCCAGGAAGACGGGCATGACGCCGACGTTAGAACGCATGTCCGACAGTCCCGTTTGCGACGCGCCGACCTGGGGTGACGGTGATCCCTGCGGCCGCCGCCGCGGGTCGAGCTGATGCAGGATGGCAGTAGACGGGTGGCGAGAGCGGGCGAGCGCATGAGGTCGAATGCAGTGGCAAACGGTGGCGATCTGCTGTCGCCTGCGCCGACCACGCCTGCGCAGCCGACAGGTCACGAGCCGGGCACCGCGGACGACGTAGGAGGGACGGCCGAGGCAGCCACAGACGAAGGGGTGGCGTCGGCGGTCGGGGCGGCGTCGGCGGACGGGGCGCCCCCAGCGGTCGGGGCGGCGAGCTCGGACGGTTCCGCACCGCCCAGAGCGGTCGCCGCTCTTCCCGACCCGATTCGACTCAAGGTCATCGGCTGGGCCGCCGATGTGCTCGGCTCGGCGCGGCCGATCGATATCCCGGGTTCGTTGTCCCGGGTGGCCCGCTTTGCGCCGGCCAAACGAGCTCGCCTCGCAGCGTCGGCCCTCGGCCAGGCGGTACAGAACGACTCGGCATTCCGCGCACTGGTGGCTGAACGCGCTGCGAGTGCGGTAGGCGACGTCGATCCGGTGTCCGCCGCGGCACGAGCCTACTTGCTCAGGACACCCGACGAGCAGCAACTGTTCGATGCGGCCAGTGATGCGGTCCGGGACAACGATGCCCGTGCACGGGTGACCGAACTCGAGCGAACCGTGCAGAAGCTGACCTCCCAGGTGCGGCGATTGACCACCGAACTTGACGCCGTCAACCAGCAAACACCGCCGGACGCGCAGGTGCAGCTGGAAACCGAACGGCTTCGCCAACGGCTACGGGACCAGGGCACCCGGCTACGTGATCTCCAGCAGGAGGTCGACGCGGGCGGAATCCTGGCTGCGGAGCAGATCTCGGGACTGACCGCGGAGCTCGACCGGGCTCGCACGGAAACGGCGACCTGGCGTCAGCGCGCGGAGACGGAAGCTGTGCGGGCGGATGCGGCCCAGGAACGGGTCACCCGGATGCGCGAGGCCACCGCGGATCGCCGGGCCGCCGCGGACAGGCGCATCGAGTTGCTGCTCGGTGCCCTGGAAGGTGCAGCGTCCGGACTCCGCCGGGAGTGGGACCTGATCGGCGGCGGTGACGACCCCGCCGACGTGGTTGCCGCGCGCCTGTCTCAGGCGTTGCCGAGCGCCGAGCGGACCGCCGATCCGTCGCGCCTGACGGCGTGGCTGGGCCTGCCCGGGGCCCACCTGATCGTGGACGGCTACAACGTCACCAAGACCGGGTACCCGGACCTTTCGCTGGCCGAACAACGGGACCGGCTCATCCGGGCGATGGCCGCGCTCGCCGCCAGGAGCTCGTCCGAGATCACGGTCGTGTTCGACGGGGCGGCGGTCACCACGGCGCGGCCACCCGGCCGTGGCATCCGAGTGCTGTTCTCGCCGCCGGGTGTGATTGCGGACGACGTGATCCGCGATCTGGTCCGCGCCGAACCGGCCGGCAGGGTGGTGATCGTCGTCAGTTCCGATCGACAACTCGTGGAATCGGTGGGCCGGGAAGGCGCGCGGACCGCGCCCTCCGCAGCGCTGCTCGCATCCGCCGGCTGATCGATGCTGGCCGCAGGATCGGATTCGACGTCTCCGCGTGGAAGGGAGCAACCCCCGCTCGTCTGCGACCGGTCTGCGACCGCCGGTCGGCGACGGGCGCCGCTCGTGCAGGCTTGGACGCAGGTCATCCATGGTGCGTTGTCGGTGCTGTCACCTAACGTCCGCGGTGCGGTGCCGGGTGAATAGCCCGCTGCCGCGGTCCGGAGCGGATTCTGGCCACCGGCCAGGACCGCCCGGAACGACGCGAAGGTGGTCAGTTGATGCACGTGGACTGCGATCAGTGTGCTGTGCGAGGCCGTGCCTGCAGTGGCTGTGTGGTGACAGTCCTGCTGGGCTCGACGCCTGACGGAGTCGAATGGGACGAGGCCGAGCGTGCCGCGCTGGGGGTGCTCGCCGACTCCGGGCTGGTGCCGCCACTGCGGCTGGTGCCGACCCACAATCATCGCAACCGCGCGGTGGGTTGAGTCGAGGGTGGGTTAGCAGCTCAAGGGTTAGCGGGTGGCACCACGGCTAAACGCACCCGCCTGGCTTCGGCAGAGGGTCGACGATCGCCCGGACGGGGTCGACGGCCCGATTCTGGGTGCCGTCATGGGCCCGCTCACCAGCCTCACGGCCACTCGACGACAATTCGCAGCGACCCACCGCCGGATACCCGGTGGAGTGGGCAGCTGAGCACGGCCCCCCGGATGGCTGCCGCCGCGTGGGTGGCGTTGCGCGGTGCCTGCAGTCACGTTCAGTTGCCAGCTTTGTGGCAAAGTGTGGTTGTGCCACCCGTTGGGGACATCGCAGCAGGTCGGAACGCTGACGACAACCGCTCGGAGGTGAGCAATGTCACCAATTCGAGGAAGTTCCACGGCCCGCTGGACTCGAGCGTATCCATCTCGTAACCTTGCCGAGACCTTGGATCGAGATCACCAATCGGGTGATCGGGTGAGGTCACCGCCGAATCGACGTGATCGAAAGCGTCGAACCGGGGAACCAGGTTTCTTGAATGGGGTGAATCCCCTGGACCGGCGCGAGTGTGTCGCCGATCGCCAGGGGTAGGGCTACTTCCTGGCCCGAATCCGTCAGCTAACTCGGTAGGCGGCTAGAGGAAGGTACGCCTGCCGTGGCGACGTGCGACTCCAGCGAGCGCTCCGCATCTCACCGGACCGTCCAGCACCGCTTCAAGGTCATGATCGCCGGAACCGTCGCGGCGTTGGGACTGAGTTTGATCGCCGCGGTGCCGGCGCTCGCTGACCCGGACAACCCGGCTTCGTCCGCGGAGGCGCAGCAGGCGTGGCTGGACAGTTCTCAGCGCGCTGAGGCACTGAACGACCAGGTCGTGGCCGCCCAGGAGAGCGAGCAGGCCGCCGCCGCTGCGGCCGCCGCTGCCGGCGACCACGTCACCCAGGCGAAGCAGGCTGTCGCCGACGCACAGGCTCGGGCGGCCACCGCCGACGCTGCGGCCGGAAGCTACCGGCAGAAGCTGGACGCTTTCGCCAACGCGAGCTTCCGCGGTGCGCGTATGGACCAGCTCTCCGTGTTGCTGACGGCGGACTCGGCGGACGACTACCTCGATCAGGTGTCCTCGCTGGATCGGGTCGCGGCGGACACCCAGCAGACACTCGACGAGGCACTCGCCGCCAAGACGGCAGCTCGGCAGGCCCAGGCGGACTCCGACGCCGCCCAGGCGGTCGCCGAGAAGGCGAAGTCCGATGCGGATGCCGCCCAGGTCGCTGCTCAGCAGGCCACGGCCGACGTCACGGCGCGCAAGGACGCTCTGGACGCAGAAGCTGCGCACTACAAGCAGCTCGCCGACTCGTTGTCCGCGCAAGAACAGCAGGCCGCGGTCACCGCGGCGGAGCAGGCCCGCGAAGCCGCAGCCGCCGCCGCAACCAGTCAGGACGCAGCACCCGCACCCGCCGCGGCCAACCGCTCGCGCACCCAGGACGCCGTACAGCAGGCCGTGGTAGCTCCGGCCCCGGTCTCCAGCGAGGCAGCGCCGGCTGCCGAGCCGGCTCCGGCACCTGCGCCGTCCGGCAATTCGGCCGCAGCGATTGCGGTTGCCGCAGCACTGTCCAAGAAGGGCGACGCCTATGTCTACGGCGCCGCTGGGCCCGCCGCGTTCGACTGCTCCGGGCTGACTTCATGGGCGTGGGCACAGGCGGGCGTCTCGATTCCGCGCACGTCAGCCGGTCAGGGCGAACTCCCCGTTGTGCCGCTGAGCGAGCTGCAGCCGGGCGACTTGGTGACCTACTACTCGCCGGTGAGTCACGTCGCGATGTACATCGGCAACGGCCAGGTCATCCATGCGTCCACCGAATCGATGCCGATCTACATCACCACCGCCGCCGGCGCGGGGCCGAACCCGGTCGGTCACCGGGTCGGCTGACCCTGGGATCGCCGTCGGACCAGGACAGCGGCGGCTGCCGCCTGGCGCGCCTCAACGGTCAACGGGCGCAGCCCCGACCGCGACGACGGCACATCCAGTCGCCGCCAGCGGCACGCAATGCCTCAGATCGCCGATGCGGACCTGCCGGGTCCGCATCGGCGATCTGTCATGCTCTGGGCACCTCGCTCTAAAGCAGAAGGGTTGGATCCCACCTCCGTGCGGCGGACACTGCTGGTGACGAACGACTTTCCGCCGCGGACCGGCGGGATCCAGTCCTACGTACAGTCGCTCGCCGAACGCCTGCCCCCGGACGATCTGGTGGTGTACGCGCCTTCCTGGGTCGGCGACGCGCATTTCGACGCGCAGCAACCATTCCGGGTCCATCGGCATCCGGGCGCACTGATGCTGCCGGGCGAGGCCGTTCGCCGGAGGGCAGTCGAGCTCATCCGCGAACAGGGCATTTCCGCTATCTGGTACGGCGCGGCGGCTCCGTTGAGTCTGATGACCCCACGGCTGCGTTCGGAGGGAATCGTTCGGACCGTCGCGAGCACCCATGGGCACGAGGTGGGCTGGTCCATGCTGCCCGGCCCTCGACGTGCGCTGGGGCGAATCGGCCGATCCAACGACGTCATCACCTTCGTCAGCCAGTACGCCCGGCATCGCATCGCTTCCGCGCTCGGCCCGATGGCGGCGTTGGAGTACCTGCCGCCAGGAGTGCGGACCAGCATCTTTCGGCCGGACCCGTTGGCAAGGCGCAGGATTCGGCAAACCTACGGTCTGCGCAACGTGCGTGTGCTGCTGTGCGTTTCGCGGCTGGTGGCCCGTAAGGGCCAGGACAACTTGATCCGCGCGCTGCCCGCCGTGCTGGCCAAGGTGCCGGACGTCGTGTTGTTGATCGTGGGGGACGGACCGCATGCGCCTCGGCTGCACGGCATCGCCGAGCACATCGGAGTCGCTGATCGGGTGGTGTTCACCGGCGGTGTGCCGTGGTCGGATCTGCCTGCCCACTACGCAGCCGGCGACGTGTTCGCGATGCCGTGCCGGACGCGTGGATCAGGTTTGGACGTCGAAGGTCTGGGCATCGTCTTCCTGGAGGCGCAGGCCACCGGCCTGCCCGTCATCGCCGGCCGGTCGGGAGGTGCTCCCGAAACCGTGCGGCCCGACCACACCGGCCTGGTCGTGGACGGACGCGACATCGAATCGATCGCGGAGGCTGCGGTCGGGTTACTGACGGACGCCTCGCTTCGATCGGCGTGGGGCGCGGCCGGCCGAGCCTGGGTGGCGCGCCAATGGAATTGGGAGTCTTCAGCGAAGCGGTTGGCGGATCTGCTCTCCGGGTGAGCGGGTGCCGGCGAGCCCGTGCCGGTAGGAGGGTGCAGGTGAGCCCGTGCAGGTAGGCGGGTGCAGGTAAGCGTGCGGCTCCCGGAACGGCGGCAGTCAAGACGTGTTGCTGATGGGCCCGTCCCGGTTCGGCAAGTCCACCTTGCCGCCACCCGAACGGGTGAGCTCGCTCACAACCGGTCAGCAATCTCAGCGTGGACAACGTTGTCAACACCGTTTCGAGCACATGACGAGGTCCTTGGCGATTGCGGCTGTCCGTGTTGTTCTCGTAATCTAACCGAGACCTTGGAACGTGACCGCCAGTCGGGCGGTCCGCCAGGTCACCGCCGAATCGATGCCCGAGCATCGAACCGGGGAACCAGGTTCTTGAATGGGGTGAATCCCCCGGGATCGGCGCTGCGCGCTTGTCGTCGATCACCGAGGGTAGGGCTTGTCCTGGCCCGAATCCGTCAGCTAACCCGGTAGGCGGCAAGGATGAAGGGCACGCCTTTCCGGTGACGACGCACCACACTGGGTACCTCGCGCGCCGGGGTCACCGCGGCAGCCGGATCGCGCTGCGCCCGACCCGGACCATCGGTTTCATCATCGGCCGCCCGGCCGCGGTGATTGTCGCCGCGGCCGTGCTCGCGTTCGGTCTGGTGGCGGTGCTGCCGGCGGCCGCAGACCAGGCGGTCCCGCCAGCGGCCGTCCCCGCCGTCCCGGCGCCAGCGGCCGTCCCGGCGCCAGCGGCCGTCCCGGCGGCCTCGGCCGTTCCGGCGGCGCCGGCGAGTGCAGATGCGGCCAAGCAGGCGTGGATCGACGCCGCGCGACGGGCCGAGACGTACAACGAGCAGGTGCTGGCCGCGCAGGCCGCCGTCGACGCCGCGAAGGCCACCGCGGCCGACAAGGCAGCGGCCGTGCAGGCTGCCGCGCAGGTCACGGCCGCCGAGCAGCAAGAGGTAGCGGAGGCCGACGCCGTTGTGGCCGCTTACCGCGAGAAGGTGAACGCTTTCGCCAACGCGAGCTTCCGCGGCGCCCGCCTCACCGAACTGTCCGTCCTGCTGACCGCCGCATCTCCCCAGGACTACCTCGACCAGGCCACCTCACTGAGCCGCGTCGCCGACGATCAGGGGACGACGCTCACCGACGCGTTGGCCGCCCGTAAGACGGCCGACGACGCGCGGGCCGCCGCCCAGGCCGGCCAGGACCAGGCGCAACACGCTCTGGATCAGGCAGACCAGGCCGAAGCCCGGGCAGAGCGGGCGCGGGAGGACCTGGACACCGGAAAGGCTCAGCTGGACGCGGAGATCGCCGTCTACCAACTTGCCTACGCGCAACTGTCGAGCGCGGACATCACTGCCGCAACGGCGGACGCCGAAGCCGCCAACCAGGCCGCGGCAGCACAGAGCCGGCAGGCCGAACAGGCTGCGCAGCGGAGCCGCTCCGGGCTCGTCGACGATGTTCCGCCGGTCGACACCGGACCCGAGTTCTCCGCCTGGGCGGCACGGCACGCGCCCAGCGTTCAGGCGGGCATCGCGGTGACGGCCGCGCTGAGCCGGCAGGGCCTGCCCTATGTGTGGGGTGCGGTCGGACCGGACAGCTTCGACTGCTCGGGCCTGATGCTCTGGGCATGGCAGCAGGCCGGCATCGAGATCCCGCGGAACAGCGCGACACAGGCCGACGCGTTGCCGGAGATCCCGCTCGAGGCGCTGCTGCCGGGCGACCTGGTCACCTTCTACTCACCGGTCAGCCACGTCGGCATGTACGTCGGTAACGGCATGGTGCTGCACGCCTCGATGCCCGGAGTGCCGATCAAGGTGGTGCCGTTGGCCGCCGCCGGCCCGAACCCGACCGGACACGCGGTCAACCGGTAGGCCCACGTCTGACCGGCCGACTCGACCCCATCAGGCGAGCGCCGATTACCGTGATGGCCGTGCGAGTCTCGTTCGTCTCCGACGTCCACGGCAACATCGCCGCGCTTGGCGAGGTGGCCCGGCAGGCCCAACAGCTCGTCGTGCTCGGCGACCTGGTCGACTACGTCGACTATTGGGAGCCGTCCGCCGGCATCCTCGGCCGAGTGTTCGGTGAGCAGAAGGTCCGGCAGTTCATCGCGCTGCGGGTGGCTGGTGACTTCCTGCGACTGCGCGAATTCAACCGGGGCCTGTGGGAATCCACCGACGACCCGGTCGGGGTCCTCACCGACGTGGTGGCCGCGCTGTACCGGGACGTGCTGGCGGCGGTCGGGCCGTCCACGCTGCTGACCCTCGGCAACGTCGACGTCGCCGCCGTGTGGAACGACGTCGCCGGCTCCCAGCTGCCGTACCGCGACGCCGAGGTCGTCCAGATCGCTGGCCGAGCCATGGGTTTCGTGGCCGGCGGGTCGGCCCGGCCGGGCTCGGTCTTTCATCCGCCGGATCACGCTTGGCAACCGCTGGTCCGCTCGGCGCAGGATTATCAGGCCGCCGTCCAGGCCCTGGGCCCCGTCGACATCCTGTGCTCGCACGTGCCGCCGGGTATCGCCGAGCTGCGGTACGACGTCGTGCCGGGCCGGCTGGAGATGTTCGGGCCCGGCCTGCGGGAGGCGATCGACGCGCACGCCCCGGCTCTGGCGCTTTTCGGACATGTTCACCAGCCGCTGAGCCGGCGCATCCGTCGCGGGCGCACGGAATGCGTGAATGTCGGCCATTTCCAACGCTTTCCGCGGCCGTTCGACGTGCACCTGGGTTGATGGTGGGTCGGCCCGCGGTCGGACACGGTCAGCGGCGCCGGGCCGGGCGCGATCGGCTGGCCACCTCCGGCATCATTCCTGCCATGAGCGCAACACTGCTCGCGCGCGGGCTCGCCGCCGGGCACGGCGCCCGGGCGCTGTTCTCCGGGCTGGACCTGGTCGTCGGGCCGGGTGACGTCGTCGGTTTGGTCGGGGTCAACGGCGCGGGCAAGTCGACACTGTTGCGGTTGCTCGCGGGGCTTGACGTGCCGCAGGACGGCAGTGTCCGGCGGAGCCCGCCCGATGCCGCTGTCGGCTACCTGCCACAGGAGCTCGAGCGCCGGGCGGGCGAAACGATTCTCGGCCATCTGCACCGGCGCACCGGCGTCGCCGACGCCCAGGCGGCGCTGGACGAAGCGGCGCATGCGCTGGCCGCATCCGGCGGGGAACGCGAAAGGTCGGAGAGCGGCGGCGAAACCAGCGGCGGCGAAACCAGCGGCGGCGAAACAGCACTGAAGGCCAGCGCGAACGACTATCCCGCTGCGCTGGACCGTTGGCTGGCACTGGGCGCCGCCGACCTGGACGAGCGGATCGGCGTCGTGCTGGACGATCTCGGGCCGGCGATCGACCCCGCGACCGTGATGACCTCATTGTCCGGCGGCCAGGCGGCCAGGGTCGGGCTGGCCGCCCTGCTGCTGTCCCGGTTCGACGTCCTGCTGCTCGACGAGCCGACCAACGATCTGGACCTGGACGGGCTGACCCGATTGGAGCGCTTTGTCACCGATCAGCGGTCCGGCCTGGTGGTGGTCTCGCACGACCGGGAATTCCTGGCCCGCTGCGTCACCACGGTGGTCGAACTCGATCTGGCGCAGCAGCAGGTCGGTGTCTACGGCGGGGGCTACCAGGCGTACCTGGACGAGCGGGAGCTGGGCCGCCAGCATGCGCGCGACGCGTACGAAGCGTTCGCCGATCACAAGGCCGAACTCCAGCAACGCGCGCGCACCCGGCGCGCGTGGACTGAGAAGGGACTGCGCCGAGAGGCGAAGCGGCCGCGGGACCCGGACAAGATCGGGCATCGGGCGCGCGTCGAACAGGCCGAGAAACAGGCCGCGAAGGCCCGCCAGACCGAGCGAGCGATCGAACGCCTCACCGATGTCCCGGAGCCCCGTAGGGAATGGGATTTGCGATATACCATCAGTGCCGGAGGCTCGGTGCCGCGCTCGGGTGCGGTCGTCCTCACCGCCCGTGGCGCCCACATCCGCCGCGGTGACTTCGAATTGGGCCCGCTCGATCTGCAGGTCGACATCGGTGACCGTATCGGCATCACCGGCCCGAACGGCAGCGGTAAGTCGACCCTGCTGGCGTTGTTGCTCGGTCGGCTCCGCCCGGACGCCGGCACGGTGAGCATGGGAGCGCAGGTCGCCGTCGGCGAGGTCGACCAAGCCAGGGGTTTGTTCGCCGGGCCGGGCAGCCTGCTGGAGGTGTTCGCCGCGCAGCTGCCGGACGTCGCCCCGGCGGAGATCCGCACGCTGTTGGCGAAGTTCGGATTGACAGCCGATCACGTTGTGCGCCAGGCTATCTCATTGTCACCGGGGGAGCGGACCCGAGCCTGCCTGGCGTTGTTGCAGGCCAAGGGGGTCAACCTGCTGGTGCTCGACGAGCCCACCAACCATCTCGACCTGCCCGCCATCGAGCAGCTGGAACGGGCCCTGGATTTGTATAGCGGAACAGTGCTGCTGATCACCCACGACCGGCGGATGCTCGACTCCGTGCACCTGACCCGCCGATGGCGCGTCGAGCACGGCACGGTCGGCGAATAGACCCTACGACTGCTATGAACCGGGCAACTATCGCAGGACGGACCGTGCGGGGTGGCGCTCGCTCAGCCGCGCGTTGCACCGCCGGATCTCTCCGGCCAGTGCGCAGCCGACCTCCCGCGACCTGGGTAGCCTTCCACCCATGGGCTCACCTTCTTCGCAGTCGCTGATGATGGCTGCCGACCCCGCCGCCATCATGGATGTGATCGCCGACTTCGACGCGTACCCGGAATGGACCGGATCGGTCAAGAGCACCGAGATCACCGATCCGGGCGACGGACACCGTCCTGCGCAGGTCCGTCTGACGATGGATGCCGGGCTGCTGAAGGACACCTACGAACTGGCCTACGTCTGGGCGCCGGACGGCCTGTCGGTGTCCTGGACCCTGGTTCACGGTCAGCTGCAGAAAGCGCAGGAGGGGTCCTACATGCTGCGCGAGACCCCGAAGGGCACCGAGGTGACGTACACACTCTCCGTGGACCTCGCGGTGCCGATGATCGGCGTGCTGCGTCGCAAGGCCGAGCGGGTGATCCTGGACACGGCCCTGAAGGAGCTCCGCAAGCGGGTCGAGGCCGGGTGAGCTCGGCGGTCAGGCCGGGTACCAGGATCGCGCTGCACACCGGCAAGGGCGGGGTCGGCAAGACCACCATCTCCGCCGCAACCGCGCTGGCGTGCGCCGAACGGGGCTCGCGCACCCTGCTGCTCTCCACGGACCCCGCCCACTCGGTCGCCGACGTGCTGGCGGTCGCGGTCGGTGGCGATCCGACGCCGGTCGACGGCGTCCCCGGGCTCTGGGCGGCCCAGGTCGACACCCGCGGCCGGTTCGAGCAGAACTGGTCGCAGATCCGCGGCTACCTGGTCGGCGTGCTCGCCGCCCGAGGCATGGCAGAGGTGCAGGCCGAGGAGCTCACCGTGCTACCCGGCGCCGAGGAGATCGTGGCGCTGCTCGAACTGCGCAGGCTTGCCGAATCCGGCGACTTCGACGTCATCGTCGTCGATTGCGCCCCGACCGGTGAGACGCTGCGCCTGCTCGCGCTGCCGGAGACGATCGGCTTCTACGCCCAGCGCCTGATGGGTACCCCGCACCGGGTGCTCCGCAATATCGCGGCCTCCTTCACCGGGATACCCGGCTCTGTGCCCACGACCGCGGTTCGGGACGCGTTCAGTGAGCTGCTGGCCGAGTTGATGGCCGCCCGAACCCTGCTGGCGGACCCGGACATCACCGGGGTGCGGTTGGTGCTGACCCCCGAGCGGGTGGTGATCGCGGAGGCTCGCCGGTTGTTCACGGCACTGTCGTTGTACGGATTCACCGTCGAGGCGGCGATGGTCAATCGGGTGCTCCCGCCGGACGCCGGCGGTGAGTTTCTGCGCCGGCAACGCGAGGCGCAGCGCGAGGCGCTCGTCCAGGTATCCGAGTCGTTCGAGGGTATGACGATTCACCGTGCCCCTATGATCCCGGGTGAACCCGTTGGTGTGCAGCCACTCTCGGAATTTGCGAGAATGGTCTTCGGCGAGGGCGATCCGCTGGCGTCCACCTGTCACTCCCTCGGCATCGACATCGAGGGCGCCGACGGCCAGTACCGATTGGCTCTCCCGCTCCCGCTGGTGGAGCGCGGCGATCTGACGTTGTCGCGATCGGGTGACGACCTGGTGGTGACGGTCGGCGATGTCCGCCGCCGGATCTCCCTGCCCTCCGTGCTGCGGCGCTGCACCGTGAGCGGAGCCCAGTTCGACCATGGCCGACTGCTGATCGGGTTCGACGCCGATCCGGGTCAATGGCCACAGAGCCTGCGCGAGTCCGTACTCGGCGACGTCACCGAGCCCATGACAGGCACGGCGTGACGCCACCCGGGTCCGGCCCGACGGACGGGCCCGGCCCGACGGACGGGCCCGGCCCGACCGATGGCCTGGGCGCGACCGATGGCCTGGGCGCGACCGATGGCCCGGGCGCGACCGATGGACCGGGCGCGACCGATGGACCGGGCGCGACCGACGGACCGGGCCGGGCGGATAAATCGGACGGCGGGCCGAGCCGGGCCGGCGTCCCTTCGATCGG
This sequence comes from Nakamurella sp., assembly GCA_017882715.1. Taxonomy (GTDB): domain Bacteria; phylum Actinomycetota; class Actinomycetes; order Mycobacteriales; family Nakamurellaceae; genus Nakamurella. The sequence goes on along the minus strand of JADGOY010000027.1, from coordinate 8,769 downwards.
CCCGCTCGCGGTCGAGGCCGCCCTGCTGCTGGACGTGGTCGCCGATCGGTTGACCTCGATGCGACCGGCGGCGGCGTCCGCCGGCCCGTCCCCGACCGGGCAGGTGCCCCCACCCGGCGATCCACCCGGCGATCCACCCGGCGATCGTGCCGGCGATCCGACCTCCGGCGAAGGAACCCCCGACGCTGCCGACCAGCGCACGGCACCCACCCGGTCCGCCCCTCGACTCGGCCCCGACGGCCAGTGCCCGGAGTGCGGCTCCATACCCGGCGCGTCGTGCACCGCCTGCCCGCTGTGCCGAATTCTTGCGGTGCTGCGCGGGGAGCGTCCGGAAGCGACAGCCAGGCTGGTCGATGGGGCGCTGCTGATCGTGCGCACCCTGCGGTCGTTGTTGCCGGAGCCAGAAACGGCGGGTGGCGCGGGCGCCGCCGGCGGAGCGACCGCCAGCGCGCCCGGCGACCACCGTTCGCCGGGCCAACCCGGATCTCCTGCCCGCGGCCGCCCTGGGGGTCTCGAGCACATCGACATCAGATGACGAACCCCACGCGACCGACCGGCGCGGTGACTCCCGCGCTGCCCACGATCGGCATCGACATCGGTGGCACCTCCGTGCGCGCTGCCGTCATCGACTCCGCCGGCGAGATCCTGGCGTCGCTGCGGGACCGGACACCGCACACCGAGGGCGAGACCGAGGACCTGCTTGTTACCCTTATCTCGAAACTGACTGCCGCTCAACAGGTTTCGGCGGTGGGTCTGGCGGTTGCCGGGTTCGTCAGCCGGGACCGGCAGCGGGTGATGTTCGCCCCCCACCTGGCCTGGCGGGACGCCGACGTGCCCGACCGGATCTCCACGAGGGTCAACCTTCCGGTCGTGATGGACCACGACGTCAACTCGGCCGCCTGGGCGGAGTATCGGCGAGGCGCGGCGGCAGAAGCGCCGATCGCCCTGCTGATCGCGCTGGGCACCGGGATCGGCGCAGGGCTGATCATCGACGGTCAGATCTACCGCGGCGCGCACGGGGTGGCACCGGAGCTGGGCCACCTGACCGTGGTGCCCGACGGTCGGGACTGCCCGTGCGGCAAGTACGGGTGCTGGGAGCGGTACTGCTCGGGTACGGCGCTGGCCGAGACCACCCGACATCTGATGACGCGGGGCGACGCACCGGTGCTGCTGCAATTGTGCGAGAGGGATCCGGCCGCGATCACCGGCACCATGGTCGCGGTGGCCGCCACCGAGGGAGATCCGACGGCCCTGGCCGCGATGGACGACATCGGGCGGTGGCTGGCTGCCGGTCTGGCCCTGGTCACCGATGTGCTCGATCCCGAGGTCATCGTGGTCGGCGGCGGCGTCGCCAGCGCGGCCGGGATGTTCCTGCCGCTGGCCGTTTCCGAGTTCGCCAAGCTGATCACCGGGGCGGGGCACCGGCCCATCCCGAGGGTCGAGCTGGCGCGATTCGGCGACCGGGCGGGCATCATCGGGGCGGCCCTGATGGCCGCCGAACGCTGACCGTCAGGCGGTCCTTCGCACTACAGACTCAGACGACAGCGCCGTCGTCCCCATCCCCATCACCCTGGCCATCAGACGGGCCGCGGTGCCGCCGCATCCCCGCGACCAACAGCCCGGCACCGCTCAGCAGCAGGAGCAGCGCGAGCACCAGCACCAGATCCGGCCCCACGGCCAGCAGCCCGGGTCGCGCGATGAGCAGGATCCCGGCGACGATCAGCAGCACGGCGCCGATCGTCCGGCCCTTCGGTCGGGGCAGCGGAGGCGGCTCGGGCGGCGTGTAGTGCGAGTCGTCAGCGGCCAGCTCGGCCTCGCGTGCGGCCTTCTGGGCCTCGTAGGCCTCGACCTCCATGGCGCGCTCCAGCCGGCGCAACTCCCGCCGCCTGGCGCGTTCGGTGGCCGATTCCCGCCCGGACGGATGCTCGGTGTCCGGGCGCCCGGGTGGCGGCCGGTATTCGGATCCACCGGGTGCATCACCCGGCTCGGCCGGGCCGGCCCGAACCGCCGGATCGTCGGCGACCCACCGCATGTGCGGCGCGATCCCCGAAACGATGGCCGCGAAGGCGGCGTCGACATCGGTGTCCGAGGGCTCGCCGGACACCGAGCGCGCATCACCGGCCGGCTCGGCCGGCGGTTCGTCACCCGCCCGGCGCACCGGTTCGTCGTCCGCTCCGGGTGTGACAGTCACGGCAACCCCGCGGTGACCTTCTCGATGAACTCCACCGACGAGGTGAAGATCTCCTCGGCGTCGTAGTCCAGCGTCGCCACGTGGTAGCTGTTCTCCAGCCAGATCTCGGTCACGTCCGTCGAGGAAATGTCGTCGAGAACGATCTGCGAGTTGATGGGTTCGACGACATGGTCCACCCGCGAGTGCAGCAGCAGCACCGGCGCGGTGACCAGGGGCAGATCTCGCCGGACGATCGGCCAGGCCTGCCACAGCGAGTGCATGGCCTTCACCGGAAGCCGGTTGTACCCGGGTTCGACGACCCCCGGTTTGGCGATGTCGCCGGCGATCGGCGGCAACATCGGCAGCACATAGCGCAGCACCGGGAGCAGGTTCGCCTCCTTGCGCAGCGTCGTCACCGACGGGTTGACCAGCACCAGCCCGGCGATCGTGTCCGAGTTCAGTTCGGCAAGCCGGAGCGCCAGGGTGCCGCCCATCGACAGTCCCATCACCACGACGGCTCGGCAGGTCGACGCGAGATCCTGAACCACGAGGGTGACGGCGCCCAGCCAGTCGTCGAAGGTCGTCCGGTTCGCGTCCTGCCAGCGGGTGCCGTGCCCGGGCAACAGCGGCAACCGCACCGAGTACCCCTCGGCGACCAGGTGGTCGGCCCACGGACGCATCGACCCAGGTGCGCTGGTGAACCCGTGACAGAGCACCACCCCGACGTCGTTGCCGTCGTGGCTGTACGCCCGCGTCGCCTGGTCTGCGGTCGCATCGGTCATCTGCGCTCCTGAACTCCGGGTCCTGCCTCCATGGTCGCACGGTTGGCTACGGGACCCGCCGTGATGGCCGGGAAGGCGGCGGAGGTTTGCGCCGAAGCGTACGGTTGTCGCAGTCGTCATCCGCGAGCTAAGGGGTTTTCCCGCGTGCTCTACAACCTTGTCAAGTACGTCCTACTCGGTCCAATCCTCCGATTGTTCTTTCCCTGCAAGGTGATCGGCGCCGAATACGTGCCCGAAGCTGGCGGCGCGATTCTGGCCGGCAACCACGTGTCGGTGGCCGATTCGTTCTTCACCCCGCTGCACATCAAGCGTCGCGTCACCTACCTGGCCAAGAGTGAGTACTTCACCGAGAAGGGCATCAAGGGTCGGTTCAAGCACGCGTTCTTCTCCGGGGTCGGCCAGGTGCCGATCGATCGCAGCGGCGCGTCCGCGGCGCACGACGCGCTGATGACCGGGGTGCGATTGCTCAAGGAGGGCAAGCTGCTGGGCATCTACCCGGAGGGCACCCGTTCGCCGGACGGTCGGTTGTACAGGGGCAAGACCGGTGTCGCGCGGATGGCACTGGAAGCGGGCGTTCCCGTCGTCCCGCTGGTGATGCTCGGTACCGAGAAGGTCAATCCGATCGGTTCGAAGATGTGGCGCCCGCGTCGCATCACCATGATCGTCGGCCGGCCGCTGGATTTCTCCCGGTACGAGGGTCTGGCCGGTGATCGGTTCGTGGAACGGTCGATGACCGACGAGATCATGTACCGGCTGATGGAGATGTCCGGCCAGGAATATGTGGACGTGTACGCGACCAAGGTGAAGGCCGAGCTTGAAGCAGCTGCAGCTGCAGCTGCAGCTGCGGCCGCTGCATCCGCAGCCGGTTCCGCGACTGGCGGCGCTACCGCCGGTACGGCGACGCTCCCGGAGGGCCGCGGTCCTGGAACGGTGACCCGCCTGCCGGGGACCAAGGCCGGCTGATCCCCACCTTGGTTCGCCCCACCCCGATCGGACCGGTCGCGCGGTACTTCTATGACTGCGAATTCATCGAGGATGGCCGCACGATCGAACTGATTTCGATCGGTGTCATCGCGCAGGACGGCCGCGAGTTCTATGCGGTGTCCACCGAGTTCGATCCCGGTCGGGCCAATCCGTGGGTTCGCCGCCACGTGCTGGCCAAGCTGCCGCCGCCCGCCGACCCTGCCTGGCGGTCCCGGTCGGCCATCCGCGACGAGCTGTACGCGTTCCTGTCTGCGCCGAGGCTGCCGGTCGAGTTGTGGGCGTGGTATGCCGCCTACGACCACGTGGTGCTGGCCCAGCTGTGGGGCTCGATGCCTGACCTGCCGCGCGACGTCCCGCGGCTCACCAGGGAGATCCGCCAGCACTGGGAGGCGGCGGGTTCGCCGGCGATTCCCGGGCCCGGCACCGACCGGCACGACGCGCTGGCCGACGCCCGGCTGGCCTTCGCGCGCTGGCAGGTCGCGCAGGAGATCCTGCAGGGGGGGAGTTCACGCCCGGAGTGATGCGCCCGGTGATGTGGCGGTTGCCTCGGTCAGGAGAGCCCCCGCAGCAGCGTATCGGGTCTGGGTGGCGCGACGGCGATACGCACCCTGGCGTCGACAATTACCACGTTCTCCCCGCGGCAGATCACCGGGTTCAGGTCCAGCTCTGCGACTTCCGGCAGGTCATCCGCGAGCGCGCCGATGCGCACCGCGAGGTCGGCCACCGCCGACCGGGACACGACCGGTGCGCCTCGATACCCTTCGAACAGCCGGGCCGTGCGCAACTCACCGAGCATGTTCTGCGCGTCCTGCATGGTGAGCGGGGCGAGCCGGAAAGCCCTGTCGGCGATCAATTCCGCCAGGATGCCACCCGATCCGATCATCACCGCAGGCCCGAACTGATCGTGCTGGACGGCGCCGATGATCACCTCGGTGCCTGCCGGCGTCATCGGTTGCAGCAGCACCGCGGGTGTACCAGGACGCAACGCTGCCATCTCGGCAAAGGCGCGGCGTAGCTCGGCCTCGTCCGACACCCCGAGGCGGACTCCGCCGACATCGGTTTTGTGCACGCCACCCTCGGCGAGCTTGACCGCGAGTGGGTAGCCGAGTTTCGCGGCCGCGACGACCGCGGCGTCGGCATCGCCGACCACGCGCTGCGGGCTGACGGGGAGGCCATAGCAGGTCAACAGGTGGGCGACGTCCCCCGCCGAGAGCCAATCGGCGCCGGCCACCAGCGCCCGGGTGACCAGCGCGCTGGCCTGATCTTCGTCGATACCCGTGGGGCGGTTGACCGGTGTCACCGGCGCGGTCCGCATTCGTGAGTATCGCCAGGCGGTCGCCAGGGCCGCGGCAGCCGGTTCGGGAAAGGTGAACACCGGCAACAGCCGCTCCGAACCGGCGATCGGGATCGAGCAGGGTTCGCTTCCGACCCGGGTGACAACCACCGGTTTCTCCGTCCCGGCAACCGCCGCCGCTGCAGCGATACCACTCATCACCTCGTCGGAACTCGTGACGGCGGTATCGGTGAGCACCGTCAACACCGCGTCGACCTCGGCCGCGGCGAGCAGCAGGCGCAGCGCCGCAGCCAATTCAGTGGGCCGCACTGCAGCCCCGAGGTCAACCGGGTTCCGGCAGGATGCAGCGGCCGGGATTGCTTGTCGCAGTTGGTGTTCGGTCTCGGACTGCAACGTGACAACTTCCAGGCCAGTACTTTCGGCGGCGTCCGCGGCGAGAATGCCCGGACCACCGGAGTTGCCGACCACCACGACCCGGCGACCGCGCGGCAACGGCTGTTCACAGAGAACCCTGGCGGCGTCGAGCATTTGTTCCATCGTGTCGACTCGCAGCACCCCCGCCTGGGTGAACAGCGCATCGACCACGACATCGGATGCAGCGGCTGCGGCGGTGTGCGATAGACCCGCCCGCTGGCCGGCCGGGGAGCGCCCGGCCTTGATCGCGATGATCGGTTTGCTCGCGGCGACCCTGCGGGCGATCCGGGCGAACTTGCGCGGGTTTCCGACGGACTCCACGTACAGGGCGATGACCTGGATACGTTCGTCCCGTTCCCAGGCAAGAAGCACGTCGTTGTTGCTCACATCGGCCCGGTTGCCCACCGAGACAAACTGCGAGATACCCAGACCCCATCTCGCCGCAGCGGACACCACGGCGATGCCCAAAGCCCCGGACTGGGATATCACACCGAGCCGGCCTGGCCGCATCGTCATGGCGGCGAAGGTGGCGTTGAGCCGAACCGCGGGGTCGGTGTTGACCAGTCCCAGGCAATTCGGGCCGACGACCCGCATACCGAAGGTGCGGGCGATGCCGACCACCTCCTCCTGCCGCGCCATGCCGGCGTCGCCGGTCTCGCCGAATCCGGCCGTGAGCAGGATCAACCCATGTACTCCGGCTGCGCCGCAGTCACGGACCACCCCAGCAACCCGATCGGCCGGTACCGCGACAACCGCGAGGTCGGTGGCCACCGGAAGGTCCCGCGGGGACGCCACGCAGGCCAGCCCCAGCACCGATTCATGGTGGGGGTTCACCGGGTACACCGCGCCCCTGAAACCACCGACCATGATGTTGCGCAACACCTGATGGCCCACCGATTCGGGTCGATCGCCGGCGCCGACCACCGCGACCGACGCGGGCGCGAGGATGTGTCGCAGGCTGACTTCTTCGGCCGATCGTTCTCGCGCGCCGATCGCCGTGATCGTTTCCTCCTCGGGGGAGAGGTCAACGACGACGCGCGCTGTGCCTGCATCGAAGCGGACCTGCTCCGCGCAACCGAGGTCGCGTAGCGTCCGCAACGCGAGGACGTTCTCGGTGAGCACATCGGCTTCGAATCGGTGGATACCGTTGCGCCGTGCCAAGTCCGCCAGGTACTCCAGCAGCAGAGTGCCGATCCCCTGTTGCTGACGATCGTCGGCCACCAGCAACGCGGCCTCGGCAGTGTCGCCCCTCGACCGCTCGAAGCCGGCGACCCCAACGAGTTGCTCGCCGACCCATGCCGTCAACGTCTGGTGCGAGGGGCTCGCCGGCTGCATCAGCAGCGTCACATACTTCTCGCCGGCGGAGCGGCTGATGCCGAAGAAGCGCAAGTACATCGACCGGTCGGACACCCGGGCGTGCAGTGCTCGCAACGCATCAGCATCCCCGGCGACCACCGGCCGGATATGTACCAGCCCACCGTCCGCCCGGATCGCGTCGACGCCGGTGAACGGTGGGCGGCCAACCTCCGGGGACCCGCCTGGCAGTGTGGTCATACCCATCCTCTCGCTTGGTGCGCACCTGTGGGACAGCTGGGCTCACGACGCTCTGTATTCGTACCAGCCGCGGCAGGAGCTGCTCCAGCGTCGTCATCCGCGGGCCCAGCGGTGGACAGCCGGACGGCGTCGGACCACGGATCGGTGTCGGTGGCCATCCGGGCCGCGACCTGCGGGTTCGCGTCGGAGGCGCCCTCCCATCAGGTCGAACAGGCAGAAGATGTCGTCGCAGACGAGATCGCCGTGGCCGTCGACGATGCGGCCATCGGCGACGCGTCGTTCGAACAGCCGGTCCCGGCCGGCGAGAAAGTCCTCGGCAAGACTTTCGATGTCGCGTGTCAGCCGCGTTCAATCGGAATGGGCTGGTTCTGGGGGACGGAGTCCGCGACGCCAACCGTCACGGTGAGGATGCCGTCGGCGTATCTCGCCGTGATGTCATCTGACTTGGCACCCGGGGGCAGCGGCAGGACCCGCCGGAATGATCCGTAACGGAACTCGGAATGGGACTTGTCGTGCTTTTCCTCGGTCCGTTCGGCGTCGATGACCAGCAAGCCGTCCGCGACGGTGACCTTGACGTCGTTGTCCGGGTCGATGCCCGGCAGTTCCGCCCGGATGACGTAGTGGCCCTCTTCCAGCGCATCCTCGATTCGGATGATCTGCGGGCCTCGGAACGACCGCGCGGTGGAGAATGGTGGAAACGACTCCGCCCATTCGAAAAGATCAGGCACGAGAGTATGTTTCCGCGCCACGATATTCACGATGGACCTCCTGTTCATGGAGTTGACCGGTCCTCAACCCCTCAGCAAACGCGCCCGACGACATCGCCAGTAGGGTCTTGGGTCCTTTCCGACAGGGACTTCGGCACTCCCGGATCGGGACTGGCCCAGTGCGGTTTCCGGCGTCGTCGCCCTATCCACCGGTAGAGCTCGTCGGCGGACCAGACCAGCACCGGGAAAGGCAGCATCATCAGGACGACCCACAGCGGCAGGCCCGCTGTGCCGAAGACCGTCTGCAGCGCCGCCCGGTAGATCACCGCTGCGGCAGAGACGACCTCGAAAGCCATACTGCCGAGGAGCAGGCGGTTGCCCAAGAACCCGATGCTACGAAGCGAGGCGTATTCGGCGCGGGACGCCATTGCCGCTCCGAGCTGGCAGGCCACGATTCCCGCGAAGCTCGCCGTTGTCGCCTGCAGGTAGGCCAGATGCAGCGGACTGCCGTCCGAGGCGTCTGCGCCCCAATGCCAACCCGCGCGCAGCAGAACAGCGAAGAAGGCCGCCAGCACCAGCGCGGCTGCGACCAGGCCCATGATGCCCCAGGCCCGCAGTAGCAGGCGCCGGTCGATCACGTTCTCCCGTCGCCGCGGTGGCCGCGACATCAGACCGGGTTCGGCGGGCTCGCGACCCAGCGCCAGCGCCGGCAGGGTTTCGGTGCCCAGGTCGATGGCCAGGATCTGGAGCCCCGTCAGCGGCAGCGAACCGCGCCACCGGCGAGGGCGAACACCAAGAACGGCAGGACCTCCGGCACCGCGTGGGCAAAGATGTAGAGGACGAACTTACGGACGTTGTCGTAGA
>JADGOY010000365.1 GCA_017882715.1 Nakamurella sp. | reverse complement strand
AGCTGTTCGGCGATGTCGTGCCAGGCGTCGACGCGTCGTGCCGCCACCGGTCGATCATCGTCGGCGCCTGTTCGCTCAGCGAGTAGATCGGCGAGGGTGAAGATCGACATGGCGGCATCAGCGGGCGCATTCGCCCTGACCGAGGCCATGCCATCGGGCAGCGAGCGCAACACCAGTTCCCGGTCGCGTTTGGCCTTGCGCTCCCGGTTCTCGGCAGCGTGGGGGTCCGCCGCGATCACCGCCCGGTCCAGCAGACTGCGAAGGTTGCCCGCGGAGCGGTCTTCGGCGATCGGGAGGATCCGATCTTGGACGGCTTCGCGGAGCGACGGGCTCAGCGGAGTTGTCCGCTCGGCGATCAGCCAGGCCCGACCGCGATCAATCCGACCGGTGGCCAGGGCATCCACCGTCGCCGGCAGCCCGTCACAGAGATCCTGTGCCTTGCGAACCCGCGAACCTGCGGTGATCGGCGAGATCTGCAGCGCCGCAGCGACTTCGGCCGACGCGAGCGACGCAGCGCGCTCATGCACCAGGGTTTCCACGGTGTCGAGGTCGATCTCGCCGTCCGGACGGCGGCCCTGACCACCCTTGTCCATCAGTTCAGCGACAAGTTCGGAGACGTTGCCGGCCCGTCCTGGCCGGGCGAACTCGGTGAGCAATCCCATTTGCCTGGCCGTCAGGAGGGACAGCGCCTTCTCCGACGCGACGATGGCGTCGACCAATTCGGCGCCGGACAGAGCGCTCGGGTCCACCTGCGTGACTGCGCTGAGCGACTCAGGACGACCGGCTCCGGCAGCGAGCTCCGACCACGAGCGAGCTCCCAACGGCGGCGGACCACCCGCGGTCTGCGATCCGTTGGCCCGGCCGAAGACGTCACCCCTCGAACTCACCGGACCCACCCGCCCAACCGTCGATCGTCAGCTTTGATCCTTGTATGCATGTTCGATTTTAACATCTTCACCTGTGTCAATACAAGACCCTGGGTCAAACATCTGACAGCATCGCGCGGTCGGTTCATTGCCTCATGGAGGAAGGTCCGGCTGGGCGGCGTGTCTGCGCTGGTGGTTCGGGGTGACGCCCAGTGGTGCGGCCGCGGGCACTGCGGCGGGGCGCCCGATCCACGGCGCGGACCTCATTGCCGAGCTGGCGCCCTGCTGGGTGGTGCTGGGCGGTGCTGGGCGCCCCGACGGGGCAGCGACTGGCCGCGATCATGACCGAGTTGGTACCCACGCTGGGACGTTTCCAGGAGCCGGTGATCACCGACGACGCCGGACCGGCGTTGCTGTCCATGTCGCCGGCCACGATGGACCGCCGGCGACTGCGTGTCAAGGTGAGTTGAGACCAGCGGTTCATAGCAAGTCCGCCTGACGCAGGGCGAGAACAGGTTCGATTCGATGTCTGCTGTTGCTGTGATCGGCCAGGATGGCCTGATGGATTCCTCTGCTGGCCCCCGTGCGGGTGGCCCGAGACCGCGGCGGTCGTTCACCGCCCGGGAGAAGCTTGCTCACCTCGCCGCGTACGAGGCGGCCTGCGCCGACGGCGCGGGTGGCGGCGCCTACTTGCGATCGGAGGGCCTGTACTCGTCGCAGGTCACCGAGTGGCGGCGGCTGCGGGACGCCGGAGTTCTGGAGGGGAAGGCGCCGGGCGAGAAGGTCGGGCGACCGTCGCCGGAACAGGCCGAGATCGCCAAGCTGACCCGCGAGCTCGACTTGACCAGGCGTCGTCTGGCGAAAACCGAAGCGGCGCTTGATATAATGGGAAAAGCACGCGCGCTCTTGGACGAGATCTCCGAGAGCGCGGACACCGACAGCCGGCCGTTCAAGCGTTGATGGCCGCCTACGACGAACTCGAAGCCGCCGACATCCCGACCCGGCAAGCGGCGGCGTTGACCGGAGTGTCCCGGGCCAGCGCCGCCCGCCGGCACGCCGCACCGGCGGAGCCGGCCGTGCTGCCGGGCCGGGTGGCGGTCGAGCCGGTGAACAAGCTCAGCGACGCCGAACGGGCGCACGTCCTGGAGGTGTTGAACTCGCCGCGGTTCGTCGACCAGGCACCGTTGCAGATCTACGCGCAACTGCTCGACGAGGGCGTGTACCTGTGCTCGGTGTCCACGATGTACCGGGTGTTGCGGGAGAACACGCAGGTCAGGGACCGTCGCCGGCAGGCGACCCACCCGCCCAGGGCGGTGCCAGAGCTGGTCGCGACGGCGCCGCGGCAGGTCTATTCCTGGGACATCACCAAGCTCGCCGGGCCGGTCCGGGGCCAGTACTTCGACTGCTACGTGATGATCGACATCTACTCCCGGTACATCGTCGGCGCGCACGTGCACAACGCCGAGTCCGGGCCGCTCGCGGTGGAAATGATGACCGAGGTCTTCAACGTCCACGGCGTGCCGCACGTGGTGCACGCCGACCGCGGAACGTCGATGACCAGCAAGACCGTCGCCACCCTGCTCGCCGACCTGGAAGTGACCCGATCCCATTCCAGGCCAAGGGTTTCCAACGACAATCCCTACTCCGAAGCGTGGTTCAAGACACTGAAGTACGCCCCGGTCTTCCCCGAACGGTTCAGCTCCCTGCAGGCCGCGAGAGAGTTCATGTCCGAATTCGTCGATTTCTATAATCATCATCATCGCCACCTCGGGATCGGCCTTCATACCCCCGGCGACGTTCACTACGGACACGCCGCCGACGCCCAGCAGCGGCGTGCACAAACCCTGGCCGCGGCCCGCGACCAACACCCCACCAGATTCACCACCACCACGACACCGAAGATCCTCAACCTGCCGGAGGCCTCCTGGATCAACCAGCCCGCAGCCCCGACCTCAGCTGCCTAACTCGCTTTGGTCTCACCCATCTTGACAAGTTCCGGGCTCGCGCGCCGGGCCGGGCGAAGCTGCTGGCTCGGGGCCGGTCGCACACCTGGCCCGAGTAACCGCCGCAAGACTCGCAGTTGCCGGACGCTCACGGGTCGAGGAGCTTCGCGAGTTCGCACTGCTAGAGACAGTCTTTCGCCCGCAGCACGGCATCGGAACTTGTCAAGATGGGTGAGACCAAA